>NZ_CP059467.1:1875787-2188418 GCF_017894365.1 Aromatoleum bremense
GCGCTCCGACTTGACGTCCAGCGCTTTCTGCACGAGCGCATGGAACGCGACGAGATCGAGTAGCGGATAGTCGTCGAGCACGCCCTGGTCCTGGAAGAACTCGGCGATCCAGTGCGGATCGAGTTCGACCCTGCCCGTCTCGTGCAGGTATTCGGTGGCCGCCATCTCGACATACTCGGAAAGTTTCCGCATTCCTCGCTCCAGTCCCGCGCCGCCCGATGCAGGCGCACACCTTTTGACCTCGCCGCGGACGACTTGTCGCACGTATGCCGCCCCTCGCGATACTCGCGCACGCTCCGCCGGGCGGACGTCAAATTCCGCCTCTGTGCGTTCCATCACGGACATCGGGCGATTATTGCGCGCGGTCAAGACACTCCGGCAATAGCTGACTAGACTGCTCAGCTATTGCCCATTTTTTTCGATCGCGGAAAAACGCCATGCTGTTTGCGACCCACAAGAAAGCCTTTCATCAGGCCGAAACCCAACGGACAGCGCTTGCCGAGGAGAACGCCCGCCTGCAGGCGAGGCTCGCGGCGGTCGAAACCGAACGCACCACCCTTGCGGCCGAGCTGTCGGAACTGCGGCGGGAGCGCGCCACCCTCGGCGAGGTGTTCCGCAACCTCGGCTCGTTCGGCGAGTCGCTCGGCGGCGTGCGGCAGTCCTTTCTCGGCCTGACCGCGACGCTCAACGACCAGAAGCTCTCGGCCACCGAAGCGGCCGGACGGTCCGACGCGAACCGCGTCGCGTTCGAGCGCATGGCGACGAATCTGCAGGAAATGGTCACGCGCATCGGCGACGCGTCGCACAACGTCGAAGGGCTGTACCGCAGCGCCAGCGAGATCGGCGGCATCGTGCGCCTTATCAAGGAGATCGCCGACCAGACCAACCTGCTGGCCCTGAACGCCGCCATCGAGGCCGCACGGGCCGGCGATGCGGGCCGGGGCTTCGCCGTCGTCGCCGACGAGGTCAAGAAGCTCGCCGAGCGCACGGCGAGCGCGACCACCGAAATCACCGGCCTGGTCGGCACGATCCAGACCGAGACCGAGACCGCGCGCCGCGTCATGCAGTTGGGCGCCCAGGATGCGTCGCGCTTCTCGAACGAAAGCGAGCAGGCGATGCACAGCATGCAGCACCTGCTCGGGCTGTCGCAGCGCATCGAAAGCGCCGTGGCCGATTCAGCGCTGCTGGCCAACGTCGAGCTCGCGAACCTCGAAGAACTCACGCTGAAGCTCGAAGTATACAAGGTGTTTCTCGGCCTCTCCCGCGTCCGGCCGGAGGATCTGCCGGATCACACCGAATGCCGGCTCGGCCAGTGGTATTACGACGGCGAGGGCAAGTCGCGCCTCGCCCGCCTGCCCGGCTACGCCGCGCTCGAAGCCCCGCACCGCGCAGTCCACACGCACGCGCGCAGCGCAATCAGCCTGTACTACGCGGGCCGCTTCGACGAAGCGCTGCGCGCGCTCGCGGCGATGGAATCCGCGAACCTCGCCGTGATGGGCGGCCTCGCCGACATGCTCGGACAGAAAGCGGGGGCCGCGCGCTGATGATGGAGAATACGGCCCGCGAGCTGGGGTTGGACGCCGTCGAGATCGCCGAGCGTAAGCGTTTCCTCGATTTCGGCGAAGAGGACGTCGTACGCCTGCGCGCGATGGACGCGGGCGTCGCCGAAGCGCGCCGCGGATTCGCCGACGCCTTCTACGACTACCTGCGGAGTTATGCGCCGCTCGCCGCACTGCTCCACGACGAGAACGCGGTGAGCCGGCTCAAGGCCGCGCACGACCGCTATTTCGCCGAGCTGACCGAGGGCGAATACGGCTTCGACTACGTTCAGCGGCGCCTCAAGGTCGGGCTCGTGCATGCGCAGATCGGCCTCGAACCGAAATGGTACGTCGGGGCTTTCCGCAAGTACCTCGCCGACATGCTGCCGGCGCTGTGGGACCAGACCGGCGGCGAGCGCGACCGGTTTCTCGCCGCCTGCGATTCGCTGCTCAAGGTCGTCGTGTTCGACCTGTGCCTGACGCTCGACACCTATATCCATGCCGACAAGCGCAGCATCGCGCTGCGCGACCGCGCGATCGAATCCAGTGTCAACGGCGTGTTCATCGCCGACGCCAGCTGCGCCGACTACCCGCTGATCTACGTGAATCCGGCGTTCGAGCGCATCCTCGGTTTCGCCCCAGGCAGCGCCCTTGGCAGGGCCTGCATCTGCCGCGACGGCGTGCCCGGCGAAGTGTGCAACGGCTACACCGACATCTGCCAGGCGATCAGTCGCGGCACCGAAGGCTACACCGTGCTGAACCTGGAACGGGAGAACGGCGCGCAGCAATCAGTAGAACTGTTTCTCGCGCCGGTCGAGAACGAATCGGGCGACGTGACGCATTTCATCGGCGTGCTGAACGACGTCACCGCCCGCACCCGCGCCGAAAAACGCCTGATCCACCAGGCGAGCCACGACGCCCTCACCGGGCTGCCCAACCGCAACCTGCTCAACGACCGCATCACCCACGCCATCGCCCGCAGCCGCGGGCGGCTGACCGCGGTGATGTTCCTCGACCTCGACCGCTTCAAACTGGTGAACGACAGTTACGGCCACCCCGTCGGTGACGCCCTGATCCGTGAAGTGGCGAACCGTGTGTCGGCCTGCCTGCGGGCCGGTGATACCGTCGCGCGGTTGGGTGGCGACGAGTTCGTGGTCCTGCTGGAAGACCTCGCCAGCGTCGAGGACGCGGCACGCCTCGCAGCCAAGCTGCGTGACCGGCTGTCCGAAAGCGTGCGTATCGGCTCCCTCGAACTGCCGCTGTCGGCAAGCATCGGCGTCGCACTGGCACCGCGCGACGGGCGCGACCCGGAAACGCTGCTCAAGAACGCCGACATCGCGATGTACCGCGCGAAGGAACGCGGCCGCAACAACTACTGCTTCTACGGGCCGGAGATGGACCACCACGCCCGGCGCCGGCTGACCGTCGAAAGCGAACTGCGCCGTGCGCTCGCCGGCGGCGAACTGGAAGCCCATTACCAGCCGCAGGTGGACCTCGCGACGGGCGCGCTGACCGGCGCCGAAGCGCTGGTACGCTGGCGCCATCCCGAGCGCGGCCTGCTGCTGCCGGGCGAATTCATCGCGGTGGCCGAGGAGACCGGCCTGATCGTGCCGCTCGGCGAGCAAGTCCTGCGCGCCGCGTGCCGGCAGAGCACGCGGTGGCGCGAAGCGGGGCGGCCGGACCTGAAGGTGGCGGTGAATCTGTCGGGACACCAGTTCCGCCAGCACGATCTCGTCGAACAGGTCTGCGACATCCTCGCCGAGACCGGCGCCCACGCCGCACAGCTCGAACTGGAGATCACCGAGAGCGTCGCGATGGCCGATGCGGACGGCAGCGTCGCGACCCTCGCCGGCCTGCGCCGCCAGGGCATCGCGCTGGCGATCGACGATTTCGGCACCGGTTATTCATCGCTGTCCTATCTCAAGCGCTTCCCGATCGACACGCTGAAGATCGACCGTTCATTCATTCAGGGTATTCCGGCGGATGGCGACGACACCGCGATCGTCCAGGCGATCATCGCGATGGCGCGCAGCCTGCGCCTGTCGCTGCTCGCCGAGGGCGTCGAAACTCCGGCACAGCGCGAATTCCTCGTCGCCCAGGGCTGCAGGTCGGGGCAGGGTTTCCTGTTCGGACGGGCGATGCCGGCGGAAGACTTTCACCGCATCATCGCGCGCGCGGCCGCCGCCGGATGACGCGCAGCCGCTGAGCGCCTGCAGGCGCGCGTCACGGCCGACGCAACCCTCCGGCTGCGCCACACTGCCGGCCCGCGGGCGATCGCCGTCACCACGCGGGCCCGGTTCGGAGATAATCGCGAAAACGGCGTTTATCACCGTACCGCCACGGGCTTCACTGGAGAACATCATGGCATCACCGCACGAAACCGCCAGCATGGCGTTGTTCTGCGACTTCGAGAACGTCGCGCTCGGGGTGCGCGACGCCAATTACGAGAAGTTCGACATCAAGCGCGTGCTCGAGCGCCTGCTGCTCAAGGGCAGCATCGTCGTCAAGAAGGCGTATTGCGACTGGGACCGCTACAAAGGCTTCAAGGCGACGATGCACGAGGCGAACTTCGAGCTGATCGAGATCCCGCACGTGCGCCAGTCGGGCAAGAACTCGGCCGACATCCGGCTCGTCGTCGATGCGCTCGACCTGTGCTACACGAAATCCCACGTCAATACCTTCGTCATCATCAGCGGCGACTCCGACTTCTCGCCGCTGGTATCGAAGCTGCGCGAGAACGCGAAACAGGTGATCGGCGTCGGCGTCAAGCAATCGACGTCGGACCTCTTGATCGCGAACTGCGACGAATTCATCTTCTACGACGATCTGGTGCGCGAGAGCCAGCGTGCGGCGGCCAAGCGCGACACGCGGGAAGCGCAGCCGGCGGCGAAGCGCTCGCCCGACGAGGAAAAAGGCCGCAAGGAAGAGCAGGAAGCACGCAAGACGCAGGCGATCGAACTCGCCGTCGACACCTTCGACGCGCTCGTCGCCGAACGCGGCGACAGCGGCAAGATCTGGGCGTCGATGCTCAAGGAAGCGATCAAGCGCCGCAAACCCGGGTTCAACGAGTCGTACTACGGCTTCCGCGCGTTCGGCAACCTGCTCGAAGAAGCGCAGGCGCGCGGCCTGCTCGAATTCGGCCGCGACGAGAAGTCCGGGGCCTACGTCTATCGCAGCAACGGGACCGCTGCAGCCCATGAGGCGGGGGCCGAGCCGGCGCCGGTCGTCGTCGAGGTCGTCCCCGAGGCGCGCGCCCCGGCGAGCGCCGGCAGGCACGAGTCGCGACGCGGGCGGGGAGGCCGCAAGCCGGCCGCCACCGCATCGCTCGAAGTGCCGGTCTCGCCCGACGTCGTCGCCGAACCCGCCGTCGCCGAAGCGCCCGCCGTTGAGCCCCCTGCCGTCGAGGAGCCGGCCGTCCAGCACGAGCCGCGGCGCCGGACGCGCAGCGGTCGCAAGCCAGCCGTAAAGCCAGCGGCGGCGCCGGCCTTGGCGCAGGAGGCCGCAGAGCCGGAAACGCCTCCGGCGCCGGTGCAGGCACAGCCGTTCGCCGCGCAGCCGCCGCTCATCGTGGCCGAAGAACCTGCGACGATCCCGGCGCAGGAATTGACCGAATCGGCTATCGCGGATGAAACCCCGGTGCAGGTGGAAGCGCATCGCGAGCCGGAAGCACGGCGCAAGGGACGCGGCCCGCGCAAGCCTGCAGCAAAGAAGACCGAAGCGCTCGTGCCGCCGATCGCCGAAGCCCCTGCGGAAGCTGGCGTGCCGATCGAAAGCCCGCTCCCCGCGGAATCGCATGCTCCCGCAGCGACGACCGAAACGGTCGTCAAGGCGGCGCGCAAGCCCGCTTCGCGCAGTCGCCGTCCGCGCAAACAGGAAGTCACCGACGCCGAATAAGCACCTGGCCGGAGCGCGTCAGCGGCGGCGCGCCGGGCGGGTGAACATCCTGCCGGCTCACGCGCCGCACGCTGCCATTCGCGAGTCGGCCCATTGCCGGCATGGGCCGGGCTTGCGAGCGCCCGGTTGTCGATTACACCGAACGTCCCGGCTCCGGCGCCGCTTTGCCGGCCGGATGGGCGAGGAAAAAGCGCAGCATTTCCTTCGCCGCGTCCGGACCCTGCGGGTCGGTGTAGGAACCGCGGGAGCTGCCGCCGGACCACGCGTGGCCGGCGCCATGCACCGTCCATTGCTCGACGTGCGGCGAGCCGTTCGGGTGGTGGTATGTGGTCCGGGTGTAGGCGCGCCCGTTCGGCACCTGGCCCCGTTCGATGCTCGCACGCGGCTTCGACCCCACGCCGATTGATCCGGTGCGCACCCCCGCGGGCGCAAACTGCACGATCACCTGCTCGCCGTTGCGCGGATGGACCGTCGTGTCGCGGTCGCCGTGGAAGACGATGACCGGCACCGGGTGAGGCATTTCCCAGCTCGTCCCGGCGCCCGTCGCCCGGATACCGGCCGCGCGCGCGCTTCCCTGCTGCATCGCGGCGAGCGCCGACGGCAGATCGTGCGCGGCCGCATGCGGCAGGCCCGAATGGATGCCGGCAGCGGCGTAGAGATCCGGGTAGGTCGCCGCCATCGTCGTCGCCATCGCGCCGCCCGCCGACAGGCCTGCGATGTAGATGCGTTGCCGATCGACGTTGTGGCTTGCGGCGATTTCGCGCGTCATCCCGGCGATCAGCGACGGCTCGCCCTGCCCCGCGCGCTGGTCCGAAGGCTTGAACCAGTTCCAGCATTTCGACCCGTTCGCCCCCGCCGATTGCGCCGGATAGAGCACGAGGCAAGGCTCCTGCTCGGCCAGCTCGTTCATGCGCGTGCCGGCGGCAAAATCGTCCGGGTTCTGCGTGCAGCCATGCAGCATGACGACCAGCGGCACCGGCTCGCCGCCATAGTTGCTCGGCACATACAGCTTGTAGCAGCGCGTGCCGGCGGCGTTCGTGTAGGAGCCGCTGATGAAGCGCGCGCCGTCCGGCACGGTTTCGGGCGCGGCGCCGGGGACGATCGGCTCGAACGCCGGGACCGCGCCGCGAAACTTGAACAGTTTGTCGCGCAGCGCAGCGCCCAGGCGCGAAGCCAGCGGCGAGACAACAGCTTCTGCCGCCGGCGCGCCGGCTTTGGCGGTCGTGTCGGCATGATCCCGCTGCGCGGGCTGCGGCTCGGGGTCGGCGACGAACGGGCCGATGTCGATGACGCGGCAGCTGCCTTCGAGCGGCGGCTCCGCTGCCCGGTCCGCGGCCGGCGTATCGGGGGCTGCCGCATCGGCGGCAGGCGGCGGCGCGAACCGCCCGCCGAGGGCGCGCTGGATCAGCGCGGTCGCTTCGAGCAGCTGACCGGCACGCGTCAGCCGCGTGGCTTCGAGCAGGTCGGGGTTGAGCAGATTGGGGTTGAGTCTGGCATTCATGGGTTGAATCTCCTTGCGGACCGCGAATGCGGTCACCTGATTCGGTCTGCCAGCGCGGCCTTGACCGCTGCGCTGGCATGCAGGGCGCCGAGCACGACGATCGATTCGATCGTCGCGAGCGCGAGTTCGGGCGGCACGTCGGCGGCGATGCTCGCCAGCCCCAGCACCTGGATGTCGAGCCGCTCGCCGGCCGCCTGCACCGCCTCGAGATCACGGCGCGTGTAGTGCTGCAGGCCGAGGACGAAGGCCTTGCGGGCGACCGTGGCGCGGATCACTTCGTTATGCGTGACCAGCTGGTTGCGGATCGCCGTACGGATGAAGTCGGTGCGGTTCGAATAAAAGCCCTCCTGTACCAGCAGATCGATCTGCCCGAGGTCGACGACCCCGAGATTGATCGTGATCTTCTCGGTGGTCTCTCCCGCCTTCGGGCGCAGCTCATGCACGCTCATTACCATCTCCTTGACATCCATATGGATGGTATTGTGGCCTTCAAGGAGGGGAAGTCAAGGGGTTTTTCGGACTGCAGCAAAGAGGGCACGGCCGCCATCGACCGGAGCGCGCCGGGGCTGCAGGAGTTGCGGGAAGGGCGGGGAGTGCGGGATACGGCGGCACGGCCGCCCTTCGGCGTGCACCGGCCGGCCGGGAGCCTTGGGGCGCGCAGCCGGCGACGGTCAGCCTTGCCGGCTTTCGGTCATGCGCCCGCAGTAGGCCTTGAGTTCATCGGGCAGGCCCTGCGGACAGACGCCGCACTCGCGATTGCCGGGCACGGCGTAGTCGATGAACTTCGGGTAGGGCAGTTTCAGCTCGGCCATGATGCGGCGGAACTCGTCGAGCGTGCGCTCGCCGCCGAGGCGCGGGTTGCGGGCGCGTTCCTGCGCGATCGACGACACGCGGCGGCCCTGGTAGTCGTGCGCCGGATAGACGAGGTGCTCGTCGGGCAGCGTGAACAGCTTCTCGCGCACGCTGCGGTACAAGGCTGCCGCGTCGCCGCTCTGGAAATCGGTGCGGCCGCAGCCGTCGATCAGCAGCGCGTCGCCGGTGAAGACCCGGTCGCCGCACACGTAGGCGAAGTGGCCGTCGGTGTGGCCGGGGGTGTGCAGCGGCGCAAGCCGGACGCTGCCGACCGCGACCGGCCGGCCCTCTTCGACCGGCACCTCGACGCACGGCAGCCGGTCGATCGCGGGTGCGGCGATGCGGCTGCCGACGCGCTCCTTCAGGTGGCGCGCCGCAGTGATATGGTCTGCGTGGATGTGCGTGTCGAGCGTGAGTTCGAGCCGCAGCCGCAGCGCGGCGATCAGCGCGAGGTCGCGCTCGATCGCATTGACGACCGGGTCGATCAGCACGGCCGCGCCGGTATCCTCGCAGCCGAGCAGGTAAGTGTAGGTGCTCGACAGCGGTTCGAAGAGCTGCCGGAAGATCATCGCCGTCCTCCCTGCCGATCGAGGCGTCCCCGTCTGCCGCTTCGGGGCGCGAGCCGTGCCCATGTCATTCTGGTACACACCGCAAGCAAGTCAATGCGGAGCCGTCTCGCTGCGCCTCCGACCCCGACCGGCCGGTCGATCGCCTACCCCCCTCTCTTCGACGTGCCGAGGCTCTCGAGCAGTCCGTCGAGCTGGTCGAGGCTGCCGAAACGGATCGTCACTTCGCCGGCGCCTTTCTTGTTCGCCTTGATCCTGACGGTCGCGCCGAGCACGTCGGCGATTTCCTCTTCGATCCGCAGCAGGTCGCGATCGGGCTCGCGTTCGGCCTTCTTCTGCCGCGGATTCAGGCTCTGCTGCACAAGGCGCTCGGTGTCGCGCACCGACAGCCCGCGCGCCGCGACGTGGTTCGCAAGCTGGATCTGGCCGGCGCCGTCGAGCGGCAGCATCGCGCGCGCATGGCCCATGTCGATGTCGCCGGCCATCAGCAGCTCCTGCACCGGGCGGGCGAGATTCAGCAGACGCAGCAGGTTCGACGCCGCCGGCCGCGAACGCCCGACCGCATCGGCCGCCTGCTGGTGCGTCATGCCGAACTCGTCGATGAGGCGCTGGATGCCGCCCGCTTCCTCGAGCGGGTTGAGGTCCTCGCGCTGGATGTTCTCGATCAGCGACATCGCCAGCGCCGCTTCGTCCGGGATCTCGCGCACCAGGCATGGCACATCGGCGAGCTCGGCGATCTGCGCCGCGCGCCAGCGCCGCTCGCCGGCGATGATCTCGTACGCCGAGCCGTTGACCGGCCGCACGAGGATCGGCTGCATCACACCCTGCGCCTTGATCGACGCCGCGAGCTCCTCGAGCGAGCCCGGATCCATGCGCGTGCGCGGCTGGTACTTGCCGGGCCGCAGGTCGCCGACCGCGAGCGCCTGCAGTTCGCCGCGCTCGGCGTCGTCGTCCTGGTTCCCGGCGAGCAGCGCGTCGAGGCCGCGGCCGAGGCCTTTGAGTCTGGATCGGGTCATGAGCTTTGCCTGAGGAGTTTGTAGCGGATCACCGGGCGTTCACCCGTTCGATCATTTCCTGGGCGAAGGCCATGTAGGCCTGCGTCCCTTTGGCTGCCTTGTCGAACACGACGCCCGGCATGCCGTGGCTTGGCGCTTCGGCCAGGCGCACGTTGCGCGGCACGATCGCGCGGAACACCTTGTCGCCGAAATGGCTCTCGAGCTGCGCGGAAACCTGCTGCTGCAGCGTCATCCGCGCATCGAACATGACGCGCAGCAGGCCGGTGATGCCCAGCTCGCGATTCAGGTTCGAATGCACTTTCTTGATCGTGTTGACGAGGTCGGACAGGCCTTCGAGCGCGAAATACTCGCATTGCATCGGGATGATGACGCCGTGGGCCGCGCACAGACCGTTCAACGTCAGCATCGACAGCGACGGCGGGCAGTCGATCAGGACCAGGTCGTAGTCGGCGTCGAAGTCCCTGAGCGCGTCGCGCAGGCGGTTCTCGCGCCGTTCGAGGCCGACGAGTTCGACTTCGGCGCCGGCGAGGTCGCGGTTCGCCGGCAGCACATCGTAGCCGCCCGAAGGCGACGCGACACGCGCTTCGTCGAGCGTCGCGAGGCCGACGAGCACGTGGTACACCGACTTCGCCACGGCCCGCTTGTCGACACCGCTGCCCATCGTCGCGTTGCCCTGCGGATCGAGGTCGATGAGCAGCGTGCGCTGGCCCGCCTGGGCGAGTGCGGCGGCGAGGTTGATGCAGGTCGTCGTCTTGCCGACGCCGCCTTTCTGGTTTGCAACGCAGAAGATTCGGGCCATTCAGTTCCTTTCGAGGATGATCAGGTGTCGTTCGGCGCCGAGCCCCGGCACCGTCAGCGGGTGCACTTCGACGACGCGGAAACCCGCCGGCAGGCGCGCGATCTCGTCGCGAGGATACACGCCCTTCATCGCGAAAAAATGTCCGCCGGGGCGCAAGAGATGCGCGGTCAGGCCGACGAAATCCGACAGTTCGGAGAAGGCGCGCGAGATCACCGCGTCGAACTTTGCCTCCGGCCGGACGTTTTCGACGCGTTCGTTCACGACCGTGAAGTTCGCCAGCCCGAGTTCGATCTTCGCCTGCTGCTGGAAGCTCGCCTTCTTGTTGACGGTCTCGATCGACGTCACGGCGAAGGCGGGATGGCAATCCGGCGCGGCAAGCGCGAGCGGAATTCCCGGCAGGCCGCCGCCCGAGCCGACGTCGGCGAGCGTTGCGATGCCGCCCAGATGCGGCAGCACCGCGAGCGAATCGAGCAGGTGGTGCGTGACGACTTGCCCGGCGTCGCGGATCGACGTGAGGTTGTACACCCGGTTCCACTTCTGCAGCAGCGCGGCGAACGCGGCGAGCCGCGCCTGCGTTGCCGGCGAAAGGTGCAGGCCCAGCGCCGCGAGGCCCTGCTCCAGACTCACAGCGCTCATACCGAACGCATCCGTGGCGCGCCCGCGCCGTCCGTCGACGGCGTTCCGGCGTCGTCCGCACCCGCCGCCGCGGCCAGTTCGCGGCGCTTGAGCCACACCATCAGCAGCGAAATCGCCGCCGGCGTCACACCCTGGATGCGCCCGGCCTGGCCGAGCGTCTCAGGCTTGTGCAGGTTCAGCTTCTGCTGCACTTCCTTCGACAGGCCGCGCACCCGGCTGTAGTCGAGATCGGCCGGCAGCAGCGTCGATTCGGCCTGCAGCTGCTTCGCGACCTCGCCCTGCTGGCGGTCGATGTAGCCCTGGTATTTCGCCGCGATCTCGATCTGCTCGATGACTTGCGGGTCGGTCTCGGGGTTTTCCGGCGCGCCGGGAAGATTCATCAGGTCCGCGTAGCGCGTGTTCGGCCGGCGCAGCAACTCGAAGAAGCGGTATTCGCGCTCGAGCGCCTTGCCGACGACGCGCTCGGCGTCCGCAGCCGGCACGCGCGCCGGATGCGCCCAGGTCGCTCTCAACCGGGCGGTCTCGCGCTCGATCGCCTCGCGCTTGGTGCAGAACGCGGCCCAGCGCACATCATCGACGAGGCCCAGCTCGCGGCCCTTTTCGGTCAGGCGCAGGTCGGCGTTGTCCTCGCGCAGCGAGAGGCGATATTCGGCGCGCGACGTGAACATGCGGTACGGCTCCGAGACGCCGCGCGTGATGAGGTCATCGACGAGCACGCCCAGATACGCCTCGTCGCGGCGCGGACACCACGCCTCGCGCCCGAGCACCTGCAGCGCGGCGTTCGCGCCGGCCAAGAGGCCCTGCGCGGCCGCCTCCTCGTAGCCGGTGGTGCCGTTGATCTGGCCGGCGAAGAAAAGCCCGTGGAAGCTCTTCGTCTCGAGGCTGCTCTTGAGGTTGCGCGGGTCGAAGTAGTCGTACTCGATCGCGTAGCCGGGACGCAGGATAAACGCGTTCTCGAGGCCGCGGATCGAGCGCACGACGGCGAGCTGCACGTCGAACGGCAGCGACGTCGAGATGCCGTTCGGGTAGATCTCGTTGGTCGTCAGCCCTTCGGGTTCGAGGAAGATATTGTGGCTGGTCTTGTCGGCGAAGCGGTGGATCTTGTCCTCGATCGACGGGCAGTAGCGCGGCCCGACCCCTTCGATGACGCCGGAGTACATCGGCGAGCGGTCGAGGTTCGCACGGATGATGTCGTGCGTGCGCTCGTTGGTGTGCGTGATCCAGCACGGCAGCTGCTCCGGGTGCTGGGAGGCCTTGCCGAGGAAGCTGAACACCGGCACTGGGTCGTCACCGGGCTGCTCCTGCATCACCAAGAAGTCGATCGAGCGCCCGTCGAGCCGCGGCGGCGTACCGGTCTTCAGCCGCCCCTGCGGCAGCGCGAGTTCCTTCAGCCGCCGGCCGAGCGAGATCGCCGGCGGATCGCCCGCGCGTCCGGCCGAGTAGTGGTCGAGGCCGACATGGATCAGGCCGTTGAGGAAGGTGCCCGCGGTCAGCACGACCGCCGACGCCTCGAACGCGAGGCCGATCTGCGTGACGACGCCGGTGACGCGGTCGCCGGCGACGGTGAGGTCGTCGACCGCCTGCTGGAACAGCCACAGGTTCGGCTGGTTCTCGAGCCGGTGGCGGATCGCCGCCTTGTACAGCACGCGGTCGGCCTGCGCGCGCGTCGCGCGCACCGCCGGGCCTTTCGACGCGTTCAGGATGCGGAACTGGATGCCGCCTTCGTCGGTGGCCGCCGCCATCGCGCCGCCCAAGGCATCGACTTCCTTGACGAGATGGCCCTTGCCGATGCCGCCGATCGACGGGTTGCAGCTCATTTGCCCGAGCGTCTCGATGTTGTGCGTCAAGAGCAGCGTCTTCGCGCCGATGCGTGCGGCCGCGAGGGCGGCCTCGGTTCCGGCGTGGCCGCCGCCAACCACGATGACGTCGAAACGGGAGGGATAGAGCATGGGTGCGCGCCGAAAAGGCCGATCGAGCGGGAAGGGCGAGGATTTTACGCTGTTGCGGCGCGAAAGCACAGTGTTTCCCACCGCTGTTCCACGGAAAAACGTCGTCCAAACAGTCTGTTACCGTCTGCCGCGAGCCGACGCGCACGCCGCCGGCGCGGGGCGGGCGCTGCCGCTGCGCTTTGCGCGGCATAATCCGGCCGACGGTTTCATCCACCTCGCAAGGGAGCCGGACGGCATGGCGACAGGCGGCAGCGACAGCACCAGCGCGGAAGCGGTGCGCCGCATTCCTCCCGGCATCTGGGCGCTGGGCTTCGTCTCGATGCTGATGGACGTGTCGTCGGAGATGATCCACGCGCTGCTGCCGATATACCTCGTGACGACGCTCGGCGCCTCGACGCTCGCGGTCGGCTTCATCGAAGGGATCGCTGAAGCGACCGCGTCGATCACGAAGGTGTTCTCCGGCGCGCTGTCCGACTGGCTCGGCCGCCGCAAGCTGCTCGCGGCGATCGGCTACGGGCTCGCAGCGTTCACGAAACCGGTGTTCCCGCTCGCCGAAACGCTCGGCTGGGTCGTCGCGGCACGCTTCGTCGATCGCATCGGCAAGGGCATCCGCGGGGCGCCGCGCGACGCGCTGATCGCCGACCTCGCCCCGCCGAAGCTGCGCGGTGCCGCGTTCGGGCTGCGGCAATCGCTCGACACCGTCGGCGCGTTCCTCGGCCCGCTGCTCGCGGTCGGGCTGATGTGGCTGACGTCCGAGAACATCCCGCTGGTGTTCTGGGTCGCGGTCGTGCCGGCCTTCGGCGCGTTCGCGCTGATCGTGTTCGCGGTGCACGACGCGCCGCGACCCGCCGGGGCCCATGCCGTCCGCAAGCCGCTGTCGGCCGCCGAGCTGCGGCGCCTGCCGGCCGAATACTGGTGGACCGTCGCGCTGTCGGCGGTCTTCACGCTCGCGCGCTTCAGCGAGGCCTTCCTCGTGCTGCGTGCGCAGGAGATCGGCGTCGCGGCGACCCTCGTGCCGTTCGTGCTCGTGCTGATGAACGTCGTCTACGCGCTGTCGTCGTACCCGGCCGGCGTGCTCGCCGACCGCTTCGACCGCCCGCGGCTGCTCGCGCTCGGCTTCGCGCTGCTGGTGGCCGCCGACCTCGCGTTCGGCCTCGTCGACGGCCTCGCCGGGCTTGCGCTCGGGCTCGTGCTGTGGGGACTGCACATGGGGATGACGCAGGGGCTGCTCGCGGCGCTGGTCGCGGACGCGGCACCGGCCGCGCTGCGCGGCACCGCGTTCGGCCTGTTCAACCTCGTCGGGGGGCTCGCGCTGCTCGCCGCGAGCGTCATCGCCGGCGCGCTGTGGGATGCCTACGGCTCCGGTACGACCTTTGTCGCCGGCGCCGCGTTCGCGGCAATCGCGCTCGTCGGGCTGCTGCCGCTGCGCGGCCGCCGGCGGGCGTCCTGACGACTACTTCAGCGCGGCGAGCGCTGCGGCATAGTCCGGCTCGTCCTTGATCTCGCCGACGAGCTGCGAATGCAGCACGCGGTTGTTCTCGTCGAGCACGACGACGGCGCGCGCGGCAAGCCCCTGCAACGGCCCCGACGCGATCTCGACGCCGTAGTCGCTCAGAAACTCGCGCCCGCGCAGCGTCGACAGCGTGACGACGTTGTCGAGGCCTTCGGCGACGCAGAAGCGCTTCGCGGCAAACGGCAGATCACCCGAAATCACCAGCACGACAGTGTTGTCGAGCTTGCCCGCTTCGGCGTTGAACTTGCGGGTGGACGTCGCGCAAGTCGGCGTGTCGAGGCTCGGCACGATGTTCAGCACCTTGCGCTTGCCGGCGTACTTGTCGAGCGTGACGTCGGCGAGGTCGGCGCCGACCAGCGACAGCGGCGGCGCGGTATCGCCCGGCTGCGGGAACTTGCCGGCGACCTCGATCGGATTGCCACCCAGGGTAACTTTGCTCATCGATCTCTCCTCTGCTTGGATTGGGGCTTTCGGGTCACGGGGCATGACGTGGTGACGAAGTCATGGCGGACCTAGTCTAGCCGCGAATGCGGCGGATGGGAAAGACGGGAATCAGGTATCGCGCGGAGCCTGACGGCGTCCCCGCGCTACCTCGTGACTCAGGAATGGCGCGGCTTGCCGGCCTTCGCGTCCTCATACCACAGCGCGTGGTGCTCCTTCGCCCAGGTCTCGTCGACGTAGCCCGTCCGCATCGCCCGGTACGCGCCTTCCAGGCCGATCGTGCCGAGGTAGATGTGGCCGAGCGACAGCGCGATCAGCAGGATCGACGCGGTCGCATGGATGACGTTCGCCCATTGCATCGTCGCGCGGAGCTGGCCGAAGTTCGGGAAATCCAGCACCAGCCCGGAGCCGGCGACGATCAGGCCGAGAACCGCAACGCCGCCCCAAAACCACGCCTTCTCGCCGAAATTGAAGCGCCCCGACGGCACGTGTTCACCGCTGATCAAGCCGCCCGCCTTGCGGATCCAGACACGATCGCTCGCATGCCAGAGGTTGTCGCGGGCGAAGGCGAGGATCATCAGCACGGTGAACGCGAGGAACACCGGCCCGATGTAGTTGTGGATGTTCTTGCCGACGACGAGCAGCACGCCGAGCGCGTCGTGCCCGAGCAGCGGGGCGACGAGGTGCTTGCCGAACAGGATCGCGAGCCCGGTGACGGCGAGCAGCACGAAGGTGATCGCGGTGCCCCAATGGACGACGCGCTCGAACACGCTGAAGCGCTCGATGCGGCGGCCGGTCGGCGCGGCGTGCAGCCTGATCATGCCCTTCACGGCGTAGAACACCCCGATCGCGAGCGGCACGACCAGCAGCAGGACGCCGCCGTACTGCTTGATCGGGCCGTTGCGCATCTGGCGCCAGGTGTTGCCTTCGTCCTGGATCAGCACGCCGGTCTCCGGGCCGCGCACCGTCGTGAAGAACGCCTCGCCGGAGCGCGCCTGGCGCCACATCGGTGCGTCGTTCAGCGGTCCGGCCCGCTCCCGCTCGCGCTGCCGGGTCTGTTCACGTTGCCCGGCCTGTTCGCCCTGCCGGACTTGTTCACTTTGCTGGATCTCTTCGCCCTGCTGGATCTCTTCGCCCTGCTGGATCTCTTCGCCCTGCTGGAGCTGTCCGCGCTGACGGGTCTGTTCGCGCAGCTGGCGTTGCACCGGTTCGCCGCCCGGCTCGGCTTGCGCCAGCACCGGCGGCGCAGCCAGCGCCAGCAGCCACAGCGCGAGCGCCAGCAGCAGACCCCGGTCGCCGCGCCGCATCAGGCTCGTGCTCATCGCGCTCTCCTCACTCGACCCGCTGGTATTCGTTCTGGCTGCGGACGCGGTCGTGCAGCGCGCGCTCCCAGGCCGTCTTGTCGCCGTTGAACGCGCCGCCCTCCCACGGCCGCGCATCGGCCTTGCCCTGGTACCTGCCCTGCTCGTACTGCACGACCTGCGGCTCTTCGCTGCAGCCGGCCAGCAGCAGGAGCGCCGCCGCGGCTGCCGGCAGACCGATCGGAAAACGCGGTTTCATTTCGCTTCCTCCTTGTCCTTGCCATACGCCGTCATCCAGCCCCACGCCTCGAACCCTTTGCCGCGCCGCAGCGCGCGTTCGCGGAAGATGTCGGAAAGCTCGGCCGCGTCGCCGGCGAGCAGTGCTTTCGTCGAGCACATCTCGGCGCACAGCGGCAACTTGCCCTGGGCGAGCCGGTTGCGGCCGTATTTCTCGAACTCGGCGTCGGAGTGGTTTTCTTCCGGACCGCCGGCGCAGAACGTACATTTGTCCATCTTGCCGCGCGCGCCGAACGCCGCCGGGCCGTTCGGGAACTGCGGCGCGCCGAACGGACAGGCGTAGAAGCAGTAGCCGCAGCCGATGCAGCCGTCCTTGTCGTGCAGCACGACGCCTTCCTCGGTGTGGTAGATCACGTTGGTCGGGCACACCGCGATGCACGGCGCGTCCGAGCAGTGCATGCACGCGACCGACATCGAGCGCTCGCCCGGCACACCGTCGTTGATCGTCACGACGCGGCGGCGATTGACGCCCCACGGCACCTCATGCTCGTTCTTGCAGGCGGTGACGCAGCCGTTGCACTCGATGCAGCGCTCGGCGTCACACAGGAATTTCATGCGTGCCATCTTCTTCCCCTCCCCATCAGGCTTTGGCTACGCGGCACAGCGTCGTCTTGGTTTCCTGCATCATCGTCACCGAGTCGTAGCCGTAGGTCGTCGCGGTGTTGACCGCTTCGCCGCGCACGATCGGCGCCGCGCCCTCCGGGTAGTACTCAAGCATGTCGCGGCCCTGCCACCAGCCGGAGAAGTGGAACGGCAGGAACACCGTGCCGGGCGCGACGCGCTGCGTGACCTGCGCCCGCACCTTCAGCTTCGCCTTGGTCGGCGACTCGACCCAGATGTAGTCGCCGTTGCGAAAACCCGCGTCGTTGGCGTCCTTCGGGTTCACCTCGGCGAACATCTCCTGCTGCAGCTCGGCGAGCCACGGGTTCGAGCGCGTCTCCTCGCCGCCGCCTTCGTATTCGACGAGCCGCCCCGAAGTCATGATCAGCGGGTATTCCTTCGAGATGTCGCGGACCTTGTCCTGCAGCGTCTTGTACAGCGTCGGCAGGCGCCAGAACTTCATCTTGTCGTCGTGCGTCGGGTACTTCTCGACCAAATCCGGCCGCGGCGAGTAGATCGGCTCGCGGTGCAGTGGCACCGGGTCGGGGAAGTTCCACACCAGCGCGCGCGCCTTCGCGTTGCCGAACGGGTGCATGCCGTGGTTCTGCATCGCGACGCGGATGATGCCGCCCGACAGATCCGTCTTCCAGTTCCTGCCTTCGGCCGCGGTCTTCTCGGCGTCGGTGAGCTCGTCCCACCAGCCGAGCTTCTTCAAGAGCACGCCGTCGAACTCCGGATAACCCATCTGCAGTTCGGCGCCTTTTGACGCCGAGCCGTCCTCGGCGAGCAGCGACACGCCGTCCCGCTCGACGCCGAAGTTCGCGCGGAAGTTGCCGCCGCCTTCCATGACGTGCTTGGAGGTGTCGTACAGGTTCGGCGTGCCGGGATGCTTCAACTCCGGGTTCCCGTAGCACGGCCAGGGCAGCCCGAAATACTCGCCATCGCACGGTCCGCCGTTGGCGCGCAAGGTCTTCACGTCGAATGTGTGCATGTTCTGCATGTGCAGCTTCAGCCGCTCGGGCGACTGGCCGGTGTAGCCGATCGTCCACGTGCC
The DNA here is from genome assembly GCF_017894365.1 of Aromatoleum bremense. Taxonomy (NCBI): domain Bacteria; kingdom Pseudomonadati; phylum Pseudomonadota; class Betaproteobacteria; order Rhodocyclales; family Rhodocyclaceae; genus Aromatoleum; species Aromatoleum bremense. The sequence continues at coordinate 1,893,745 of NZ_CP059467.1, forward strand.
GCGGTTGATCTCGCGCAGGATGTCCTCCGGCTCCGGCTCGTCCCAGCCCTGCTTGTCCTTGACGAGCTTGATGTTCTTCACGAGCTCGTCGGCGAAGCCGAATTTCCTCGCGAACGCGTACATGATGGTGTGGTCGGGCTTCGATTCGAACAGCGGCTCGATGACTTTCTCGCGCCACTGCAGCGAACGGTTCGACGCGGTCGCCGAGCCCGAGGTCTCGAACTGCGTCGCGGCCGGCAGCAGATACACGCCGTCCTTCCTGACCATCGCGGCCATCGATGCGGTCGCCGACGGGTACGGGTCGATGACGACGAGCGTGTCGAGCTTCTTCATCGCCTCGACCATCTCGGCGCCGCGCGTCTGCGAGTTCGGCGCATGGCCCCAGTAGACGACCGCGCGCAGGTTGCCGCCCGGCTGGTCGATCGCCTCGGGGTTCTCGAGCACGCCATCGATCCAGCGCGACACCGTGATGCCGGACTTCGTCATCAGCTCTTCGGACGCGTAGCGGCCCTTGACCCACTCGTAGTCGATGCCCCAGACGCGGCACCAGTGCTGCCACGAACCCGCGGCGAGCCCGTAGTAGCCGGGCAGCGAATCGGGGTTCGGGCCGACGTCGGTCGCGCCCTGCACGTTGTCGTGGCCGCGGAAAATGTTCGTGCCGCCGCCCGCGATGCCGACGTTGCCGAGCACCAGCTGCAGGATGCACATCGCGCGCACGTTCGCGTTGCCGACCGTGTGCTGCGTCTGTCCCATGCACCACACGACCGTCGACGGGCGGTTCTTGGCGAGCGTCTCGGCGATCGTGTAGACCTGCTCCTCCGCGATGCCGGTGACTTCGAGCACCTTGTCCGGCGTCCATTTCATGACTTCCTCGCGCACCTTGTCGAGGCCGTAGACGCGCTGGCGGATGTATTCCCGGTCTTCCCAACCGTTCTCGAAAATGTGGTACAGCATGCCCCAGATGAACGGGATGTCGGTGCCCGAGCGGATGCGCGCGTAATAATCTGCTTTCGCCGCGGTGCGCGTGAAGCGCGGGTCGACGACGATCATCTTCGCGCCGGTCTCCTTCGCATGCAGGATGTGCAGCAGCGACACCGGGTGCGCTTCGGCGGCGTTCGAGCCGATGAACAGCATCGCTCGCGCGTTCTGCATGTCGTTGTAGGAGTTCGTCATCGCGCCGTAGCCCCAGGTGTTGGCGACGCCGGCGACGGTGGTGGAGTGACAGATGCGCGCCTGGTGGTCCATGTTGTTCGTGCCGAAGAAGGACACGAACTTGCGCATCAGGTAGGACTGCTCGTTGCTGTGCTTGCTCGATCCGATCCAGTACACCGCGTCGGGGCCGGACTCCTCGCGGATCTTCAGCAGCCGGTCGCCGACCTCGTTTATCGCCTGCTCCCAGCTGATCTTCTGGTATTTGCCGTCGACGAGCTTCATCGGGTATTTCAGCCGGTGCTCGCCGTGGCCGTGCTCGCGCACCGACGCGCCTTTCGCGCAGTGCGCACCGAGGTTGATCGGCGAGTCGAACACCGGCTCCTGGCGCACCCACACGCCGTTCTTCACGATCGCGTCGATCGCACAGCCGACCGAGCAGTGCGTGCAGACGGTGCGGCGCACTTCCTCGCCGCCGGTCGCGGACTGCCCTCCCGCACTCGCAGCATCCGCGCTGCCGATCAGGTTGTACGGCAACTGCGCCGCGAGCACGCCCGCCCCGGCGCCGAGGCCGGACCGCCTGAGGAACGCGCGCCGGTCCATCGTCGCCCCGAGATGCCGGGCCATCGGGCTCGCCAACTGACGGAAGGCGTTGCCGGGCGCCGCATTCTTCTTGATGAGCATCGCGTGTTCTCCCTAGATCCGCGCGCTGCGGTAGTAACGGCGCATGTGTTCACTGACGCCAGCGTCGTGCGCGGAGGTCGCGACCGCCTCGACGACTGCCGCCGCTTCGGGCACCGTCTTCCCCGCTGCCGCAGCGACTGCGGCCGCTGCGGCAGCCCCTCCCGTGCCGAGCGTCAGCAGGAATTGGCGACGTTGCAGTGCGGGTTTCCTGTCGTCCCTGTTGCTTTCCATGTCCCTTTCTCCCAAAACCGGTTGCCGGGCGCGTTCGCCGGGTCCGAAGTCTGTAAACGCGGACTCGCGCAGCCTAATCCATTGCGAAAGCTTCGCTCTCGACATCGAAGAACGCCCGCGCCAGCGCGCCGACCCGGGCATAGAAAGACGCTTGCGGCGCCGCCGCCACCGCATCGGCCAGGCGGGCGTACCACGGTTGCAGATGGCGCGTGAAGAATGCCCGCTGGCGCGCGAGGCCGGCTGCATCCGCGCCGCTGACGACGAGATGGCGCATCACTTCGGCGAGCGCGGCGACATGGTCCTCGGTCTCCGTGACGCCGCCGCGGCGGGCGAGGCCGAGTCCGGCGAGATCGTCACGCAGATCAGCAAGAGGCTCTTCCATCAGGAAACCGGCGAGATAGAACGAGCCGTACAGCATCACTTCGGGCCGGCCGATGCCATGGAACAGCGCTTCGTATTCGTCGTGCACGCTCCGGGCGTCGGTTCGCCGTGCGGCGTCGGCAAGTTCCGCCCACGCGACGCCGAACGGCGAGGGGACGAATGGCGAGTGGGCGAGGGGCGAGTGGGCGAGGGGCGAAGGCGAATCGCCGACGCCAAAGACGTCGCCGGCAGCGACGAGCGCGGCGAGCAGCGGCGCATCGGGGGCGGCGAAAAACAGGCGGGCCAGCAACGCGTAGTGCTCGGCGCGGGCGGCGTCCTCGGCGCTCGCGGGCAGCGAAGTGGAAATGGCGGACTCGGGCTCGCGGAGGATGGCGGCTTGCGGTGCGTTCATTCGGTCATGTCCCAGGCCTTGATGCCGTTTTCGCTGTGCATCAGATCGACGACGCGGCAGTCGCCGCACATGTGCAGGCGGCGGCGCTCGGCCTCGCCGGCGAACATCGCGTGGCTCGCGAGGCGCGTGAACATCGCGTCGATGAGCGGCTTTGCGCCCATCGGCTTCGCACAGCGGACGCAATGGAAGATTTCGGCTTCCTTGAGCGGCACGGTGCGTCGTGCCGACTCGTCGAGGAGCAGGCGCGGCATGAGGGTGAGCGCGTTTTCCGGACAGGACACCGCGCACAGGCCGCACTGCACACAGCTCTTCTCGATGAAGCCCAGCCGCATCGCGTCGGTTGCCGCGCTCAGCGCACCGGTCGGGCAGGCACCGACGCAGGACATGCACAGCGTGCAGGCGTCGCTGACCGAAACCGCGCCGAACGGCGCGCCCGCGGCGAGCGAAATCTCCGCCACCGGCTGCGGCGCGACCGCGAGCAAATGCCGGATCGAGAGCTCCAGCGCGTCGCGCTTGCGGCCCGGCAGGTGGAACGCCGCAGGCCGGCTCGCCCCGCTTGCGGGAGCCCAGTCCCACAGCGCCGCCTCGAGCGCCGGCCAGTCGTCGGCATCGAGGACGCGGAAAGGCTCGCCGGCATAGCCGAGCCCGGCGAGGATCGTCGCGCCGTGCGCGGCCTGGGCGCGCAGCACGCCCGGATCGTGCGTGCCGGCCGCGAGCACCGCGACCTGGCAGGCCCCGAGCGCGATGCTGCCGAGCAGCAGCTCGAGGCCGACCGAATCGGCGCTCCAGGTTTCGAGCGGGATCACCCGCGCCGGCAGGCCCTTGCCGCGGCGCGCGAGCCGATCGATCAGCGCTCGCCCGGCGCCGGCCGAATGGAACAGCACACACGGCGCTTCGCCGCCGGCGTCGCGATACGCCGCGAGCACGGTCCTGACGCGCAGGCCGAGGTCTTCGACGCGCGGATATTGCGACGCCAGCGCGCCGCTCGGGCACACCGTCGAGCAGCTGCCGCAGCCTTGGCACAGGTACGGGTCGACGCGCACGGTATCGCCGGCGGACGAGATCGCCTCGGCCGCACAGGCTTCGACGCAGTTCGAACAGCCGCGCTTCCTCGAACGCCCGTGCGCGCAGAGCCGCGCATCGAGCGCGACATAGCGCGGCTTTTCGAACTCGCCGACGAGCTCGGCGAGCGCCTGCGCCGCAAGAGCCTGCTCGAGCGGATCACGCCCGGGCGCGGCGTAGCCCTGCGGCGGCTCGACGCGCCTGATCAGCGGCGCGGAGGAGAGGTCGAGCACGAGGTCGAAACGGCTTTCCCGCGTCGTGTCGCTGCGCGCGAAGTCGATCGCGCCGACGGTGCCGCACGCCGTCACGCAGCTGCGGTGCGACCGGCAGCGGGACGAATCGACCTGGTAGTCCCAGCCGATCGCCCCTTCGGGACAGGCGTGGATGCAGGCGTTGCAGCGCACGCACAGGTCGAGGTCGACCGGATTGTCCTGCGTCCAGGCGACGTCGAAAGCGCCCAGATGCCCGGCAATGCGGACGTCGCTACCCGACCAGACGGGATAACGGCGCTCGGCCGGCAATTCGGCGTCCGGCGTCGCGCCGGTCGCCAGCACCGCGACTTCGAAACGGGTCTGCAGGCGTTCGGCCCAGCCGAGCGCGGCGCCCGCCTCGCCGACGATCAGCAACGCATTGCCTGCCGCGAGCGTGACGCCCGGGACCGGATCGGCCTCGGGCAGCAGCGCCGCGGCGAGCAAGGCGGCGATCTTCGGCGTCGCCGCCGGCGCTTCGACCGACCAGGCGGCGTTTTCGCGCAGATTCAGGAAATCGATGCGTGACGGGGAGTCCGCGGCAATCTGCGCGAACAGCGCAGCCTCCTGCGTACAGCCGACCAGTACATCGCCGTCGGCGAGCGCAGACTCGAGCGCGCCGATCTCGCGCCGGCACAGTTCATGGTGCAGCGACAACGGACTGCCGTCACGTATCGTCGTTGCGAGCGCGGCTGCGTCAAGCGGCGAACCGCGATTGCAATCGCATAATTTAATTTGTTTTCCGCAGATTGGCATCGCTACTGCTTCTCGGTGTCCTTGAAACATAGCACCTGCCCTGCGTACGGCAACGACAGAATGCAGAGCGAAAAAAATTGTCCTCGTTCCGCACGCGGGCGGGTTATTTCGTTTCCCTCGGGTTCGTCACTCCCGTGGCAAGTTGACCGACATCTCGCAAGGCTCCGCCCTCAGGCGGCGCTCGGTCTTCGGCACCGTCCGGAGCAACGCCAGCTTCGCCGCCCGGGGCGGTTGCGCCGCGACCATCCTGCCGCGCCTCCGCGGGACTGCTGGCGGCGGACAATTCGGCGATTGCACCGACCGGTTCGGCCGGTGGCGAATCGTCTTCGAGGAAAGTCTTGAACTGCCGCAGGCGCTTCATGATGTCCGGAGGAATCGGGTCGGCGGCCGAATAGTCGCCGATGTACGTGTCGAGGCCGTCCATACGGTTGAAATGGGGATCGCTGAAGAGCTTGCGCAACGCCGCGCGACGCAGCGGCTCGCCGACTTCCTTCTTCAGGAAGCCGGTGAAATCGGCGTCGAGATCGAGCGTCTCGATCGGCGGCAGCGACGCTGCGGCGGCCGGACCGGAGAGCGCATCTGCGCCGCGCGCCGCTCCCGGGTGGGGCTCGCCGGCTTCGGCAGGAAGACTGCCTTCGGCCGGCGCTGCGGCTTCCTCGCCCGGCGCGATCTCATCGGGCGCGACTTCGGTCGACGCGGGCGCGCTGTCGCCGCGGCGCTTGAGCCGCGACCAGCGTTCGAGAAAGCGCGCCGGCGTCGTCATGGCTGTTCGCGATCCTGCGCGAGCGGATCATTGCGCCGGATCTTTTTGCGCGGCGCGGGCTCGTAGTGGCGGTTCACGAACGCGCCGACCCAGTCGGCAATCTCGCGCGACATCGGCACGCCGTCCACCTGCTCGCCGGAGTCGAGCAGCCGTGCCGCTTCGCCGTAGCTCACGGTGACCGTCGCCGGCCGCGCGACGCCGCCTTCCAGGCGCCACATCACGAACACTTTCGGTACCGGAGAGCTGAGATTGAGGAAATAGTTGGCGGCTTCATCACGGAACAGTTCGAGCGCGAAGCCGCCGACGCGGAACTGGTCGCGGTCGGTTTCGGCGACGATCTGTCGCATCGCCGGCTGCGCATCGTCGAAAGCCGGCACGACGCCGACGGCTTCCCAGGCCTCGTCGGCCCAGCGGTTGTCGAGGCGGCGGCGCTCGATGATCACGGCGATCGGAAAGCGGTCCATGGTCCTGCTCCGGCGTGGCGCGATGTTGCACAGCATACGTGAGCGGCGGCACACGGAAAATCGGCGTTGCGCGATCGCGGTTCCCGCTTGCGGCGAGGCGCCGCGTTGAGACTAGAATGGGACCTTCCCGTGCGACCTTGCGCCCTCGATGAGCAGCTCCCCCGATAAAGCCACGCGTCATCCGACCCTCAGCCACGCCAGACGGCCGCTGACGGTCACGATCCCGGCCCGCAACGAGGCCGGCGACGTCGTGCCGACGCCGATCGCCGGTGAATACCCGTTGACGCTGTACGTCGATCGCCGCGAGATCGTCACGCTGATGACGCTCGGCGCCGCGCCCGAGGCGCTCGCGATCGGCTGGCTGCGCAACCAGCGGCTCGTCGACAGCCTCGACGACATCGCCTCGGTGCAGGTCGACTGGGAAACCGACGCGGTCGCGGTGACGACGCGCTCCGGGATCAAGGATGCCGACGAACGCCTCGGCAGCCGCACCGTGACGACCGGCTGCGGCCAGGGGACGGTATTCGGCGGCCTGATGGACGAAATCGACACGATCCATCTGCCCCCTGACCGCCGCCTGTCGCAAGCGACACTGTACGCACTGATGGAAGCGGTGCGCCACCACGAATCGGTCTACAAGCAGGCGGGCGCGGTGCACGGCTGCGCGCTCGCCGCGGGCGAAGGCGACGGCTGCGGGATCCTGATGTTCGTCGAGGACGTCGGCCGTCACAATGCGGTCGATGCGATCGCCGGCCGGATGTGGCTCGAAGGGCTCGACGGCAGCGACAAGATCTTCTACACGACCGGCCGGCTGACGTCCGAGATGGTGATCAAGACCGCGCAGATGGGCATCCCGTTTCTCGTCTCGCGCTCGGGCCTCACCCAGATGGGCTGGGAGATCGCGCGCCGCATCGGGCTGACGATGATCGGCCGTGCGCAAGGGAAACATTACCTGCTGTTCACCGGCGAGGAGCGTTTCACACGATGAGCGGGAGTCGGGAAAAAGTAACCGGCGTCGTCCTCGCCGGCGGCCAGGGCCGGCGCATGGGTGGCGTCGACAAGGGTCTCGTCGAGTTGTGCGGCCGGCCGATGGTCGACTGGGTGCTCGAACGCCTGCGCCCGCAGGTCGATGAGCTGATCATCAACGCGAACCAGAATGCCCGGTGCTATGCCGCTTTCGGCTATCCGGTTTTCCCGGACGACATCGGCGGCTTCGCCGGTCCGCTCGCCGGACTGCATGCGGGGCTCGCGCGCGCGCAACATCCGCTCGTCGCGACCGCGCCGTGCGATTCACCGTTCCTGCCGGCCGATCTCGTCGGCCGGCTGCACGCCGCGCTTCTGGATGCCGGCGCCGAGCTCGCGGTCGCCCGCACCTTCGAGCAGCCGCATCCGGTGTTCTGCCTGTGCCGGCGCGAGGTACTGCCGCATCTGGAGGAATTTCTCGCCGCCGGCGGACGCAAGATCGAGCTCTGGTATGCGACGCTGAAAATCGTCGAGGTGCGCTTCGACGACGAGGAGGCGGCCTTCCGCAACATCAATACCCGCGACGAGCTCGCGCACGCAGGCGCTGCACCCGGGAGCACTGCGCCGTGAACGCCCGGCCGGCACACGCCACATTGCCGCGAAGCTAGGGCGACTGCCCGATGCAACCAGGGCGGCCGATCGTGAACTTTTTCACGCGCGGCAACCAGAATCCGATTGTCAAGGTCATGCGCCGGACGCACGGCGCAACGCGCCTTGAGTATGATGGTTGTGTGCGCATCATGCGCCGCCCCACTCCCGCGCATGCCGTTTGCCCTGCGCGTGGCGCTCGCCCCGCCCGGCTTGCGCCATGCCTGCCGGCCAAGGTCACGCGCCGCTTGCACGACCAAGGCTAATCTCGTGAAGATCAATCTTCCTGTCACCAACGTTGAAACCCTTCTTCCCGAAGGCCAATTCATCTACTCGCGGACCAACCTCAAGGGTGTCATCGAAGAAGCCAACGAGGCCTTCGCCCGCATCAGTGGCTACCCCCGCGAGGAGATGATCGGTCAGTCTCATAACCTCGTTCGCCACCCCGACATGCCGCCCGAGGCTTTCGCCGACATGTGGCGCGACCTCAAGACGGATCGCCCGTGGCGCGGGGTGGTGAAAAACCGCCGCAGCGACGGGGGTTTCTATTGGGTCGAGGCCAACGTGTCGCCGGTGCGTGAAGACGGCAAGATCGTCGGCTACCAGTCGGTGCGCAGCCGGCCGACGCGCCAGCAGATCGCCGCCGCGGAAGATGCCTACCGGCGTATCCGCGGCGGCGACACCACGCTACAGGTCGAGCACGGCCAGGTTTTCAAGCGGCGGCCGGCCTGGTTCCTCGCCCTGTCGTCGCTGCGCGCGCAATTGCTGCTGGCCGGCATGGGTGGGCTGGGCTCGGCCTTGCTGCTGCTGCTCGAAGCCGCCGGAGGTCTTTCCATGCCGGCTGGGGTGGGGCTGGTGGCCGGCGCCATCGGCGCCCTCATTTCGGCACATCTGCTGTTCGTCTACACACCGCGCACCGTGCGCGATCTCGACGCCACCGCCGCCTGGCTGGAGCAAGTGCTCCGTTCGGGCGATCTGCGCGCCCGTTTCGATCTGTCACGGCGCGATGCCATCGGCAGCGTCGCGCGCCGAACGAACGAGCTGCTGTCGGCGCTGCAGTCCACCATGCAGAACATTCAGGATGTCACTGGCGATATCGGCAACGCCATCGACGAAGTGGGTGCCGGCATGCATGACGTCGAACATGCGGCTCAGACTCAGCGCAGCGAAACGGCATCGGCGCAGCGCGCGATCGCGCACGTGGCGGGTTCCATCGACGGCGTTGTCGACCACGCCCGGTCGACGCGTGAAACAGCCGTGCGTGCCGGCGAAGTATCGCGCGACGGCGCCGAAGTCACCCATCGCGCCAGCAGAAATACCCAGGCGCTGGCCGACATCATCGGCCGTTCGGCCTCACAGGTGGAATCGCTGGGTCAGCGCTCGGACGAAATCAGCCGCATTGCGGGCGTCATCCACGACATCGCCAGCCAGACCAACCTGCTTGCGCTCAATGCCGCCATCGAAGCCGCCCGCGCCGGCGAACAGGGCCGCGGCTTCGCCGTGGTAGCCGACGAGGTGCGCAAACTGGCCGAGCGCACCGGCGCCGCCACCGGCGAGATCAACGCCATGATCGAAGCCATCCAGTCCGAAACCCGGGGCGCGGTCGGCAGCATGCGCGACGGCGCGGCACAGGTGGCCGAGAGCGTCAACCTGGCCAACGCCACCGAGGAGTCGCTGCGCCGGATCAACGAGGAAATGCAGGTCACGACCGAAATGGTGGGCCGGATCGTCGACGCCTCGGCCGAACAGCAGGCGGCGGTCAATGCGCTGACGCACAACGTGGAGCAAGCCGCCACGATGACCGAACGCAATCTCGCCGCCGTCACGCAGACCCAGGCGATGGTGGGTTATCTCGGCGCGGTGCGGATGCGCATGCACAAGGCGGTGCAGCAATACCGCCTGTAAGGCGCCGCCGCGATCGATTCCCACGCGGCGCCGCTGCCGGGGTCGCCCCCGTCTGCCGACGAATCAGCCGCCGCCCAGCACGCGGGCAACGATGAAATCCGCCACACCCGCGGGGTCATTGATGTCGAGGCGCGGCAGGGTGGTATCTACCGCCGCGTCGGTCGCAATCGCGATGATGTTCGGATCGTCCGGAAACAACAGCGGTTCGCCGACCGCTGTGCGGTAGACCTCGATCTTCGGAATCCCGGCACGCTTGAAACCCTCGACGAGCACGAGATCGCAGCCGGCGAGTTTGCCCAGCAACGCGTCGAGCGGCAATTCGGGTTCGCCTCGCAGTTCGTGCATCAGCGACCAGCGCCGGCTGGAGCTGATCAGCACCTCGCGACAGCCGGCGTTGCGGTGGCGCCAGGAATCCTTGCCTTCGTGATCGATGTCGAATTTATGGTGCGCGTGCTTGACCAGCGACACTGCGAGCCCGCGCGCCTCGAGCAAGGTGATGACCTGCTCGATCAGGGAGGTTTTGCCGCTCCCGGACCAGCCGGCGAAGCCGATGACTCTCACCGTTCAGGCCAGCGGTTCATGGGGCTATTGATGCTGCGATCCGGCATGCACGCAACGGCGGAACGGCATGCCGTCGCGGCGTGCACGGCCGGCCCATCGGGGCCTTCCCGCAACGCGACACGCATTTCGCAGAAGTCCAGCCAGCGGGCGGCAGGCAAAACGGGGCAAGAGGCTTACGCGCGGGCCATCCCGCGCAGGCGCGCGATGCGCTCCTGGGTCGACGGGTGCGTCGAGAACAGGCCGCGCAGGCCGCCGCCGGACAGCGGATTGACGATCATCATCTGCGCGGTTTCGGGGTGCGCCTCGGCCGCGTGCATCGGGATGCCTTTCGAGTAGGCCTCCATTTTCGCCAGCGCATCGGCGAGCGCGTCCGGGTCGCCTGAGATCGCCGCGCCGCCGCTGTCCGCGCCGAACTCGCGGGTGCGCGAGATCGCCATCTGGATCACCATCGCCGCCAGCGGCGCGAGGATCATCACCAGGATCTGCAGCACCGGATTGGGCCGGTCCTCGTCGCGGCCGCCGAAGAACATGCCGAACTGCGCGAGCATCGAGATCGCACCGGCGACGGTCGCCGAGATCGTCGAAATCAGGATGTCGCGGTTTTTCACGTGCGCGAGCTCGTGCGCCATCACGCCGCGCAGCTCGCGCTCGGACAGCATCCGCATGATGCCGCTCGTCGCCGCGACGGCGGCGTTCTCCGGGTTGCGGCCGGTCGCGAACGCGTTCGGCTGCGCCTCGTCGATGATATACACCTTCGGCATCGGCAGCTGGGCGCGGAACGCGAGTTCGCGGACCATGTTGTAGAGATACGGCGACGTCGTCTCGTCGACCTGGCGCGCCTTGTACATCCTGAGCACCATCTTGTCCGAGAACCAGTAGGCCCACACGTTCATCGCGCCGCCGAACAGCAGTGCCATCAGCATGCCCTGCCGGCCACCGATCATTGCACCGACAGCGCCGAACAGCGCGACGATGCCCGCCATGAGGATCGAGGTCTTGAGCCAGTTGCCGAACATGTTTCGTTTTCCTTCCTTGGACGTTGCAGGGGATTTGCCCCTTTATGTGGGGGCGGCTGCCGCGGTATTCAATCAGCGCGCCGCGGCGTCGAAGCGCTCGCCTGCAGTGACCGGGAATCCGCGCAGAAATTCCCCGGCAGCCAGGCGCCGGCTGCCCGGTTTCTGCAATTGCGCCAGGCGCACGGCCTGCGTCCCGCACGCGACCACGACACCGTCGGCATCCGCCGCGAGCACGGTGCCGGGTTCCCCGTGCCCGGCAACGGGTTCGGCGGACCAGATCTTGAGCGGCACCTGCCGCAGGCTCGCCACCGCGCCCGGGAACGGGTTGAACGCACGCACGGCACGGGCGATGGACGACGCGTCGCGCTGCCAGTCGATCACCGCCTCGGCCTTGCCGATCTTGCCCGCGTAGGTCGCGCCTTCGGCTGGTTGCGGCGTCGCGACGAGTTCGCCCGACGGCAGGCGGCGCAGCGCTTCGACGATCATCTGCGCGCCGAGCGCGGCCAGCCGGTCGTGCAACGTTCCGGTGGTGTCCGCCGGACCGATCGGCACGGCGCGCTTCATCAGCATCGGCCCGGTGTCGAGCCCCTCGTCCATCTGCATGATGGTGATGCCGGTCTCCGTGTCGCCGGCTTCGATCGCGCGGTGGATCGGCGCGGCCCCGCGCCAGCGCGGCAGCAGCGATGCGTGGATGTTGAGGCAGCCGAGCCGCGGCAGGTCGAGCACCGCCCGCGGCAGGATCAGGCCGTACGCCGCCACCACCAGCACGTCGGGCGCGCAGGCGGCAAGCGTCGCGCGCTGCTCTTCGCCGCGCAGGCTGGAAGGCTGGTCCACGGCGATGCCGCGGGCGAGCGCCAGCTGCTTGACCGGACTCGGGCTGAGCTTCATGCCACGCCCGGCCGGCCGGTCAGGCTGGGTCAGCACCAGCGGGACTTCGAAGCCTGCGGCAAGAATCGCTTCCAGCGCCGCCGCGGCGAACTCCGGCGTGCCGGCGAACGCGACCCTCGGGGCTGCGGCCGTCACGCCGTGATCCGCGCTTTCTTTGCCAGCCGCGCCTTGATCCGCCCGAGCTTGAGCGGCGAAAGATATTCGACGAAAACCCGGCCATCGAGGTGGTCGATCTCGTGCTGGATGCACACCGCGAGCAGGCCTTCGGCCTCGAGCTCGAACGGCTCGCCGTGCTCGTCGAGCGCCCGGACTTTCACCCGCTCGGCGCGCGTCACTTTCTCGTAGACGCCCGGCACCGAAAGGCAGCCTTCCTCGCACGTCTGCTCGCCGGACTTGTCCAGGATTTCGGGATTGATGAAAGCACGCAGCACGGACCTGTCCTCGCTGATGTCGATCACGACGACCCGCTTGTGCACGTCGACCTGCGTCGCCGCGAGACCGACGCCGGGCGCCTCGTACATTGTTTCGGCCATGTCCCTGACGAGCTGGCGGATCGAATCGTCGACCACGGCGACCGGCGCGGCGCGCTTGTGCAGCCGCGGATCTGGATAACGGAGAATTGGAAGTAGAGCCATGGATGCTTGCCGGGTTATGTCATTACGTGCAGAATTTCAAGTGCTTTGGCATGCTCGTCCGCGCGCCGTGGCATTCGAAATCAAGACCGCGGATTGGACCTTCGACCGGCCGCTGGCGTTCCGGTAGCGCAGGAATCCGGTCTGCTCTAATCGGAAACGAGCAATGATCCGCATTATATTCCCTCTGCTGTTCGGCATTGCGACCCTTCTGAGCGTGCCCGCGGTCGCCGACCAGGCGACGCTCGCGGACGATGCCCCCGACAGCTACACGGTCGTCCGCGGCGATACGCTGTGGGACATTTCCGGCCGTTTCCTCAGGCAGCCGTGGCGCTGGCCCGAAGTGTGGCGCCTCAACCGCGACCAGATCCGCAACCCGCACCTGATCTATCCGGGACAGATCATCGTGCTCGACCGCAGCGGCCCCTACCTGTCGATCGGGCGGCGGATCGGCGCGCCGCTCTATGAAAAGCGTTTCCCGCAGATCTATTCGGAAGAGGTCGACAGCGCGATCCCGAGCATCCCGATGCAGATCATCGAGCCTTTCCTGACGCGGCCGCTCGTCGTCGACGACGCGAAACTTGCCGGCGCGGGCACCGTCGTCGCCACCGAAACCAGCCGCGTCTTCATGGGCGCTGGCGACACGGTGTTCGCCACGGGCGTGACGGAAGGCAGCGACGTGTGGCAGGTATTCCGGCCCGCCCGGCCGCTCGTCGATCCGGTGACGAACGAACTGCTCGGCCACGAGGCGATGTTCCTCGGCACCGCGCGCGTCACCGAGCACGGCACGCCGGCGACGCTGAAGCTGGTCTCGAGCGTCGAGGAGATCGGCACCGGCGACCGCCTCGTCGTCAGCGAGCGGCCCGAGATTTTCTCCTTCATGCCGCATGCGCCCGACGCGGAAATCGAAGGGCGGCTGATCGGCATCTACCGCGGCGTGATCGAGACCGGGCGCCATAACGTCGTCACCCTCAATATCGGCAGCCGCGCCGGGCTGGAACGCGGGCACGTCCTCGCGTTGCACCGCGAGCGCGGCAGCGTCGTGTACAAGGACGACGAAGGCGGCAAGGAAACTTTCGATCTGCCGCAGCAGCGTTATGGCCTGGCCTTCGTGTTCCGCGTGTTCGACCGCGTCGCCTATGCGCTGGTGATGGATTCGGACGGCCCGGTGACGGTCGGCGACAGCGTGCGCAAACCCTGAGCGTGACGCCGATCGAGGACGAACTGGCCGGGTGGCTGCGGCTGACGCTGCGCCCCGGCGTCGGCGCCGAACGCCAGCGCGCGCTGCTGGCGGCGTTCGGACTGCCCGAGCAGATCTTCGCCGCCAGCCGCAGCGCCATCGCGTCCGTCGTCGGCGCCGAGGTCGCAGACCTGCTGCGCGCGCCGCCCGACAACGAGAAAGTCGACGCCGCGCTCGCGTGGGCCGCCGAACCCGGCAACCGCATCGTCACGCTCGCCGACCCGGAGTACCCGCGCGCGCTGCTCGATATCGCCGATCCGCCCGTCCTGCTGTATGTCAAGGGCGACCCGGCGCGGCTCTCCGGCACCTCGCTCGCGATCGTCGGCGCGCGCTCGGCGACCGCACCCGGCATCAGCAATGCCGCCGCGTTCGCGAAGAGCCTCGCCGAAGCCGGCCTCACGATCGTCAGCGGCCTCGCGCTGGGCATCGACGCCGCGGCGCACCGCGGCGCGCTGGCCCATCCGGACGGCATCACCGTCGCGGTGATCGGCACCGGTGCCGATCGCGTCTATCCGGCACGCAATCAGGCGCTCGCCCGGCAGATCGCCGAACGCGGCGTGATCGTCAGCGAATACCCGCTCGGCACGCCGGCGCTGCCGTACAACTTCCCGCGCCGCAACCGCCTCATCGCCGGCCTCGCGCGCGGCGTGCTGGTCGTCGAGGCCGCGGTCGGCAGCGGCTCCCTGATCACCGCGCGGCTGGCGACCGAGAGCGGCCGCGAAGTGTTCGCCATCCCAGGCTCGATCCATTCCCCGCTGGCACGCGGCTGCCACCGCCTGATCCGCGACGGCGCGAAGCTCGTCGAGACGGCCGCGGACGTGCTCGACGAGCTCAGCTGGGGCCTCCCGGCGAGCGCCCGTGCGGCCGAAGCGGACGCGCCGGCACGTCCGGTCCGCTCCGCGAGGACGCGCGAAACCGGGCCCGCCGATCCGCCGTTCGAGCCGCGAACGCCGCCTCCCGCGGCGTCCGCGGAGGAGATCCGGGTGCTCGACACGCTCGGCCACGATCCGCTGGATATCGATACCCTCGCAGCCCGTTCCGGCTTGACGCTCGATGCGCTGTACGCCATTCTGCTTGCGCTGGAGCTCGAAGGGCACGTGACCCGCTTGCCGGGAGGCCGGTTCCAGCGCCTTTGATTCTCTCGTGTGCCAAACATGTTCGACATCCTTGTCTACCTCTTCGAAAACTACCTCCACGCGGCAGCGTGCCCCGAATCCGAGCAGCTGGCGCGCAAGCTCTCCGCGGCGGGCTTCGAGGAGGACGAAATCACCGAAGCGCTCGACTGGCTTTCCGGTCTGCGCGCGATCGCCGTGTCGCCGCTGGCGAGGGTTCCGCAACCGGACTCGATCCGCCTCTACGCCGCGGAAGAACAGGCGAAGCTCGACGCCAGTTGCCGCGGCTTTCTCGCGTTCCTCGAAAACGCCGGCGCGCTCGATCCACAGACCCGCGAGCTGATCATCGAACGCACGATGGCGCTCGGCGGTTTCAACGTTAACCTGCACCGTTTCAAGGTCATCGTGCTGATGGTCCTGTGGCAGCAGGAGCAACCGCTCGACAGCCTGATCCTCGACGAACTGCTGACCGACGAAGCGGAAGAACTCGTCCCGGTCCTGCAGTAAAGCCTCCGGCCTGCGCTTGCACATGCCGCAGCGGCGTGCTTATCATGCGCCGCTCGATAACCCTCAACCGAAAACGCCCTGGCGATTTTCGAAGGCAGCCCTACCGGCATGAGCAAGCAACTGATCATCGCGGAAAAACCCTCAGTCGCGCAGGACATCGCCCGCGCGCTCGGCGGTTTCACGAAGGAAAAGGACTACTTCGAGTCGGACGAGTACGTGCTTTCGTCCGCCGTCGGCCACCTTCTCGAGCTGGTCGTGCCCGAGGAATACGAAGTCAAGCGCGGCAAATGGACGTTCGCGCACCTGCCGGTGATCCCGCCGCGCTTCGCGCTGAAACCGATCGAGAAGACCGATGACCGGCTGAAGCTGCTGACCCGCCTGATCAAGCGCAAGGACGTCACCGGGCTCATCAACGCGTGCGACGCGGGACGCGAAGGCGAGCTGATCTTCAGCTTCATCGTGCAGCATGCGAAGACCGACAAGCCGGTATCGCGGCTGTGGCTGCAGTCGATGACCGCAGGCGCGATCCGCGACGGCTTTGCGCAGCTGCGTTCGGCGCAGGAAGTCGAAGGCCTGCGCTCGGCGGCGGTGTGCCGCGCCGAGAGCGACTGGCTGATCGGCATCAACGGCACGCGCGCGATGACTGCGTTCAACTCGAAGACCGGCGGCTTTCACCTGACCACCGTTGGCCGCGTGCAAACGCCGACGCTGGCGATCGTCGTCGAACGCGAAGAGAAGATCCGCCGCTTCAAGCCGCGCGACTACTGGGAGCTCGAAGCGACGTTCGGCTGCAAGGCCGGCCGCTATGCCGGGCGCTGGTTCGACGAAGGTTTCCGCAAACCCGAAGGCGACGAACACGCGACCGCCTTCCGGTTGTGGGACCGCGCACGCGCCGACGCCATCAAGGCGAAATGCGACGGCAAGCCGGGCATCGCCAGCGAGGAATCGAAGCCGTCGACGCAGCTGTCGCCGCTGCTGTTCGACCTCACGAGCCTGCAGCGCGAAGCCAACGGCCGCTTCGGCTTCTCGGCGCGCGTGACGCTGCAGATCGCGCAGGCGCTGTACGAAAAGCACAAGGCGCTGACCTATCCGCGAACCGATGCGCGCGCGTTGCCGGAGGACTACGTCGGCACCGTCAAGGACGTGCTGCACGCGCTGCCTGACGACTACGCGCCGTTCGCCGGCGAAATCATGAAGCAGGGCTGGGTCAAGCCGAACAAGCGCATCTTCAACAACGCGAAGATCTCGGACCACTTCGCGATCATTCCGACCGGCACCGTGCCGAAGAGCCTGTCGGAAGCCGAACAGAAGATCTACGATCTCGTCACGCGGCGCTTCCTCGCGGTGTTCTACCCGGCCGCGGAATACCGCATCACCACCCGCATCACGCGCGTCGAGAACGAAGCTTTCAAGACCGAAGGCAAAGTGCTCGTCAATCCCGGCTGGCTCGCGGTGTACGGCAAGGAAGCGGCGAAGGCCGACGACGAGGGCGGCGCACAGCTCGTCGCCGTCGAACAGAACGAACGCGTCGCCACCGAGGACATCCTCGTCAAGGCGCTCGTGACGAAGCCACCCGCACGCTACAACGAAGCGACGCTGCTGTCCGCGATGGAAGGCGCCGGCAAGATGGTCGACGACGAGGAACTGCGCGCAGCGATGGGCGAGCGCGGGCTCGGCACGCCGGCCACGCGCGCGCAGATCATCGAAGGGCTGATCGCCGAGCAGTACCTGCACCGCGAAGGCCGCGAACTGATCCCGAGCGCGAAGGCGTTTTCGCTGATCACGCTGCTGAAAGGCCTCGACGTGTCGGCGCTGACGTCGCCCGAACTCACCGGCGAATGGGAGCACAAGCTCGCGCAGATGGAGCGCGGCCAGCTGTCGCGGCCCGAATTCATGCGCGAGATCGCCGAAATGGCGCGCGAGATGGTCGAACGTGCGAAGCGCTACGAATCCGACACGGTGCCGGGCGACTTCGCCACACTGTCGGCGCCGTGCCCGAAATGCGGCGGCGGCGTCAGGGAGAACTACAAGAAGTTCGCGTGCCAGGCCTGCGACTGGAGCGCGTGGAAGATCGTCGCCGGCCGCCAATTCGAGATCGACGAGATCGAGACGCTGCTGCGCGAACGGCGCGTCGGACCGCTGACCGGCTTTCGCAGCAAGATGGGGCGGCTGTTCAACGCCGAGATCCGCCTCAACGACGAGCAGCAGCCCGAGTTCGATTTCGGCCAGCCGAAGGACGACGGCGAAGGCGCCGAACCGGTCGATTTTTCCGCGCAGGAGCCGCTCGGTCCATGCCCAAAGTGCGGCGCGCGCGTGTTCGAACACGGCATGGCGTATGTCTGCGAGAAATCCGTCGGACCGGAAAAATCATGCGATTTCCGTTCCGGCAAGATCATCCTGCAGCAGCCGGTCGAGCGCGAGCAGATGGTGAAACTGCTCGCGGACGGACGCACGGACCTGCTCAAGGGTTTCGTCTCGACGCGCACGCGGCGCAAGTTCTCGGCTTTCCTCGTGCGCGGCGGCGACGGCAAGGTCGGGTTCGAATTCGAAGCGAAAACGCCGAAGGCGGGCGCCGCAAAAGGCAAGGGGGCAGCGGTCGCGGACGACGAAAAATCATCGGCCCTCGGCACGGCGACGACAACGGCGAAACCCGCGCGCGCGCCGGCCCGCAAGCGCAGCAGCGCCGCTTAAGGGGCCATACGGCACGGCTGCCTTTTCTCGCGACGGGGCACTGGCCGCATCGCAGCAACCCCTGCCGCGCGCCCCGGACCGGTTCAGCGGCCGAGCTCGCCGAGCAGGCGCTCGGCTGCGGCGACCTGGTCGCCGAGCAGCGCGAATCCCCGCAGCGCTCCGCGGCGGTCGCGGAACACTGCCCTGACGCCGCGCTGCGTCGCCGCCTCGTGCCATTCCCCGGCGAGCGGCGGCGGTTCGCAGACGATCACCGGGCAACTCTCCATCTGCAGGCGTCGTAGCCGCGCCTGCCACCGCATGCGCCGCTTTCTCCCGCACAGCACCTCGGCGAGCACCTGGGCGCCGGCTTCGATATCTTCCGCAAGCCTGAACAGGCGGCCGTCCATCTCGGCACATTCGCCCAGCGCAAAAATGTCCGGATCGGCGGTGCTCAATGCATGATCGACGACGATTCCGCGCGCCACGGCGAGTCCCGCGTCGCGTGCAAGTTCCGTCCGGGGAGCCGCGCCGCGCGCCAACACCATCAGGTCCGTCGAGAACCGCACGCCTGCAAGCGTCGTCAGCTCCAACTCGTCCGGACCCTGATCGATGCGCTGGATGCCGTCCTCGGTCATCACCTGTACTCCCGCAGCCTGCAGCGCCTGCGCGACGCGTTCGGCGCTGAGCGTCGGCAACGTTTCCGCGAGCAGCTGGTTCGCGGGTTCGAGGAGCGTCACGTGACAGCCGGAACGCGCAAGGTTGTCGGCCAGTTCGCAGCCGGCAAGGCTTCCGCCGAGCACGACGACGCGGCTTCGTCCGGCCAGTTCACTGCGCAGATAGGCATAGTCGGCGAGGCTTCCCAGTGTCAGCGCCTGCGACGCCGCCGTTCCCCGCAGCCCGGGCTGGCGCAGCGGCGCCGCGCCGGTCGCGAGCACGAGCTGTCCGTACCCGTACCGGCCTTCCCGCATCACCAGTTCATGGCGCAGCCGGTCGATCCGCAGGATATGGCGATGCGCGAAGATCGTCGCAGCGTAGCGGTGCGCCATCTGCTCGACGGTCGCGAGCACCAGGTCCCGGGCCCGCGTGCAGGTGCCGAGCGCGCGCGCAAGCCGGAATTTTTCGTAGGCCGCACCGTCGTCCCGCGTGATCAGCACCAGCGGCCGGTCGCCATCGATCTGCCGCAGCGCGCGCAGCAGCGCGTACCCGGCAGCCCCGGTGCCGACGATGACGAGCGGCGCGTTCATCCCGGCGCTCCTGCACGTCCGGCGCGCGGACGCTCGCGCGGACTTCGCTCGCCGGGCGCGACTGCCTTCACCGCCACGCCGGCCGCCCGCCGCGTGGCCGGCAGTGCATCGCCCGGAGGCTCATGGCGCTTCCGCCGTCTCGACCGTCGTGACCCGGCCGATCGGCCGGACCCCGGGCAGCGCGCTTTCGAGGATCGCGGTGCGCAACACGTCGATCGCGCCGCTGCGCGGGTACGTCACGCGCCACGCCAGCGCGACGCGCCGTGAAGGCTCTGGCGCCGCGAACGGACGGACCGCGACGAGCGGATTCTGCGCGGGGAGTTCGTCGGCTGCCGAGCTCGGCAACACCGTCACGCCGAGGCCGGTCGCGACCATGTGGCGGATCGTCTCCAGCGAGCTGCCCTCGAGCGTGCGCTGCAGGCCGCTGACGTTGCGGCAGTGCGGGCACACTTCGAGCACCTGGTCGCGGAAGCAGTTGCCGGCGCCGAGCAGCAGCAGCTGCTCTTCGGCGAGCATGTCGGGGTCGATCCGCTCCTGGCCGTGCCACGGATGCGCAGCCGGCATCAGGACACGGAACGGCTCATCGTAGACCGGCTGGGCGACGATCCCGGGCTCGGCGAACGGCAGTGACAGGATCACGACGTCCAGTTCGCCGCGCTTGAGCGCCTCGGCGAGGCGGGCCGTGTAGTTTTCCTGGATGATCAGTGGCATCCGCGGCGCGAGTCGATGCACGCGCGGGATCAGGCGCGGCAACAGATAAGGCCCGATCGTGAAGATGACCCCGAGCCGCAACGGCCCCGCCAGCGGATCCCTGCCGGCCGAGGCGATCTCCGGGATCTGGGCCGCCTCCAGCAGCACTTTCTCGGCCTGCGAGACGATGCGGCGTCCGGTCGCGGTGATCTTCACTTCGGTCGCACTGCGCTCGAACAGTTGTACGCCGAGTTCCTCTTCGATTTTCTTGATTGCAACCGACAGCGTCGGCTGGCTGACATGGCACTTCTCGGCCGCGCGGCCGAAGTGACGTTCACGGGCAAGCGCTATGAGGTATCGCAGGTCGGTTAGGGTCATCGCGTCGGTCTGCCCCGGAAAGGAGTATCAGGAAAGATATTACTCCGTACCCTGCCGGCGCAGACAAGCACCTCCGGCCGCCCCCGGATCGGTCCGTGCGCGAACGAACCCCCTGCCCGGCGCGACGGAACCCTGAAATCCGGCCGGAAATCGCTGCCCGCACCGGATCGCACGCCTGCTGCGCCGAATACGCAGGCGATGACGCACGGATCGTCGGCCAATTCATGCCGGGAACAATTTGCATGCCCTGCAAGTCCACCGGCGCAGGCAATTTTCTTCAGGGATACAGGAAAAACATGAGAAACCATCCGTTCAGCCGCCCGTTCGTCGTCGCCCTTGCCGCCATTGTGCCGGCCGCAATCGGCCTGCTCCCATCCCCGCAGGCGTTCGCCGCCGCGGAATCCGTGGCTCCGCTGGTCGCGCCAAACTCCCTCGGCCTGCCCGATTTCGGCGACCTCGTCGAGCGCGTCGGCCCGGCGGTCGTCAACATCAGTGTCGTGCAGGAACGGGCTGCGCCGGAAGCCGGAGCGCTTGCCGAAGACCCGTTCTACGACTTCCTCCGCCGCTTCGGCGTGCCGTTGCCCGGCATGCCCGGGATGCCGGGCAACGGCAGCCGCGGCCCGCAGATCAGCCGCGGCATCGGCTCGGGTTTCATCGTCAGTGCCGACGGCTACGTGCTGACCAATGCGCACGTCGTCGGCGCGGGTGAGGACGGAGTCGAATCGGAAGTGACCGTGCGGCTCATCGACAAGCGCGAATTCAAGGCGAAAGTGGTCGGCACCGATCCGCGCACCGACATCGCGCTGCTCAAGATCGATGCGAGCGGCCTGCCGGTGGTGCGCACCGGCAACGCGGACAAGGCACGCGTCGGCGAATGGGTGGTGGCGGTCGGTTCGCCGTTCGGCTTCGACAACACCGTGACGGCCGGCATCATCTCGGCGAAGGCGCGGCGCCTGCCGGACGAGAACTACGTGCCGTTCATCCAGACCGACGTCGCGATCAACCCCGGCAACTCGGGCGGCCCGCTGTTCAACCTCACCGGCGAAGTGATCGGCATCAACTCGCAGATCTACTCGCGCTCGGGCGGCTTCATGGGCATCTCGTTCGCGATCCCGATCGATGTCGCGCTGAACGTCAAGGACCAGATCATCAAGTACGGTCGCGTGCAGCGCGGCAAGCTCGGCGTCACGATCCAGGGCATGACGCGTGAGCTGGCACAGTCGTTCGGACTTGCCGAACCGAAAGGCGCCCTGGTCTCGAACGTCGAACCGGGCGGCGCCGCGGACAAGGCCGGCATCAAGGCCGGCGACGTCGTGCTCGGCGTCAACGGCACGAAGATCGAAGAGTCGGGCGATCTGCCGCGCATCATCGGCGACAAGCGTCCCGGCAGCGAGGTGAAGCTCGAACTGTGGCGCGACGGCCGCACCCGCACGGTGACGGCGACGCTCGGCGAGATGCGCGGCGAAGCGGTCGCGGAAGGCCGCGGCGAGCCGGGCGGTCCGCAGGGCGAAGACGCCGGTGGCAAAATCGGCCTCGTCATTCGCCCGCTGACTGCGGAAGAAGCAGCACTGCTGGGCGTGCGCGGCGGCATCGTCATCGAGCGCGCGGCCGGTCCGGCGCAACGCGCCGGCCTGCAGCGCGGCGACGTCATACTCGCACTGAACAACCAGCCGGTGTCGGACATCGCCTCGTTCCGCGCACTGATCGAAAAAGCCGGCGACCGCTTCGCGCTGCTGATCCAGCGCGGCGGTGCGCGCATCTTCGTGCCGATGCGCGTCAACTAGGCGGAAGCTGGCGTCGTTCCGGCCGCGCCGGCGGCGACGGCGTGGCGGGTGTACCCGCGGGCGCCGCGCTGCGCGCGGCGAGGAACTCTTTCAGGATCACCGCCGTGTGCGAAGCGGAACACTCGCACACGGCATCGACCGGGCCCTGCGCGACGATTTCGCCGCCGCCGTCTCCGCCTTCGGGCCCAAGGTCGATCAGCCAATCCGCTTCGGCCATGATGTCCAGATCGTGCTCGATCGCCAGCACCGTGTGGCCGGCGTCGGCGAGCCGCTGCAGCACCCGGATCAGCTTGTCGACGTCCGCCATGTGCAGGCCCACGGTCGGCTCGTCGAGGACGTACAGCGTGTGCTTTTCGGCCGGCAGCGGCCGTCCGGCGGTCGCCGCACTCATTGGGGTGCTGTCGCCGGCGCGGCCACGCACTTTCGCCAGTTCGGTGACCAGCTTGATGCGCTGCGCTTCGCCGCCGGACAGCGTCGGGCTCGACTGGCCGAGCGTCAGGTAGCCCAGGCCGACGTCCTGCAGCAGCGCGAGCGGGTGCGCGATCGACGGATGCGCGGCGAAGAACCCGACCGCTTCGTCGATCGGCATCGCAAGCACGTCGGCGACCGTCCTGTCGCGCCAGCGCACCATCAGCGTCTCGGGGTTGAAGCGTGCGCCGCCGCACGCGTCGCACGGCAGCTTGACGTCCGGCAGGAAGCTCATCTCGACCGTCGTCTGGCCTTGCCCTTCGCACACCGGGCAGCGCCCGGCGCCGGTGTTGAACGAGAAGCGCGACGCGCTCCAGCCGCGCGTGCGCGCTTCGAACGTGTCGGCGAAGAGCTTGCGGATCGCGTCCCAGAACCCGACGTAGGTCGCCGGGCACGAGCGCGGCGTCTTGCCGATCGGCGTCTGGTCGACTTCGAGCACGCGGCCGATCGCCTGCCAGCCTTCGATCGCGCGGCAGCCGACCGGCTCGACATCGCTGCGCTGCGGCTGCGCCTGGCCGCGGCGCCGGGCGCGCGCCGCGTCGGGGTCACCGAGCAGCTTGCGCAGGCTGGCGTGGATCACGTCGCGCGCGAGCGTCGATTTGCCTGAGCCGGACACGCCGGTGACGACCGTCAGGCGCGCCAGCGGCACGGCTGCCGACACGTCGCGCAGGTTGTGCAGGTTCGCGCCGACGACGCGGATCGCCGCATGCGCGTCGTCGAGCGGCCGGCGCGGGCGCAGCGGATGCTGCAGCGGCGCCCGCAGGAAGGCGCCGGTCGCCGATTCGGGCGCGGCGATCAGGTCCGCGAGGCGGCCTTCGGCGACGACGCGGCCGCCGCGCACGCCCGCGCCGGGACCGAGGTCGATGACATGGTCGGCGCGGCGGATCGTCTCCTCGTCGTGCTCGACGACGAGCAATGTGTTGCCACGGTCGCGGAGGCGCTCGAGGGTGTCGAGCAGCATGCGGTTGTCGCGCGGATGCAGCCCGATCGTCGGTTCGTCGAGGATGTAGCACACGCCGCGCAGGTTCGAGCCGAGCTGCGCGGCGAGCCGGATGCGCTGCGCCTCGCCGCCCGACAGCGTCGGCGCGCCGCGGTCGAGCGCGAGGTAGGCGAGCCCGACCTGCTGCAGGAAGTCGAGCCGGCCGCGGATCTCGGCAACGAGGTCGCGCGCGATGTCGATCTCGCGCCCGGCGAGCCGCAGGCCGTCGAAGAACGCGGCGAGCGCTGCGACCGGCTGCGCCGACAGTTCGTGGATGCCGCGCTCGCGGAAACGCACCGCGCGGGCGACCGGATTGAGCCTCGCGCCGTCGCACACCGCGCACACCGCGCCGTCCGCATGCTCCTGTTCGCCGAGATCGCCGAGGTCCAGCGCGTCCGGGTCCTCGATGCGACCGGACAGCGCGAGGCCGGTGCCGTAGCACGCCGGGCACCAGCCGTGTTTGGCGTTGTACGAGAACAGCCGCGGATCCGGTTCCGGGAAGCTGTCGCCGCAGCACGGGCAGGCGCGCAGCGTCGAGAACGTGACCGGACTCGCGCCGAGCCTGCCGAGCTCGAGCACCTTGACGACGCCCTTGCCATGTTCGAGCGCATCGGCGAGCTGCGCGCGCAGCGCCGCCTCGTGCTCCGGCGCGACGACGACCATGCCGACCGGCAGCTCGATCGTGTGCTCGACGTAGCGATCGAGGCGCGGCCATTTGGCGGTCGGCAAGTACTCGCCATCGACGCGCAGCTGCGCGTAGCCTTTGCCCCTCGCCCATTTCGCGATCGCCGTGTACAGCCCCTTGCGGTTTGTCACCAGCGGCGCCAGCAGTTCGACGGAGGTGCCGCGGTAGTCGCGCAGGAGCTGCGCCGCGATCGCGTCGAAGCTCTGCGGCGACACCGGCACGTCGCACTGCGGGCAGTACTGCGTGCCGAGCTTGACGTACAAGAGGCGCAGGAAAGGCTGGATCTCGGTAAGCGTGCCGACGGTGCTCTTGCGCCCACCGCGGCTCACGCGCTGCTCGATCGCGACGGTCGGCGGGATGCCGGACAGCGCATCGACATCGGGCCGCGCCGCCGGCTGGACGAACTGCCGCGCGTAGGCGTTCAGCGACTCGAGATAGCGGCGCTGGCCTTCGCCGAACACGATGTCGAACGCGAGCGTCGATTTGCCCGAGCCGGACAGGCCGGTGATCACGGTGAAGCGGTCGCGCGGGATCGACAGGCTGACGTTCTTCAGGTTGTGCTCGCGCGCATGGCGGATCCCGATCGCCGGCGCGGCGGCCGGGCGGTAACGCGCGGCGGGTTCGGCGGCCACGAGGCCATTCGCGGGTGACGCGCTGCCGGCCGCCTCCGCCGCGAATTCCGCGTCATACGCGCGCAACGCGCGGCCGGTATGCGATGCGGCGCAAGCCATGACGGCAGCCGGCCGCCCGGCAATGACGAGTGCGCCGCCGCCCTCGCCACCTTCCGGGCCGAGATCGATGATCCAGTCGGCGGCGCGCAGCACGTCGAGGTTGTGCTCGATGACAATCAGCGCATGGCCCGCGTCGAGGAGCTTTTCGAACGCCCGCAGCAGCGTCGCGACGTCGTCGAAATGCAGCCCGGTGGTCGGCTCGTCGAACAGGAACAGCAGCCGGCCGGGCGCCTGCGCCTTACCGCGCGCAGCTTTCCCGATCGATCGGCGGCCGGCGAGTTTCGCCGAATCGGCGAGATGGCCGGCAAGCTTCAGGCGCTGCGCCTCGCCTCCCGATAGCGTCGGCACCGGCTGGCCAAGGCGCAGGTAGTCGAGGCCGACGTCGGCGAGCGGCGCGAGCGCGGCCTGCACCGCCGGCTGGTCGGCAAAGAACGCCAGCGCCTCCGACACCGTCAGCGCGAGCACGTCGGCGACCGACTTGCCGCGCCACGCGAGCTCGAGCACTTCGGGCCGGTAGCGTTTGCCGTCGCAGTCGGGGCAGCGCAGATAGACATCGGACAGGAACTGCATCTCGACATGTTCGAAACCCGAGCCGTTGCAGGTCGGGCAGCGCCCGGTGCCGGCGTTGAAGCTGAACGTGCCGGGCGTGTAGCCGCGGCTCTGCGCCTCGGGCAGCGCGGCGAACAGCGCACGGATCGCGTCCCACGCACCGACATAGCTGACCGGATTCGAGCGCGCGCTCTTGCCGATCGCCGACTGGTCGACCATCACGACGCCGGCCAGCGATTCGACCCCTTCGAGGCGCCCGAACGCGCCGGCCGCGTCGCTGCCCTGGCCGAAATGCTTCGCCAGCGCCGGGTACAGCACGTCCTGGATCAGGCTCGACTTGCCCGAACCGGACACGCCGCTGACGCACACCAGGCGGCCGAGCGGAAAATCGACGTCGATGCCGCGCAGGTTGTGCTCGCGCGCACCGACGAGCCGCAGCATCGTGTCGCCCGGCGAAACCGGCCGCAACCGTCGCCCGGCATCGACGCGCTTGCGACCGGCGAGATAGGCGCCGGTCAGCGACGCCGGGTCGGCGGCGATCCCCGCCGGCGACGCGTAGCCGACGATCTCGCCGCCGCGCTCGCCGGGACCGGGGCCGATGTCGAGCAGGCGGTCGGCAGCGCGCATCAGCTGCGGGTCGTGCTCGACGACGACGAGCGTGTTGCCGGCGTCGCGCAGCCGCGTCATCACCGCGAGGATGCGGTCGATGTCGCGCGGATGCAGGCCGATCGACGGCTCGTCGAGGACGAACAGCGTATTGACGAGCGAGGTGCCGAGCGCGGTGGTCAGGTTGATGCGCTGCACTTCGCCGCCGGACAGCGTGCGCGACTGGCGGTCGAGCGTCAGATACGCCAGCCCGACGTTGGCGAGGTAGTCGAGGCGGCTCCTGATTTCGCCGAGCAGCAGTCCGGTCGCCTCGTCGAGGCCGGCCGGCAGTTCGATTCGGGCGATGAAATCGCGCACGCAGCTGACGGGAAGCGCCATCAGTTCGTGGATCGCGAGGCCGGGGCGGCGCGAATCCGCGGGGTTTCCGTCACCCAATCGCCACAGCAGCGCTTCCGGCTTCAGCCTCGCGCCGTTGCAGGCCGGGCACTCCGTGTAGCTGCGGTAGCGCGACAGCAGCACGCGGATGTGCATCTTGTACGCCTTGCTCTCGAGCCAGTCGAAGAAGTGACGCACGCCGTACCACTTGCGCGGCCAGGACGCGTCCCAGCTCTTCCACTCCGGATCGCCTTCGAGCACCCAGCGGCGGTGCTCGGGCGGCAGGTCGCGGAACGGGATGTCCATCGCCACGCCGTATTTCTTCGCCATCTTCGCCATGTCTTCCTGGCATTCGCGGTAGCTCGCCGTCTGCCAGGGTTTCACCGCGCCTTCAGCGAGGGTTTTCGATTCGTCGGGAATCGCCAGCGAGAAATCCACGCCGATGACGCGGCCGAAGCCGCGGCAAGTGTCGCATGCGCCGACCGGCGAATTGAACGAGAACAGGCCGGGGCTGGGGTCGGCGTATGGGATGTCGCAGTCGGCGCAGTGGAGACCGCTGCTGAAGCGCCATACCGTTTCACCCTCATCACCTTGCGCGCGCACCGCGACCCGGCCGTGGCCGTGGTCCATCGCCGTTTCGACGGCCTCGATGACACGGCCGCGCCCGGCGTTCGACAGGCGGAAGCGGTCCTGCACGACGTGCAGCATGTCACCGCCCGTGCCCCCATTGCCATGCTCGCGCGCGTGGATGCGTGTGTAGCCCTGCTGACTGAGCAGGTTCGTGACCTCGTCCTCGCTGAAATTCGCCGGCACCGGCACCGCGAACGTCAGCACCAGGCGCGGGTCGTCCGCGGCGCAGCGCTCGACGAGCGCTGCAAGGATGCTGTCCGGATCGTCACGCCGCACCGGCGCGCCGCAGCGCCGGCAATACAGCCGCGCGGCGCGCGCGTAGAGCAGCTTGAAGTGGTCGGCGAGCTCGGTCATCGTGCCGACCGTCGAGCGCGAGCTCTTCACCGGGTTGGTCTGGTCGATCGCGATCGCCGGCGGCACGCCTTCGATGCGATCGACCTGCGGGCGGTCCATACGATCGAGAAACTGGCGCGCGTACGGCGAGAACGTCTCGACGTAGCGCCGCTGGCCTTCCGCATACAGCGTGTCAAACACCAGCGACGACTTGCCCGAGCCGGAAACGCCGGTGACGACCGTGATCTCGTTCAGCGCGATATCGAGCGACAGGTTCTTGAGGTTGTTCTGGCGCGCACCGAAGATGCGGATGGGGTCGGACATGGGGGAAGCGGGCGATCCGGAGCGTGGGGGCGGCTTCCGCCGCTATTTCCCTTCGTCCGCGACGTCGTCGCGCCGTACCGAACGCACCGCTTCGCGGCCTGCTTCGGTGATGGCGGCAGCGGCATCACGCGTGACATCGAGGATCTTGCGCGTCGCTTCTTCGGTCGCTGCCTTCGCGTCGCGCGCGTCCACGTCCGGTTCGGCCTTGTCGCGATCCGTCAACGCTGCCGGCACCGCCATGGTGGCCGCTTCGTCGCGCTCGCGCGGCGCAGCTTCTTCGACCGGCGCAGCACTTTCGCCCGGCGGCACGGTTGCCCGCGGAATCTGCGCCGCCGGTTCCGGCACCTCCGGCGTCGTGACGGATTCGCCGCTCCCCTGCCCGGAACACGCGGCAATCGCGAAAGCCGCTGCGACACCCGCAAGGACAGAAATTATCCGGAACTTCATCGTTGCGCCTGGCCTGGATGCGTGGGCGTGAAAGTGTAGCGTGCCGGGCGTCCCGCGGGGGAGCCGCACGCTTCGGTTCAGTTCGTCACGATGCGGAGCCGCAAAAAATCGGGCCCCTGACGGGGCCCGGGCATGCGGCAAGGAACAGCTTACTTGACGCGGTTCTTGTACTCGTCGGTACGGGTATCGATTTCGATCTTGTCGCCGATCTCGACGAACGCCGGCACCGGCAATTCAAAGCCGCTGGCGATCTTCGCCGGTTTCATGACCTTGCCGGAAGTATCGCCCTTGACGGCGGGTTCGGTGTAGATCACTTCGCGGACCACCGAATTCGGCAGGTCGACCGAAATCGCCTTGCCGTTGTAGAACACGACTTCACACTGCAGCCCGTCTTCGAGGTACTTCAGCGCGTCGGTCATGTTCTCGGCTTCGACTTCGTACTGCTCGTAGTCGGCGTCCATGAACACGTACATCGGATCGGCGAAGTACGAGTACGTGACTTCCTTCTTGTCGAGCTGGACGACTTCGAACTTGTCGTCGGCCTTGTACACCGACTCCGAAGGCGCGCCGGTCAGGAGGTTCTTGAGTTTCATCTTCACGACCGCGGAG
This sequence comes from Aromatoleum bremense, assembly GCF_017894365.1. Lineage (NCBI taxonomy): Bacteria > Pseudomonadati > Pseudomonadota > Betaproteobacteria > Rhodocyclales > Rhodocyclaceae > Aromatoleum > Aromatoleum bremense. Next base: position 1,922,848 of record NZ_CP059467.1, read on the forward strand.
TTGCGGCCGGACTTGTTGTATTCGGCTTTCTGCACCACGAGCGGGTCGGCACCCACCATGATGACGTTGCCGGAGCGAAGTTCCTGTGCGGTTTTCATGCTGTTTCCTGTCGAACGGGTGCGGCCCGTAAATATTTAAAAACCGGTCATTTTACTGCGTTCCGCGAAAATTGCACCAGCGACGAAGCCAGATCCGGCGCGCTCGCGAGCGCATGTGCCCAAGACCGGTTATGGGTGCCGATCGCAGGTAACGCGGCCTCGAACGGGCGCCACGCCGAGGCGATACCGCCCCATCCGTTCCACGCGCGCCAGAACTGCCTGATTGCCGCTGCCGCGGGGCGTTCCATCGTCGCCGTGTAGCGGTCGAGAAAAGCCTCGAGCTTGACCCGGTGGGCGTCCTGCTCCTGCCGGTAAATGTGCCAAACAAACGGTCGGCCGGCCCACTGCGCGCGGACGAACGAGTCTTCGCCGCGGACGAAATTGACGTCGCACGCCCACAGCAGGCGGTCGTAACGCTCCTGGTCGACGAAGGGCAGGATGGCCGCAGTCAGCGCGCCTCTTTGACGGCACGCACCGGCTGCCGCCTCGTGTTCGCCGAAAAAACGCATCACGTCGCCGACGACGGGCCCTTCGGGCACGAGCAGCAGTACCGGCTCGTCGCCGTCCGCCCAGCGCGCGAGCAGCGCTGCCAGGGCGGGTTGCTCGTAGGCGAACAGCGATATCAGGCGCGTCCCCGGTCGCGGCGCCGCGACCCCCAGCGAGCGTAGCAGGGTCTCCTGCGCCGCCGACTGTGCCTGGAAACGGTCGCGTGCGTCGAGCAGGCCGCGTTCGCGCAACAGCCCTCCGGTGCGCGGCGAAAAACCCGGAAAGAAGAAATGCTTTACCAGCGGCAGGCGGGGATGCGGTGACGCCATGCGGTGGTAATCGCCGACCCAGCTTTCGGCCGACAGGTATTCGAGATTGACCCACGGCGGCGGCGACGGGCGCGCGGCCATCGCCGCCAGATAACTTTCCGGCAGCTCGCAGCCGAACGCCTCGATGACCGCGGCCGCCGGCTCGACGGACGGAAAGTCGGGATCCCAGCGACGAATTTCGACGCCCCCGGCGAGGATTCGCCCGCCGACCGTCGAAGTCCCCGGGCACAGCCGCGAGAATGCATCCAGGTCATCGATCCACAGGCGGACCGCGAGCCCATGATCGCCCGCAAGCCCTTTGGCCAGGCGCCAGCAGACACCGATATCCCCGAAGTTATCCACAACCCGACAGAAGATGTCCCAGTCGAAAAGGCGGTTATCAGCGCAAACGTTCATTTTGGTGGACAAGTACAGGGAACAAGCGTGAATGCATTGTGGGAAAAGGCCTTCAACGGCGGAAGTCCAAAATTCGACCACAATCCGCACACAGGTGAACAGCAGGTTTATCTACGGCTTTGTCCCGCGCCGAATCGCAAGGAACTGCTGGAGAAAGCTGACTTATCCACAGAAAAACGGGCACTGTATACTTCTTTATCTTTAATTAATCTTAAAAAACAGAAGAACAAAAACACGAACCTGCGAAATGCGGCAAAGGAAAACCCGCAGCGACTCCGAACCTTGGTGAAACCGCTTCGACCGGCGCTGGACGGCGCCCGGACTCTGCTGTACAAAGCGTCTTCAGCCAGGGGGAAAAAGGTTTGGCAGACAGGTCGCCGGGACTTGCCGATGAGGTTTTTTCAGTCTGCAGTGGTATCGAAATCGGTCAACCGGGCGAAATCGCCGTCGTCCAGCCAGCGCCACTGGCCGGGGGCGAGGTCGTCGGGCAGCATCAGGCCGCCGATGCCGCTGCGGTGCAGCGACTCGACGCGATTGCCGGCGGCAGCGACCATGCGCTTGACTTGGTGGTACTTGCCTTCGGTGATCGTCAGCTTTAGACTCCGCTCCCCCGTTCGTTCGCAAGCCGCCGCTGCGACCGGCTCGGGGTCGTCGTGAAGCTGCACGCCGGCGAGCAGCGCCTGGGTCATCGTCTCGCTGACGGGGTGACGCACGACGACTTCATAGATTTTCGGCACGCGTTTCCTGCCGGCGCTCCAGACGTGGATGAACTGTCCGTCGTCGGACAGCAGCAGCAGGCCGGTGGTGTCCTGGTCCAGCCTGCCGATCGCCTGGACGCCACGGTTCACCAGCGGTTCCGGCAATAGCGCGAACACCGAAGCATGGAACTGCGGCTGGCGCGAGCACTCGTAACCGGAGGGTTTGTGCAGCATCAGGTAGGCCTTGTCGCGAAACCGGCAGGTCTCGCGATCGACCGTGAAGACCAGGTCTTCGGCCGGAAAATCGGCAAAGGGGTTGTCCTGGACCTGGCCGGAAATCGTCACGCGGCCGGCGCGGATCAGGGCGCGGCAAACCTTGCGGCTGCCGAAGCCCTGGGAGTGGAGAATTCGTTCGATATGCATCGGTGGATGCTAACCGAAGCGCGTTAGACTGTTGCCCCCCGCGGTACCGGAGTGGAGTGTGAACTTTGAACATGTGGTGGTGGTGAATGACCCCGCCGACCCCCTGCTCACCGAGCTGAATCGCGAAGAAGTGTGGTTCGGGCTGCTGTGCCGGGCCGAGGATGCGCGGCCGTTCCTGCCCGGCCTCGAGGCGTGCACGATTGTCGAGCGGAGCACGAACGAGCTCGTGCGGGAACTGCGGTTCGGCAGCGCGCTGGTTCGCGACCGGGTCACGCTGATGCCCATGGAATCAATCTGCTTCGAGTCCGAGCGCACTGCGAGCCATCCGGGAGGCAGCCTGACGATCGCGATCGAGGAGCCGGCCGAGGGCGTCCTCGTGCTGCGTTTCCGCTACCTGACGACCTTGCCCGAAGAGGCGGGAAGTCCGGACCGGGCCTACGCCGAATATGTCAAGGCCGCCTATCATCAATCGGACCTCGACACCGTTCGCGTGATCCGCATGATTGCCGAGTCAGGGCGCATCCAGTAATCCTTCGTCATGCGCCGCATCGCTACGATGGCGCCGGCGCGACCGTCAGATCATCGAAAATCCGGAAAAATATTCATGTGGTTCAAGAACCTGCAGGTTTATCGCCTTCCCGTCGGCTGGGACATCAGCGCCGAGACGCTCGAGGACCAGCTCGCCCGCAAGCGTTTCGTGCCGTGCGGCAGCCAGGACCAGGAAACCCGTGGCTGGGTGTCGCCGACCGGTGACGAATTCCTGCTGCACCGCGTCGGCGGGCAGTGGCTGATCGCGCTCGGCCTGGAGCAGAAGCTGCTGCCGTCGTCGGTGGTCAAGCAGGAGGCCGAAGAGCGCGCCGAGGACATCGCCGCGCGCCAGGGCTACAAGCTCGGTCGCAAGCAGATGAAGGACCTGCGCGAACAGGTAATGCAGGAACTGCTGCCGCGGGCCTTCACGCGGCGCCGCAAGGTCTTCGCGTGGATCGACCCTATTGGGGGGTGGCTCGGCATCGATGCGCCGAGCCAGGCCCGCGCGGAGGACGTGCTGGAGGCATTGCGCCAGTCTCTCGATGCACTCCCGCTCGGTTTGCTGCGCACCGAGCGCTCGCCGACCAGCGCGATGGCCGACTGGCTCGCCGGCGGCGAAGCGCCGGCCGGGTTCACGATCGACCAGGATTGCGAGCTGCGCTCGGTCAGCGAGGACAAGGCGGCGGTGCGCTACGTCCGTCACCCGCTCGAAGGTGATGAAGTTCGCGGCCACCTCGCGGCCGGCAAGCTGCCGACCCGCCTCGCGCTGACGTTCGACGATCGCGTCAGCTTCGTGCTGAGCGAGAAGCTCGAGATCAAGCGCGTCGATTTCCTCGACGTCGTCAAGGAAAAGCTCGACGAGCAGGGGGCAGACGACGCGCGCGCGCTGTTCGACGGCGGTTTCGCGCTGATGACTGGAGAATTCGGCCGATTGCTGCCGGCACTCATCGAAGCACTGGGCGGCGAACTGAACGCCGGGGCGACCGGCGTCGAACTGCGACCGGCGGCGTGACCGGCGACGGCGCGGCTAGCGGGCCTGTTGTGCGAGCAGCTGCGCGAAATCCTCGGCCGACAGCGGGCGGCTGAACAGGTAGCCCTGGTACGCGTCGCAGCCCTGCTCGGTGAGGAACGCGAGCTGCGCGTCGGTTTCAACGCCCTCGGCGAGCACCTTGATGTTGAGCTTGCGCGCCAGCGCGATGATCCCGGCGGTGATCTCCATGTCGTTGCGGTCATTGGGGATGTGGCGGATGAAGCCCTGATCGATCTTCAGCATTTCGATCGGGAAGTTCTTCAGGTACGCGAGTGACGAGTAGCCGGTGCCGAAATCGTCGATCGCCAGCCGCATCCCCATCGACTTGAGCAGGCCAAGACGCTGCTCGGCCTGGGCTTCGTGCCCCATGATCATGCTCTCGGTGAGTTCGAACTCGAGACATTCCGGCGGCAGCCCGGTGCGTTCGAGGATCGCCGCGATGCGGTCCGGCAGCTCGGCCTGCCACAGCTGGCGCGCCGACAGATTCACCGCCACCACCAACGGCGCGAGGCCCGCGTCGCGCCATTGACGCGCCTGCCGGCAGGCGGTCTCGAGCACCCATTCGCCCAGCGGCACGATCAGGCCGCTTTCCTCGGCGAAAGGGATGAAGCGGTTCGGCGACACCGCGCCTTCTTCCGCATCGGGCCAGCGCACCAGGGCTTCGCAGCCCACCACGCGGCCGCTGAAGATGTCGATTTGCGGCTGGTAATGGACCACGAACGCCTGCTGCTCGAGCGCGACGCGCAGGCGGCGCTCGAGGTCCACGTGCCGCTGCGCCGCTTGGCTCAGCGCCTCGGTGAAGAAGCGGAAGGTATTGCGTCCCTGCACCTTGGCCTGGTTCAGCGCGGCGTCGGCGTGCTGGATCAGTTCGGCGGCGCTCGTGCCGTCCTGCGGATAGAGGCTGATGCCGACGCTCGCGCCGACATACACGACCTCGCCGTCGGGCAGCGAGAACGGTTCGCGCATCAGGTCGATCAGGTTCTGCGCGACGCTGGCCGATTCGTCGGGTTTCCTGAGGTTGTCGATGATGACGAGGAACTCGTCGCCGCCCCAGCGCGCCAGCGTGTCCTCCGGTCGCAGCCGCGTGCGCAGGCGCCACGAGATTGCGACCAGCAGCTCGTCTCCGCTGGCGTGGCCGAGGCTGTCGTTGATGTTCTTGAAGCGGTCCAGGTCGACGAACAGCACGCCGAGGCCGAGCTGCTGGCGGCCGGCCTGCTCGATCGCGTGTTCGAGGCGCGACTGCACCAGCAGGCGGTTCGGCAGGTCGGTCAGCGGGTCGTAATGCGCGAGGCGCTCGAGCTGGGCTTGGGACTGCTTCAACTGGCTGATGTCGGTCATCACGCCGACGTAGCGGACCGGGCTGTGGTCCTCGCCGTAGACGGTGCTGACGCTCAACCACTGCGGATAAAGCTCGCCGTTCTTGCGCCGGTTCCAGATCTCGCCCTGCCAGTGGCCGGTGCGCGCCACCGCGTTCCACAGCTGGCGGTAGAACCCGTCGTCCTGCAGGCCGGATTTGAGCATGCCGGGAGTTTTCCCGAGCGCTTCCTCTTCGGAGAAGCCGGTGATTTCGCACCACGCCCGATTGACGCTGACGATGCGCTGCGACAGGTCGGTGACCATCACGCCGTCACGCGTGCTCTCGATGACCGCCGCCGTCTGGCGCAACGCTGCCAGGACGCGGAATTTTCGCACCGCGAGCGACGTCAGGGCCGAGAATTCGCCAATCAGTTCGACTATCGCCGGGTCGACGGGGCGCGGCCGGTAGAAATAGACAGCGAAGGCGCCGAGCAGCTTGCCGCCGTCGTCGCGGAACGGGAAGGACCAGCAGGCACGAAAATTCGCCCTGCGTGCGAAGTCGTGATAAGCGTCCCAGTCCGGATCGGCGAACACGTCTTCGGTGAACACCGGTTCGCCGCGGGCCATCGCGGTGCCGCAGGACCCCTGTCCTTCCGCCACGTCGAGGTTTTCCACCGCGTCGACGTAAAAGGCGGGGAGGCTCGGCGCGGCGCCATGGACGAGGCGGGTACCCGATTCGTCGAGGAGCAGGATCGAGACGCGCATTTCCGGTGCCAGGCTTTCGAGCCGCCGCGCGACATCGTCAAGGATCACCGGCAGCGGATCGTCGCTGACCAGCCGGTTCAGCACAGCGCTGCGCGCGGCTTGCAGCAGCTCGGTCTGCTTCTGCGCCGTGATCTCGGTCCAGGTGCCGACCACTTCGACCGCCGCGCCGCTGTCGTCACGCAGGACGCGCGAGTCGTCGCGGATCCAGATCGCCTGCTCCTTGCCGCTGAGCAGGCGGTATTCGTAGCTGCGATGCCCTTCGCGCAGCAGTGCCGTCTGGGTCGCGACCCACGCCGCACGGTCGTCCGGATGCACGTGCGCGAGCCACCAGCCCGGTGAAAGGGCATCCGCGGGGGGGACGCCGAGGATCGACATGATGTTGTCGCTGACCCAGCTTGCCTGCGCCTTGCCGTCGTCGCGGATCTGCAGCGTGTAGAGCACCGTCGGGCTCGCCGACAGCAGGTGCGCGAGATGGGCCGTGGTCGCCCGCAGTTCGGCCCGTTCGTGGATCAGTTCGGCGCGCTCGCGCACTTTTTCCAGCGTCGCCGGCAGCACGTGCAGGTAGCCGGGGTATTTCGCGATGAAATCATCGACGCCCAGTTCCATCGTCCGCGCGACGAGGTCTTCGCCGTCGTGGGCGGAGATCAACACGATCGGCAGGGCGAGGCGGTGCTGGTGCCGCACGATGCGCGCGAGTTCCAGGCCGTCGAAGCTGCAGGCGGCGTGATCGAACAGCAGCACGTCGAAGTCGGACGCCGCGTCGGGACCGGCCGGCAGGCGTGCCAGCACTTCGGGGGCGCTCGCCGCAATGGTCAGGCGGATCTGTGGCGCATAGTGCGCGAGGTGGCGCTGGGTTCGCAGCGCCTCGAGTTCGTCATGTTCGCCATACAGCACGCGCAGCGGGCGGGTGCGCCGCGCAGCCGGATCGCGAAATCGCGCCAGTGCGCCGCGCAGCGTGGTGGGCAGCTGTTCGAGATAGTCGTCGCGCTTGACCTGGTATGCATCCGCGCCGGCTTTCAACGCCGCCATTGCTGCCTCGTGGTTGCCTGCGCCGGTCAGGACGACCACCGCGACCGGCAGATGATTCATGCGCACGTGCGCAAGCAGTTCGAGGCCGCTGCCGTCGGGGAGATGGAGGTCCGACAGCACGACGTCGAACGGCGGCGGTTGCGCGGCGAGGCGGGACAGCCCGCGCTGCAGCGTCGTGACCACTTCCAGCGCGATATCGGGAGCCCGCTGCGCGAGCTTGCGCCGCGCGAGATCCGCATCCGCTTCGGAGTCCTCGATGTAGAGGACGCGCATCGTCTTCACCTCTGGCTGTGGTTCAAGGTGCACCAGTACAGCTTGATCTGCTCGGCCACCGCGATGAATTTGCCGAAATCGATCGGTTTGACGATGTAGGAATTCACGCCGGCATCGTAAGCCGTCCTGACATCCTCGTCTTCGGCCGACGAGGTCAGCATCACCACCGGGATGCGCCGGAAGCGCTCGTGCGTCTTGAGCTTTTGCAGCACTTCGAGGCCGCTGACGCGCGGCAGCTTGTTGTCGAGCAGGATCACCGCCGGCGTCGGGTGGCCGCTTTCCCAGCGCGGCAGGAAGGCGAGCGCCTCTTCGCCGTCGCGTGCAACCTCGATCGCGATCGGGCTGGAGCGGTCGCGGCGCGCGAAGGCGCGCAGCGCGAGATCGAGGTCGACGTTGTTGTCCTCGACGAGGAGGATCGGGCCGGAAACGGCTTCAGTGGTCATAGGGGAAACTCCACGAGGAAGATGGCGCCTTTGCCGGGCTCGCTTTCGGCCCGCACGGTCCCGCCCATGCGTTCGATCGCCTTGCGCACCAGCGCCAGGCCGACGCCGGTACCGGGGTAGTCTTCGGCGCGGTGCAGTCGCTGGAATATGCCGAATATGCGGTCATGGTATTTCATGTCGAAACCGATGCCGTTGTCGCGAACCCGCAGCAGCATCGTGCCTGCTTCCTCGCGGCTGCTGATCCCGATGTGCGGTGGGGCCGCGTTGCGGCTGAACTTCAGCGCGTTGCCGACGAGATTGCGCAGCACCAGCGCGAGCCCGCTGCGGTCGATCGAGAGTTCCGGTCCGCGCACGTCGACGTCGATCTTCGCGCCGAGCGCGGCGATTTCGTGGGCGTAACTGTCGAGGACCTCGTCGACGAGCTGCTGCAGCGACACCGGCTCGGGCTGGGGCGCCTGGCGCTCGATGTGCGCATACGCGAGCAGGTCCTCGATCAGTTCGTGCATCTGCGCGACGCCGCGGCGGATGTTGGCAAGGAACTGCCGCCCCTCGTCGTCGAGCCGGTCGCGGTAGTCTTCGAGCAGGATCTGGCTGTAGCCGTCGATGCCGCGCAGCGGTGCCTTGAGATCGTGCGAGACGGCGTACGAGAACGATTCGAGCTCGCGGTTGGCCGCCTCGAGCTGCGCGGTGCGCTCGACGACGCGCGCTTCGAGCGTCGCGTTGAGGCGTAACAGCGCCTCCTCGGTTTCCTTCAGCGAGGTGACGTCGAGCAGCACGCTGCGGATGTGCGTGACCCTGCCGCCCGCGTCGCGGATCAGCCAGGTGCGGCTGTCGAGCCAGATCCACTGGCCGCTCACATGGCGCACGCGGTGTTCCCCGCGGTAATCGTCCGGACCGTCGGCGAGATGGCGGGCGAGGTTGGCGCTGATGCGCGCGCGATCTTCCGGATGAATCAGGTCGCGGTAGCGGACCGCGCCGGACAGCAGCTCCTCCGGCGTATAACCCCATCGCCTGACGCTGTCGCTGACATAGGTGACGGGCAGGCCGGGTTCCTTGCGCCACTCGATCGCGACGACCGGCGAACGGTTGATCAGGGTGGACAGTTGCTCGAGGTTGGCGTGGCGTGCCTTGAGATCGGCGGCCATGCGGTCGAGTGCCTGGCCGATCTGCCCCAACTCGTCGTGCCCGGTCAGGCCGCTGCGCGCATCGAACCGCCCTTCCCCGATCGCGGCGACCGCCGCGGTGAGCCGGGCGCTGCGGCCGAACCACAGCACATGCAGCAGTATCGCGAGCGCCGCGGCAAACAGCAGGATCAGCGCGGTTTCCCGCCAGAGCTCCTGGTGGCCCGCGGCGGTGCGCAGCGCCAGCGGAATGCCCAGATCGCTGCGCACGATCAGCGTCATGTCGGGACGGATCGCAACCCGGCCCAGCAGCGCGAAATCGCCGGGCGGCTGGACGATCTCGATCCCCTTCCCCTGGCCCGAAGCGATCGCCAGCAGGCCGGCGCGAACCGCCGGAGCCTCGGATGCGATCGCATCGGTGAGGGGGCGGTAGAGCCGCGTGCGAAACAGTGTGCCGACAACCTGGCCGTTGGCATCGATCAGCAACGCATTCGTGATCGCGGACCGAAGCCCCATGCTGGCGACGATACGGCTGACGTGGAAACGGCTTCCCAGTCCGGCCTGGATCTCGAGCCGGTTCTGTTCGAAGTTCAGGATCTCGGTGAGGCGCCGCCGCTGGTCGCTGGCGACCTGGTGGCGGAACTCCTGCATCTGGATCACGTAATTCAGTGCGGACCCGAGCAGCGCAAACCCGGCCAGCAGCAGCGGAGCGAGGATGCGGCCGGGCAAGAGCGTGAGGCCTCCCCAAGTCATGGGCCGCTTTCCGTCCGTTTCATGGCCGCGCGCGCCGCAGTGTCGACGATCAGCGTTCGCCAGTCCGGCGGCCCGTCGATCATCTCGAGATCGACCATCAGTTTTGCGAGTCCGGTGTGACGGGCGGCGAGCGGCGCCGGCTGGCCGGAGAGGAGTTCCGTGCTCTGCTCGAGGGTCACGAACGTCAGCCCGTCGAGCGCCGCGCGGTATTGCGCCGGGGTGAGGCTGGTGCTCGGGGCGAGCAGGTCGGCGAAGGCCTCGGGGGTCGTGTGCAGCGCGGTGACGCCCCGTTGCCAGCCCGCCAGCAGGTCCACGATGTCCTCGAGACGACGTTCCAGTACGTCCGCACGCACGACCAGCACATCGATGATCTCGCCGGGCATCGCGCTGCTGTCAAATATCACCTGGTAGCCATCGCCCTGCAGGCGCGACTTCATCGGTTCGAACGTGACGATCGCATCGACCCAGCCGTCGCGCAGCGCGTCTTCCTGCTGTGAAGCTTCGAGCCGCAGCAGCAGCACGTCGTTCGATCGAAGCGGGCTCGTCTCCATCATCCGTGCGAGCACCAGCCTGCCGGCTGAGCCGTCCTCGATGCCGATGCGCTTGCCCTTGAGCTGCGCCGGCCTGGTGATCGGTGAGCGCGCGACGATTGCGTCGGCGCCGTGCGACATCGCGAGCACGGCGACGATGCGGATCGCCGCGCCCTTGTCCGCGAGCCGCAGCGCCTCGTCGAGCGTCAGGGCCGCCGCATCGAGCAGGCCGTTGTCGAGCGTGCGCAACGCCTGCGAACTCGACGCGAGTTCGACGACCTTGACGCGGCTGCGATCAACGTAGCGGCGCTCGTAGGCGAACACGAAGGGATCGTTGCCGATCCACGGACTGACACCGACGCTCAGCGGCAGCGGGGGCGCCTCGCTGCAGCCGGCAAGAAACATCATCGCGATGCCGAAGGCCGCCGCGACAAAGGCGTTGTACATCCACTCATCCTCGCCTGAAATCGGTTCCGCACCGGCCGGTCCGGCGCCCCTGCTCGAGTTCGATCGCTCAGATCGGGATTCTACAAGCGAAATCCCGGGCCCGATTGGGTGACGCTGCGGCAGCACGACCTGTCAACCGTTGGGCTCGATGGTGAATCGGCGGCGTGACGCGGGGCGTCACGACGTGCTCAAATCACGTTGTCATTCCTCAGGCGGGCGATGCGCTCGGCCGGCAGGGCCAGCAGCGAGGAGAGAATTTCGTCGGTATGTTCGCCGAGGAGAGGCGGCGGGCGGCGGTATTCGACCGGTGTCGCCGACAGGCGCATCGGGCTGGCGACCTGCGGCACGTTGCCGGCGAGCGGATGCGGCAGGTCGACGCGCAGCCCGCGCGAGCGCACCTGCGGGTCGGCGAATACGTCGGCGAGCGTGTTGATCGGTCCGCAGGGCACGCCGAGCGCTTCGAGCCGCGCGATCCAGTCGGCCGTCGTGCGCCGGATCGTCAGCTTGTTGAGCAGCGGAATCAGCACCGCGCGGTGTCCGACGCGGGCCTTGTTGGTGGCGAATCGGGCGTCGGCCGCGAGCGAGGCGTCGCCGGCCGCTTCGCAGAAGCGCGCGAACTGCGCGTCGTTGCCGATGGCGAGGATCATGTAGCCGTCGTCGGTCGGGAAGTCCTGGTACGGCACGATGTTGGGATGGGCGTTGCCGAGCCGGCCAGGTGACACGCCGGTGGTGAGGTAATTCATCGCCTGGTTCGCGAGGCAGGCGATCTGCACGTCGAGCAACGCCAGGTCGATGTGCTGGCCTTCGCCGGTCCTGTCGCGCGCGGCGAGTGCCGCCTGCACCGCGTTGGCCGCGTACAGGCCCGTCAGGATGTCGGTCAGCGCGACGCCGACTTTCATCGGGCCGCCGCCCGGCTCGTCGCCGGGCCGTCCGGTCAGGCTCATCAGGCCGCCGAGGCCCTGGATCAGGAAGTCGTAGCCGGCGCGTGCCGCGTACGGTCCATCCTGGCCGAAACCGGTGATCGAGCAATACACGAGGCGCGGATTGACGGTTTTCAGCGACGCGTAGTCGAGGCCGTGGCGCGCGAGCCCGCCGTGCTTGAAGTTCTCCAGCACGACGTCGCACTTGCCGGCCAGATCGCGCAGCAATTGCCGGCCGTCCGGCTTCGTCATGTCTACCGTGATCGAACGCTTGTTGCGGTTCGCGCAGAGGAAATACGCGGCAACGTCGGTGTCGTTGCCGTGCGTGTCCTTGAGGAACGGCGGACCCCAGTGGCGGGTGTCGTCGCCCTCGCCCGGACGCTCGACCTTGATGACGTCGGCGCCGAGGTCGGCGAGGATCTGGCCGGCCCACGGGCCGGCCAGAATCCTCGACAGGTCGAGCACCCGGATATGCGACAGGGCGCCCGACATGGGGTGGATCAGTTCGAGAACGCCGCGATGTCGGTGATCGCGCGGCCGAGGATCAGCGCATGCACGTCGTGCGTGCCCTCGTAGGTATTGACGACTTCGAGGTTCACGAGGTGACGCGCGACGCAGAACTCGTCGGAGATGCCGTTGCCGCCGAGCATGTCGCGGGCCATGCGGGCGATGTCGAGCGACTTGCCGCAGGAATTGCGCTTCATGATCGACGTGATCTCGACCGCGGCGGTGCCTTCGTCCTTCATGCGGCCCAGGCGCAGGCAGCCCTGCAGCCCGAGCGTGATCTCGGTCAGCATGTCGGCGAGCTTCTTCTGGATCAGCTGGTTCGCGGCGAGCGGGCGGCCGAACTGCTTGCGGTCGAGCGTGTACTGGCGCGCGGTCTCGTAGCACGCTTCGGCGGCGCCGAGCGCACCCCAGGCGATGCCGAAGCGCGCCGAGTTCAGGCACGTGAACGGGCCCTTGAGGCCGCGCACCGTCGGGAAGGCGTTCTCTTCCGGCACGAACACTTCGTCCATGACGATTTCGCCGGTGATCGACGCGCGCAGGCCGACCTTGCCGTGGATCGCCGGAGCGGACAGGCCTTTCCAGCCTTTTTCGAGGACGAAGCCGCGGATCTGGCCTTCGTCGTCCTTGGCCCAGACGACGAACACGTCGGCGATCGGGCTGTTCGTGATCCACATCTTCGCGCCGGACAGGCTGTAGCCGCCATCGACCTTCTTCGCGCGGGTCGCCATGCTGCCGGGATCGGAGCCGTGGTTCGGCTCGGTCAGGCCGAAGCAGCCGACCCATTCGCCGGTCGCGAGCTTCGGCAGGTACTTCTTCTTCTGCGCTTCGGTGCCGAATTCGTTGATCGGCACCATCACCAGCGACGACTGCACGCTCATCATCGAGCGATAGCCGGAATCGACGCGCTCGACTTCACGCGCGATCAGGCCGTAGCACACGTAGTTCATGCCGGAGCCGCCGTACTCCTCGGGGATCGTCGCGCCGAGCAGGCCCAGTTCGCCCATCTCGTTGAAGATCGCGCGGTCGGTCTTTTCATGGCGGAAAGCTTCCTGCACGCGCGGCAGCAGGCGTTCCTGGCTGTACGCCCGCGCGGTGTCGCGCACCAGGCGCTCGGTTTCGGTCAGCTGCTCGTCGAGGTGCAGGGGATCTGCCCAGTTGAAGGTCACGCGGTTCGTTGCCATTTAAAAAGTCTCCTCAATGCTGCGGATGTTCGAATATGCGCCGGCGCGATGCGAAGGTGCGCCACGCTTTGCCTGTGCCTGCACTGTAGCGAATCGACGACGTTCGGGACAACCGAAAATTCCGTCACACGTTGTGCAGAAAAATCACTCCGTGAATTGTCGAGAACGCCGACGCGGGTAAGATGCAACCATGAAACCGTGCGCTTCCGGGCGTTCCCGCGTCACCCGGCGCCCGCTCGTAAGCGTCTGGCTTGCACATCGTGCATTTTCAGGAGGTTCGCGAATGCGACGCAGGATCCCCAGTACCGCGGCGCTGCTGGCTTTCGAGCTCGCGGCGCGGCATGAAAGCTTCACGCGCGCGGCCGAGGAGCTGTCGCTGACGCAGAGCGCGATCTGCCGCCAGATCGCCGGGCTCGAGGAATTTCTCGGCCTGCGCCTGTTCCGGCGCACGAAGCGCGGCGTGACGCTGACCGAGGCCGGGCTGTCGTACAGCCGGCAGATCACGGCGCGGCTCGATGCGGTCGAGCGCGACACGCTGTCGGTGATGGCGCACCACGGCCGCGGCGCGACGATCGAGCTCGCGGTCGTGCCGACGTTCGCGACGCGCTGGCTGCTGCCGCGGCTCGGCGGCTTCCTCGCCAGCCATCCGGGCGTCACGGTGAATCTGACGAACCGCAGCCGCCCGTTCCTGTTCGCCGAGACCGAGCTCGACGCGGCGCTGTATTTCGGCGACGCCGGCTGGCCCGGCACCGAGGGACATTTCCTGATGCGCGAAAACCCGGTGCCTGTCTGCAGCCCGCGCCTGCTCGCCGGCAAGACCAGCCTCGCGCCGGACGAGATCGCCGCGCTGCCGCTGCTGCAGCAGACGACGCGGCCGTACGCGTGGCGGCTGTGGTTCGAGTCGCTCGGCCTGCGCGTCGCGCACGATCTGACCGGCGCGCGCCACGAACTCTTCACAATGCTCGCGCAGGCCGCGATGTACGACATGGGGGTCGCGCTGATCCCGCCGTTCCTGATCCAGGAAGAACTCGACAGCGGCCGCCTCGTGATCCCGTTCCGCCACGGCTACGTCAGCGACAAGGCGTACTACCTGATCATTCCCGAGCGCAAGGCCGAAACGACTGCGCTCGCGGCGTTCCGCGACTGGCTGCTGGAGGCGGCGGCCGAATACTGTGCCGAGGCGGGGCTGGAATGAGCCGCGACCGCGACCGCGGCAGCCGAAGTGCGCAGCGCCGCCCCGCTGCCGGGATCGCGACGAAGCCTACTCCACGCCGCCCATGCACAGATACTTGATCTCGAGGTAGTCCTCGATGCCGTATTTCGAACCTTCGCGACCGAGGCCCGATGACTTCATGCCGCCGAACGGCGCGACTTCAGTCGAGATGATGCCGGTGTTGATGCCGACGATGCCGTATTCGAGCGCGCCGGACACGCGCCACACGCGGTTCATTCCTGCGGAATAGAAATAGGCGGCCAGGCCGAACTCGGTGTCGTTCGCCATGCGGATCGCCTCGGCCTCGTCCTTGAAGCGGAACAGCGGTGCCACCGGGCCGAACGTCTCTTCGCGCGCGACCTTCATCTGCGGCGTGACGTCGGCGAGGATCGTCGGCTCGAAGAAGCTGCGGCCGAGCGCGTGGCGCCTGCCGCCGGTGACGACGCGCGCGCCCTTCGACACGGCGTCGGCGATGTGCTCTTCGACTTTCTCGACCGCCTGCATGTCGATCAGCGGTCCCTGCGTGACGCCTTCATCGACGCCGTTGCCGACTTTCAGCTTCGCGACCGCGGCGGCGAGCTTTTCGGCAAATGCGTCATACACGCTGTCCTGCACCAGCAGCCGGTTCGCGCAGACGCAGGTCTGGCCGGTGTTGCGGTATTTCGACGCCAGTGCGCCATCGACGGCGGCATCGAGGTCGGCGTCGTCGAAGACGATGAACGGCGCGTTGCCACCGAGCTCGAGCGACAGTTTCTTGATCGTCGGGGCGCATTGCGCGGCGAGCTTGATCCCGACTTCGGTCGACCCGGTGAACGTGAGCTTGCGCACGACCGGGTTGGCGGTGAGTTCGCCGCCGATCTCGGCTGCGGAGCCGGTCAGCACGCTGAACACGCCCGCGGGCACGCCGGCGCGTTCGGCGAGGACGGCGAGCGCGAGCGCCGAATAGGGCGTCTGCGTCGCCGGCTTCAGTACCATCGTGCAGCCCGCGGCGAGCGCCGGCCCGGCCTTGCGCGTGATCATCGCGAGCGGGAAGTTCCACGGCGTGATCGCCGCGCAGACGCCGACCGGCTCCTTCGTCACGACGATGCGCTTGTCGGGCTGGTGGCCGGGGATCACATCGCCGTAGATGCGCTTGCCCTCTTCGGCGAACCACTCGACGAAGGACGCCGCGTACAGGACTTCGCCGCGCGCCTCGCTAAGCGGTTTGCCCTGCTCGGAGGTCATCAACAGCGCGAGATCTTCCTGGTGTTCGACGATCAGGTCGAACCACTTGCGCAGCACGCGCGCCCGCGCGCCGGCGGTCAGCGCACGCCACGCGGGCCACGCCCGACTGGCGGCGTCGATCGCACGGCGCGTCTCCGCGGCGCCCATCTTCGGGATCGTGCCGAGTTGCTCGCCGGTGGCCGGGTTGTGGATCGCGATCGTCGCGCTGCTGTCGGCATCGGCCCACGTGCCGCCGACGAGGCAGCGGCTGCGGAAGAGGTCGGGGTCATTTAACGCGAGGGTCATGGAAAGGCTCCTTGGTCGGGTTTGCACGCAATGCAAGGTGTATCGGGTTGCCGCCGGTCTTGCCGTTCGCGGCGCGACGGGCTACCGGCTCAAGGGCGATTCCACAGATTGCGGATGATGACGATCGAGCCGCGGTAGTTTGAAAAAGGAACCATCCCCTCGATGTGGAAATCGGCCGTCGAGGTGTCGCGGGGAATCGTGGCCAGCATCGGCATGCCATCCGGTTTGACGAAGGCGTGGACGAGCGGGCAGGCGCTGTTTGCCGTCCGCTTCTTGACGACCGCGACCTCGCCGTTCGCGAGCCGCACGATCGCCCCTGGCGGGAAAACGCCGATCTCCTTGATCATCATCTGGATCAGCCGGTTGTCGGTCTGCTTGCCCTGGTCGAGCATCAGCTTGCGCATCGCCTTGCCGGACACCATCGCCCTGCGGTACGGACGGTCGCGCACCATCGCACTATAGATGTCGGCAATTGCCAGCACGCGCGCCGGCAGCCTGATCGCGTCGTCGAAATGGCCATCGGGATAGCCGCTGCCGTCCAGACGCTCGTGGTGGTGGCGGACCGAGTCGAGCCATGCGGTGTCGGTCACGCCGAGACTCGTCAGAATCCATTCGCTATCGACGGGATGGCGTGCGATGCGCCGGCGCTGCAGTGACGTCAGCGGCGTCAGCTGGCGGTCGAGCGTGTCCTGGATGTCGATCAGGCCAACGTCATGGGTCAGGCCGGCCTTGACGAGCGACAGCCGCGACGCCCCGCCGACACCCATTTTCCTGCCGATCAGCTCGCACAGGATCGCTGCCTGCAGGTGATGGACCACCGCATACGACGTCTCGTAGTCCAGGTGCAGGTTCGCGAGCGCGGCGTCGGAGTCGTGCGTGCAGGCCTGCTGGATCGTCAGCGCAATGGTTTCGATGCGCGGAACGAATCCGGTGTCGAGACTGCCCGCCTTGTAGAGGTCGAACGTCCGCTTCAGGCTGATCTTCAGCAAGTCGAGCATCTCGAACGACTTGTGTTCATCGCTCGACGTGGTCGTGGAGGCTGCCGGAATGGGCCGCCCCTCGCGTTCGTGCTCGACGACGCGCCGGAGCGCGTCTTCAGGCTGCTCGCTCACGGTGCCTGGCGCCGCAGCGCATCGTCTTGGGGTTCATCGCATGGCTCACGGGACAGGGGATTCTTCGCATCGGACTGTAACCCTCCGCACTTCGCAACGTCCGCGAGGTGTTGCGGCGCCGAGTAGCGTAGCATTTTCGTCCCCCGCCCGGCAGCAGATGAAGATGTCTTCAGCCTGTTCCGCGCCTGAGGCCCGGTCGCCGCAGGGATGCTGACGACTTTGCCGGGCCACGCTGCGCGCAATTTTTCGCGACCGGATTCGATATCTTGTATAAGATGCATGACCTGACGCCGCACAGGTCGCGAGATGCAATATCGGTTTGACTTCGTTGCGGTTAACCCCTAGTATTGCCGGAATTTTTGAAGCGGTCTGCGCATGCTGCGCATCGCCTCGGCGGATCCCATGTTCAAGATGGTTTTCCTGCAGCTTGGCGCGACGATCGCAGCTACGGCCATCGCGGCCGTTTTTTTCGGCCTGCGCGGCGGAATTTCCGCAGCCCTCGGGGGACTTTCCTGCGTTTTGCCGAATGCGGTTTTCGCGCTCCGGCTGCACCTGGCCTCGAAGCGGCAGGGCGGAGCGAATGTGATCGTTTTCTTTATCGGCGAGTTCCTCAAGATCGCGTCGATCGTGGGATTGTTGGTGCTGGTCGGGCAGTTTTATGAAGACGTCCATTGGGGCGGCATCTTCATCGGCCTGATCCTGGCACTGAAGGCGAATTTATTTGCATTTTTGGTGAAGACCTGACCATGGCTACCGAAGCACCGACCTCCGGCGAATACATCGTCCACCACCTGACCCATATGAACTCCACCGGCCACGCCCAGAAGGCAGTGATCGACTGGAGCGTATGGAACCTCGACACCCTGTTCTTCTCGATCGCGCTCGGCGTCATCACGCTGTTCTTCCTGATCCGCGCCGCCCGCAAGGCGACTCCCGGGGTTCCGGGGCGGTTCCAGGCGGCCGTCGAGATCCTCGTCGAAATGGTTGCCGACCAGGCAAAGGGCATCATCCACAGCGCCGAATCGCGCAAGTTCGTCGCACCGGTCGCGCTGACGGTGTTCCTGTGGATCTTCCTCATGAACTCGATGGACTTCCTGCCGGTCGATCTGCTGCCGCGCCTGTGGGCGATGATCTCCGGCAACGAGCATGCCTATCTGCGCGTCGTGCCGACCGCCGACCTGAACGGCACGCTCGGCATGTCGATCGGCGTGCTGCTGATCTGCCTGTACTACAACATCAAGATCAAGGGAGTCTCGGGCTGGGTGCATGAGCTCTTCACCGCCCCGTTCGGCAGCCACCCGCTGTTGTGGCCGGTCAACTTCCTGATGCAGATCATCGAGTTCCTCGCCAAGACCGTCTCCCACGGCATGCGGCTGTTCGGCAACATGTATGCGGGCGAGCTGATCTTCATGCTGATCGCGCTGCTCGGCGGTACCGCGACGGTGTTCGGTTTCCTCGGCCACATCGTCGCCGGCTCGATCTGGGCGGTCTTCCACATCCTGATCGTCGCGCTGCAGGCCTTCATCTTCATGATGCTGACGCTGGTCTATATCGGCCAGGCTCACGAGAGCCACTAACGGTTTATTTGCAATCCCTGGTTTTTTCAACTTCATCAATCTTTTACTCAAGGAGTCGTCATGGAAAACGTTCTGGGTTTTGTTGCTCTGGCTGCTGGTCTCATCATCGGTATGGGCGCCATCGGTGCTTGTATCGGTATCGGCATCATGGGCTCCAAGTACCTCGAAGCTTCCGCCCGTCAGCCCGAGCTGATGAACGCGCTGCAAACCAAGATGTTCCTGCTGGCTGGTCTGATCGACGCGGCGTTCCTGATCGGTGTCGGTATCGCCATGATGTTCGCCTTCGCCAACCCGTTCCAGCTCGTCTGATCGGTTCGCTTATTTCGCCTCTTTCGGCCTCTCCGACCACAACCGAGGGACAAGAACAGTGAATTTGAACGCAACCCTGATAGCTCAGCTCGTTGTGTTCTTCATTTTGGCGTGGGTCACGATGAAGTTCGTGTGGCCCCCCATCGTGAAGGCGCTCGACGAGCGCGCGAAGAAGATCGCAGACGGGCTGGCAGCTGCGGACAAGGCCAAGGCCGACCTCTCGCTCGCCGAGAAGAAAGTTGTCGATGAACTGCGCAAGGCTCGCGAATCCGCGGGCGACGTGCGTACCTCCGCCGAAAAGCAGGCGGCGAAATTCCTCGACGACGCCCGTGCCGAAGCTGCCCGTATCATCGCCCAGGCCCGCGAAGCTGCCGAAGCCGAAGCCGGCACGGCCGCCCAGCGCGCCAAGGAAGCGCTGCGTGACCAGGTCGCCCATCTGGCTGTCGCCGGCGCCGAGAAGATCCTGCGTCGCGAAATCAACGCGCAGGTGCATGCCGACCTGCTCGCCAACCTGAAAACGGAACTGCAATAAGCCATGGCCGAGAACGTCACCATCGCGCGCCCCTATGCGGATGCCGCCTTCGAGCTGGCTCGCGGGGCAGGTGCGCTGGGGCCTTGGTCGGAAGCACTCGATCGTCTCGCCGCCGCTGCCGCGGATGCGTCGATGAAAGCCTGCATCAGTAATCCCAAGCTGTCCGCGGACCAGCTGTATCAGCTGTTCATCGACGTTGCGGGACAAGGCTTCACTCCCGAGCTGCAGAATTTCGTTCGTGTCCTCGTCGACAACGAGCGTCTGCAGGTGCTTCCGGAGATCCGTGACCTGTTCGTTGAACTCAAGAACGAACACGAAGGCGTCCAGGAGGCGGAAATCGCCTCCGCGTTCCCGCTCGACGATGCCACGCTGGCGAACCTGAAAGCCGATCTTGAGATGCGTTTCAAGACCAGGCTGAACATCAAGGTCAGCCTCGACCCCGAACTCATCGGCGGGGTCCGCATCGCGATCGGCGACGAAGTGATCGACGCCTCGGTCCGCGGCAAGCTCGCGAACATGGCCGCTGCGCTAAAGAACTAGGAGCATATACATGCAACTCAACCCCTCTGAAATCAGTGACCTGATTAAGAGCCGGATCCAGAACCTGCAGCTCGCAGCCACGTCGCGCAACGAAGGCACCGTGGTGTCGGTTACCGACGGCATCACGCGCGTTCACGGTCTCGCCGACGTCATGCAGGGCGAAATGCTGGAGTTCCCCGGCAATACCTTCGGCCTCGCGCTGAACCTCGAGCGCGACTCGGTCGGTGCGGTGGTCCTGGGTGAATACGAACACATCACCGAAGGCGACCCGGTCAAGGCCACCGGCCGCATTCTTGAAGTGCCGGTCGGCCCCGAACTGATCGGCCGCGTCGTCAACGCGCTCGGCCAGCCGATCGACGGCAAGGGCCCGATCAACGCCAAGTTGACCGACAAGATCGAAAAAGTCGCGCCGGGCGTGATCTGGCGCCAATCGGTGTCGCAGCCGGTGCAGACCGGCCTGAAGTCGGTCGATGCGATGGTGCCGATCGGACGTGGCCAGCGCGAGCTGATCATCGGCGACCGCCAGACCGGCAAGACCGCCGTCGCGGTCGATGCGATCATCAACCAGAAAGGCCAGGACATGTTCTGCGTCTACGTCGCGATCGGCCAGAAGGCTTCGACGATCGCGAACGTGGTGCGCAAGCTCGAAGAGCACGGCGCGATGGAATACACCATCGTCGTCGCCGCGACGGCTTCCGAATCGGCCGCGATGCAGTTCATCGCCCCGTACTCGGGCTGCACGATGGGCGAATACTTCCGCGACCGCGGCCAGGACGCGCTGATCATTTATGACGATCTGACCAAGCAGGCGTGGGCCTACCGCCAGATCTCGCTGCTGCTGCGCCGCCCGCCGGGTCGCGAAGCCTACCCCGGCGACGTGTTCTACCTGCACTCGCGTCTGCTCGAGCGTGCGTCGCGCGTGTCCGCCGATCACGTCGAGAAGTTCACGAACGGCGAAGTCAAGGGCAAGACCGGTTCGCTGACGGCGCTGCCGATCATCGAAACCCAGGCCGGCGACGTGTCCGCGTTCGTTCCGACGAACGTGATCTCGATCACCGACGGCCAGATCTTCCTCGACACCGACCTCTTCAACGCCGGTATCCGTCCCGCGATCAACGCCGGTATCTCGGTGTCGCGCGTCGGCGGCGCCGCGCAGACCAAGGTCGTCAAGAAGCTCTCCGGCGGTATCCGTACCGACCTCGCGCAGTATCGCGAACTCGCCGCGTTCGCGCAGTTCGCGTCCGACCTCGACGACGCGACGCGCAAGCAGCTCGAGCGCGGCCGCCGCGTCACCGAACTGATGAAGCAGCCGCAGTACGCGCCGCTGTCGGTCGCCGACATGGCGATCACGCTGTACGCGGTGAATAACGGCTACTTCGACGACGTCGAAGTGCCGCGCCTGCTGGCGTTCGAATCCGGGCTGCAGCAGTACGTCAAGGCCAAGAATCCGGCTCTCGTGACCAAGATCATGACCTCCAAGGAGCTCGACGCCGACGGCGAGAAGCAACTGGTCGCGGTGATCGACGAGTTCAAGAAGAGCTGGGCCTAAGGCCGCGGACGGAGACGGAATATGGCTAGCGGTAAGGAAATCCGTACCAAGATCAAGAGCGTGCAAAACACGCGCAAGATCACCAAGGCCATGGAAATGGTGGCCGCATCCAAGATGCGCAAGGCGCAGGACCGGATGCGTGCCGCTCGTCCCTATGCCGAGAAGATCCGCCGCCTCGCCGCGAACCTGTCCCAGGCCAATGTGACCGATTACAAGCACGCTTTCCTCGTCCAGAAGGACCAGGTGAAGCGGGTGGGTCTGATTCTGGTCACCACCGACAAGGGTCTTTGCGGCGGTCTCAACACCAATATCCAGCGCGTCGCGCTGAACGCGATGAAGGGCTGGGACGCCTCCGGCGCGACCGAGATCCAGGCCTGCTGCATCGGCAACAAGGGTTTCGGCTTCATGCAGCGGCTGGGCGCGAAAGTCGTGTCGCACGTCGTTCAGCTCGGTGACACGCCGCATCTCGAAAAGATGATCGGCCCGGTCAAGATCATGCTCGACGCGTTCCAGAACGGCGAGCTCGACGCGGTCTATGTGGCTTACACGCGCTTCATCAACACGATGAAGCAGGAGCCGGTGCTCGAGCAGCTGCTGCCGCTGACCGGCGAGAAGCTCGGCACGCCGGAAGGTTCGTGGGACTACCTGTACGAGCCCGACCCGCAGGTCGTCATCGACGAGATGCTGGTGCGCTACGTCGAGGCGCTGGTCTATCAGGCAGTCGCCGAGAACATGGCTTCGGAGCAGAGCGCGCGCATGGTGGCGATGAAGGCCGCGTCCGACAACGCGAAGAACGTGATCGGGGAACTGCAGCTGGTCTACAACAAGACCCGCCAGGCAGCGATCACGAAGGAGCTGTCGGAGATCGTCGGCGGCGCCGCCGCGGTGTAACGCATAACTGATTTAAGGAAACGACGATGAGTCAAGGAACGATCGTTCAGTGCATCGGCGCCGTGGTGGATATCCAGTTCCCCCGCGAAGCGATGCCCAAGGTGTATGACGCGCTCAAGCTCGAGAGCGCCGTCGGTTCGTTCGCCGAAGAGGGGCTGACCTTTGAGGTGCAGCAGCAACTCGGCGACGGCGTGGTGCGTACGATTGCAATGGGTTCGTCCGACGGCCTGCGCCGTGGCATGAAAGTCGCCAGCACCGGCAAGGGGATCTCGATCCCCGTCGGCCACGGCACCCTCGGCCGCATCATGGACGTGCTAGGTCGCCCGATCGACGAGGCGGGCCCGATCGAGGCTGACGAGCTGCGCCCGATCCACGCGAAGGCGCCGAAGTTCGACGAGCTGTCGCCATCGGTGGAGCTGCTCGAAACCGGCATCAAGGTCATCGACCTGATCTGCCCGTTCGCGAAGGGCGGCAAGGTCGGCCTGTTCGGCGGCGCCGGCGTCGGCAAGACCGTGAACATGATGGAACTGATCAACAACATCGCCAAGCAGCACTCGGGCCTGTCGGTGTTCGCCGGCGTGGGCGAGCGGACCCGTGAAGGGAACGACTTCTACCACGAGATGAAGGACTCCAACGTTCTCGACAAGGTCGCGATGGTGTTCGGCCAGATGAACGAGCCCCCGGGCAACCGTCTGCGCGTCGCGCTGACCGGCCTGACGATGGCCGAGCGCTTCCGCGACGAGGGCCGCGACATCCTGTTCTTCGTGGACAACATCTACCGCTACACGCTGGCCGGTACCGAAGTGTCCGCGCTGCTGGGCCGGATGCCGTCCGCGGTGGGCTATCAGCCGACGCTAGCGGAAGAAATGGGCCGCCTGCAGGAGCGCATCACCTCGACCAAGGTCGGCTCGATCACGTCGATCCAGGCTGTATACGTTCCTGCGGACGACTTGACCGACCCGTCGCCGGCGACGACCTTCCTGCACCTCGACTCGACCGTCGTGCTGTCGCGTGACATCGCTGCGCTGGGTATCTACCCGGCCGTCGATCCGCTCGACTCCACGTCGCGCCAGCTCGACCCGCTGGTGGTCGGCGAAGAGCACTACAACGTCGCGCGCCAGGTGCAGGTGACGCTGCAGCGCTACAAGGAACTGCGCGACATCATCGCGATTCTGGGCATGGACGAATTGTCGCCGGAAGACAAGCTCGCGGTGTCCCGGGCGCGCAAGATCCAGCGCTTCCTGTCGCAGCCGTTCCACGTCGCGGAAGTGTTCACCGGCTCGCCGGGCAAGTACGTGTCGCTCAAGGACACGATCAACGGCTTCAAGATGATCGTGAACGGCGAGTGCGACCACATGCCCGAACAGGCGTTCTATATGGTCGGCGGTATCGAAGAGGCCATCGAGAAGGCCAAGAAGCTCCAGTAATCGAGCCCGCCGCACGGCAGCTCGCTGTCGTGCGGCCTTGAAAAGGACATCACTATGGCAATGACGGTCCACGTCGACATCGTCAGCGCGGAAGAGCAGATCTTTTCCGGCCTGGCGGAGTTCGTCGCGCTCCCGGGTGAAGCGGGTGAACTCGGCATCCTGCCCGGCCACATGCCGCTGATGACCCGGATCAAGCCGGGTGCGGTACGGGTGAAGCGTCCCGACCAGGCGGAAGAAGAACTCGTTTTCGTCGCCGGCGGGATTATCGAAGTGCAGCCGGGACTGGTCACCGTGCTCGCGGACACTGCGATCCGGGGCAAGGATCTGGACGAGGCGAAAGCTCTCGAAGCCAAGCGCATCGCGGAAGAGGCGCTGAAAAACCAGTCGGCCGAAATCGATTACGCCAAGGCGCAGGCTGAACTCGCCGAAGCGATCGCGCAGATCGCGGCGATCCAGAAGCTGCGCAAACGCAGCCACTGAGCCGGACGGCGGGCAAAGCCGCCGGCATCGGGCAAAACAAAAAGGGCAGATCCGTCAGGACTGCCCTTTTTGTTTGGGTGCTTTCCTGCCTGCGGCGAAGTTAGCGCCCGTCCGGCGGAACGGCCATGGCGGATGCCCGCTGACCATGGCGCGACGGGGACTGTCGGGAGGCGCAGAGCCGCTCAACGCGCTTGTCGAGGCGCGCCAGGTCGTCGCGCAGCGCCCCCAGTTCTCCGCCATGCCCTTCGAGTGCCGCACGCGTGACGAGGAGCGGCTGCTCTTCGGTGAGATATTCGGCGACGTTGCCGCCCAACGCCTGGCACGCCCTCAAACCTCCGTCCCTGACGGCCTGCGCCCCGAGCACGACGCGGTGGGCGAGGATGTCGCCAAGCACGCGCGACAGGTCTTCCTCGGCGTCCCAGCGCAAGTTGCGGAACACGAAGCCGAGCGCATCGGCGAACTCGGCATTGCCGTCGATCCGCACTTCGCTCATTGCCTTCCCGGGATCTCCGGTGAGGAGGCCGGGCAGCGCGCCGAGCGGAAGCGAAAGCGTGATCGAAGGCGTCGTGGCTGCGTCCGCCGCGGCGAGAAAACCGTCCGGCAGGACCGTGAACATGATGTCGAACGGGTCGGCATGTAGTAGCGCATGCCGGCCCGCATGGGGCGAAAGCCGTTCCCGGGCCCAAGGCGCCGGGCCCAGCAGGTGGTTGATGGCGGTGAGGAAACCGCGGCGTGCGACTGACATCGTTTTCTGCGGGACCCCGGCATTCCGGGGTCCGCCGTAGAGGATTCAGGAAAGCTGCTGGATGCCCGCGACGACCCACCCGGCGTTTCCGGTCCTGGGTTTGGTCAGATGCCACACTTCGTCGAACGCCACTGGTGCCGCGCCTTCTTCTTCGCGCAGCAGGCCGGAGAAGCGGATGCTGACGACGTAGCGTTGCGCTTCCTCCACGACTTCGATGACTTCGCCGTTCAGCTCCACGACGTCGGTGCGCTGCGTCCCCGGAGCGCGTTCAGTCAGCTGCATGCGGATTTCAGCAAACATCTCGGGTGACGTGAATTCGCGGATGTCTTCGAGATTGCCGGCATCGTTGGCGGCCTGCAGGCGGATGAACTGGACCTTGGCCTGCCGCACGAACGCTTCGGCATCGAAGTTCGCGGGGATGTTGCCCGCTGGCGCAGGCGCCACCGCGCTGCTGGCAGCGGGGAAGCTTGCCGGCGCAGAAGCGGGGAAGCTCCCGCCGGCAGGAGCGCCGGCGTACTGCATCGCGCCGCCCGAGCGCGCTGCGGCATTGCGACGCGACAGCATGCGGAACAGCATCAGGGCAGCGAGCGCCAGCAGCGCGATCATCAGGAACGAGCCCATTTCGGCGCCGAGGCCCAGATGCGAGAAGAGCGCAGCCAGCCCGAGGCCGGCGGCCAGCCCGGCGAGCGGGCCCATCCACGACCGCTTCTGCGGCACGGCATTCGCGCCCTGCGGCGTCTGCTGCGGCGCGGCCGACGGCTGGCGCGGCGCCGACGGGCTCATCTGGCGCTGCATGCCGAAGCTGCCGCCCCCGCCGAGACGCTTGGCGTCGGCGTCAGGGATGCCGAAACCGAGGGTGAAAATGACCGCGATCAGGCCGAGAAGCAGGTTTTTCATGGGTGATATGTCTCCGTTCATGGTGCGAAACCGGCCGCTCGCCCCGCAGGAAAGGAAGCGGGCGCGCGCAGCGGAATCAGAGCTTGTAGCCGCGGTGCAGGGCGACGACGCCCCCGGTCAGGTTGAAGTAATCGACTCGCTTCAGGCCGACTCGTTCCATCAGCTCCTTCAGTTCGTCCTGCGAGGGGTGCATCCGGATCGATTCGGCCAGGTAACGGTAGCTGTCCGCGTCGTGGGCGACCTTGTCGCCCATCCAGGGCAGGATCTTGAACGAATAGAAATCGTAGGCCGGCGCGAGCGGCGCCCAGACTTTCGAGAATTCGAGCACGAGGAGACGGCCGCCCGGACGCAGCACGCGCCGCATCTCGGCGAGCGCGACGTCCTTGTGGGTCATGTTGCGTAGGCCGAACGCAACCGTCACGCAGTCGAACCAGTTGTCGGGGAACGGCAGCTTCTCGGCGTCGCATTGCGCGACCGGCAGCGCGAAGCCGCGGTCGAGCACCCGGTCGCGCCCGCGCGACAGCATCGCGTGATTGATGTCGGTGAGCCACACCTGGCCGTCGCGGCCGACCCGTTTCGCGAATGCGAGCGACAGGTCTGCTGTCCCGCCGGCGACGTCGAGCACGCGGTCGCCGCAGCCGACTCCCGATATCTGGATCGTGAATGCCTTCCACAGCCGGTGCAGGCCGAAGGACATGAGATCGTTCATCACGTCGTAGCGGCGGGCGACCGAGGAAAACACCTCGGCGACTTTTTTGTGTTTTTCGCCTTCCGCCACCGTCTCGAAGCCGAAATGGGTCGTCTTTTCGTTCATGCTCAGTGCTTGTGACCGCCGCAGCCGGATTTGGGCGGGACGGGTGGATTTTCGGCGGGATCGCGGCTGCGGCCTTCCTGCGCGAGCCGGTCGAGATACTGCTGCCACAGCGTGTCGTGCTGCGTCGCGAGCCAGTACAGGTAGTCCCAGGAATACAGGCCGCTGTCGTGTCCGTCGGAGAACACCGGTTTCACGGCATAGTTGCCGACCGGTTCGAGATCGACGATGTCGACATCGCGTTTGCCGACCTGCAGCACTTCCTGGCCGGCTCCGTGTCCGCGCACCTCTGCCGAGGGGGAATACACCCTCAGATACTCGAACGGCAGCGAAAACTCGCTGCCATCGTCGAACGCGATTTCGAGCACGCGGGATTTGCGGTGCAAGGTGAGCGCGGTGGGGGTGGGTGTTTTGTCGTCGAGTCCGGCCATGGTGACTGGTGAGTCGGGCGATGTCGGGAGTCCAATCATACCCGAATCGGCGCGGCCGAGCGGCGCCCGGCGGGCCGCGCTTCGATTGCGCCGGGATGACTTGTCACAAAAAATTCAAATGGCTGCAATACACTGCGTCGGCCAACATGGAGTGATGCATCGATGCCTGCGAACATTCTGCTAGTGGAAGACGAATCGGCCATTCAGGAGCTTATCGCCGCCAGCTTGACCCGTGCCGGCCACCGCGTCGTGCGGGCATCCGACGCGGAGGCGGCACAGCGCCTCCTGCGCGACGCGCTGCCCGACCTGGTGTTGCTGGACTGGATGCTGCCGGGCATGACGGGCATCGAACTCGCGCGCCGGCTCAGGGCCGACGAACGGACCCGCGCGATCCCGATCATCATGCTGACGGCGCGCGGCGAAGAGCAGGACAAAGTCGCCGGCCTCGAGAGCGGCGCCGACGACTACATCACCAAGCCGTTCAGCCCGCGCGAGCTGGCAGCCCGGATCACGGCCGTGCTGCGCCGGCGCGCACCGCAAACCACCGAGGACGCGGTCGAGGCGGGCGGCCTGCGGCTCGACCCCGCGACGCACCGCGTCGGCTGCGGGGACAGGCCGGTCGCGCTCGGCCCGACTGAATTCCGCCTGCTGCATTTCCTCATGACTCATCCCGAGCGCGTGCATTCGCGCGCCCAGCTGCTCGACAAGGTGTGGGGCGACCATGTCTTCGTCGAGGACCGCACCGTGGATGTGCATGTGCGGCGCCTGCGTGCGGCGCTCGAGCCGAGCGGGCACGACCAGCTGATCCAGACGGTGCGCGGCAGCGGCTACCGTTTCTCGCTGCGGGTCGAGGGCGGCAGCGTGCAATAATCCGGCCTCTGACCGCCTGCCGGAGCCCGCCATCACCCTTTCTGCCCGTTACGTCTGGAGCGTTGCGGCCGGTACGCTTGCGCTCATCGCCCTCGCGGCGCTGGCCGTCGGGCTCGTCGCGGGTCCGCTCGCCGGGCTGCTGACGATGAGCGGTAGCGTGCTGCTGCTGTATGTGCACCATGTGCGCAATCTCTGCCGCCTCGCTGCATGGACGCAGAAACCGGTCGGCACGCCGCCGCCGCACGGAACGGGAACCTGGCAGTACGCGTTTGCCGGCCTCGCACGGCGGG
Source organism: Aromatoleum bremense (assembly GCF_017894365.1). Lineage (NCBI taxonomy): Bacteria > Pseudomonadati > Pseudomonadota > Betaproteobacteria > Rhodocyclales > Rhodocyclaceae > Aromatoleum > Aromatoleum bremense. The sequence continues at coordinate 1,951,284 of NZ_CP059467.1, forward strand.
CGCGCCTCGGCGACGAGGCGCGCGAGCAGCTCTCGGTCGCGCTGGAGCGTTTTCGCGAAGCGAGCGAGGCGATGCCCGACGGCGTGATGTACCTTTCCGCCAGCGATCGTATCGAGTGGATCAACACCACGGCCGGGCAGCATTTCAGCCTTGACGGCTCGCAAGACCAGGGAGCGCCGGTCACGACCCTCGTGCGCGAACCCGAGTTCGTGCGCCTGCTGAGGACACGGAATGACGCCGAGCCGGTGGTCCTCCGCTCGGGCCGCCGGCCGGGCCTGACGCTGCTGGTGCAGGCCGTGCCGTTCGGCGACGGGCAGAAAATGATCGTGTCGCGCGACATCAGCCAGCTCGAAAAACTCGAAACCATGCGCCGCGACTTCATCGCGAATGTCTCACACGAATTGCGCACGCCGCTGACGGTCGTCATCGGCTTCCTCGAAACACTGATCGACGGGCATGAGGACCTCGAGCCCGCCGAAGCGATGCGTTATCTTCGGCTCGCGTTCGAGCAGTCGTGCCGGATGCAGTTCCTGATCGAAGACCTGCTGACGCTGTCCGCGCTCGAGACCGGCGCCCCGGCGGCGGCCGAAGAGAAGATCGTGGTCGGCCCGTTGCTCGCCGACATCGCCTGCGACACGGAATTGCTGTCGGGCGGGCGCCACGACGTCAGTCTCGTCGTCGCGGGAGGAAGCGAAGGCGCGGTCCTGCTCGGCAGCGGAAAGGAACTGCGTTCGGCGTTTGCGAACCTCGCGAGCAATGCAGTGCGCTACACGCCGGACGGCGGGCAGATTCGCCTGATCTGGCAACGGGTCGGCGGCGGAGCTGAATTCGCGGTCGAAGACACCGGGATCGGTATCGAAGCCCGGCATCTTCCGCGGCTGACGGAACGCTTCTACCGCGTCGACCGCGGACGCTCGCGTGAAACCGGCGGGACCGGACTCGGCCTCGCGATCGTCAAGCACATCCTGTCGCGCCATGACGCGCAGCTGCACATCGAAAGCGAGTATGGCAAGGGCAGCCGCTTCAGTGCGCGGTTTCCTGCGGCGCGTCTCGCGCGGGATCGGTCAGCGGTTCGAAACTGACCTGATCGAAATTCGTGCCGCGCGCCAGCAGCCCGGTCAGCCTCAACTGCAGCGGCTCGCCATCGTGGACTTCGATGACGCGCCGCTCCTGGAACCACCCGCCGGGCAGCACCAGCGACGCCGGGGCCTTCAGCGCCGGCGTCGCTGGCAGCAGGAAGGCCTGCTGGTAGGCGACATGCGTGCTGACGTTCAGGCCGAACAGGCGGGCGGCGACGACTTTCGGCAGCCCCGCCAGAACGTGGATACCGGCCTCCATCACGCCGTCCTCCCGGTACATCAGCCAGGTCACCTGGCCGAGCAGGAAACGTTCACCGTCGGGGGGGCGGATACCGACGAGCTGGTGATGTTCGAGACGCTCGGTATGCGGGTGTTGCTGCAGGCGAAAGCCGTTCACCGAATGATCGACCATGTCCCAGTGTCCGCAGACGAAGCCGAGTGTCGCGGCGACGTGCTGCCGCTGCTGTTCCGACCACCCCCGGACCGCCTCCGGCGCCCGCTCGCCGAACGTCAGCAGCGAAATGTCGCGTGCCACGCTGCGGGCCGTCGCGCTCCCGGCCGGCTGCTCGAAAGTCCTGCCGCCGACGTGGAAGCCGATCGTCAGCCAGTCGCCGCACAGCTGCGCGCTCCCCTTGCCGCCTCGGCGCGGAAAGCGTCGCGCGGCCGACGCCAGCCCCCACGGACGATAAAGGGACAGCAGCAACGCCGCACAGGCATCGGCCGGACAGTCTGCGCCCAAGCCGAGCGAAGCCGGCGCGGCGCCCCGCCTGAATTGCGTCAGCACTGCCCGGATCTGCCCGGCGAGCCGACTGGCATCGAAGCGGCACACGGCCGCGCCCGGTCGCGCTATCAACCACAGCGGGCGCGGCCCGTGGTCACCGGCGAGATCGATGCCGAACGCGGCTGCCCCCGTCCGCTCGGTGTCGGGCTCCGCGTCCAGGCTGCAATAGGGGGCGAAGCGCTGCGCCCAGCGGTGTACCCATTTGAACTCCCGCTCGCCGCGGCCGAACGGATTCGCGAGGTCGACGAGCACCGCCGAGACGTAAGCTTCCAGCGCGCTCTGCGCTTTCCACACCTCGTTGAGCGAATCCGGCACGCGAATGCTGGCGACGCCGCGCGCCTCCGCAACCGAATAGCTGTCGTGCAGCTCAGCCCACGTGCCGTGCGGCGGCGCCCGATGAGCACGGAAGTACTCCAGCAGCGTCCTGCCGGTGTAATCGACGCGCCGCTGCGCGAGCAGCGCGCGCTGGTCGTCAAGAGTGCCGGAGGCTGCGTCCTGGCGGCTTATCTGCGCGTATGAACGCGCCATCCCGCGCCACAGCGAAACCACCCGCGCGAGCGTCTCGTTTTCGCTGCTGTCGGGAGGGAGCGGGTGGGCGGCGTACCGCTTCGCCATTTCCGCCTGCACGAAGTCGACCTGCGCCCGCACCGACTCGAGGACCTCGAGGTGCTGGTTCGGCGCCGGCAACGCGCGGATCAGCCCGGCGACGATGTCTGCGAGCGTGCGCTGCGTCGCGTCGATGTCGAGCAGGCGCATGCGCTTCAGCAGGTCGAGGCATTCGGCCGGACTGCCATAGTCGATCGGGGATTCGTACGCCATGCGATCCTTGTGTTGCCGATGTGCTCGTCGTGATGACCGGGGTCGGCCCGGATTCAGCCCGCGGTCAGCTCGGTCAGTGCGGTGACGATCGCGCCGGCCAGCGCCTCGACCGCGGGCGCTTCGCGCCGGGCCCCTTCGCGCTGCGGAATTCCCCAGACCGGCTGCGGGAAATGCTTGTCGTCGCGGAAGCGCGGAACGATGTGCCAGTGAAGGTGCGGCACGACATTGCCGAGGCTCGCGAGGTTGATCTTGTCCGGTTGCATCAGCTGGCGCAGCGCGGTCTCGGTCGCGAGCACGACATTCATCAGGTGGCGCTGCGCCGGTGCGGTGAGGTCGCTCATTTCGGCGACGTGTTCATGCCACACGACCCGGCAGAAACCGGGGTAGTCGGGATCACCGGCCAGGATGACGCGACAGCTTCCGTCGCGCCAGATAGTGGTTTCCATTTCGGCAAGACACAAGGTGCAGTCCATCGGCGGCTCCGCAGTCATCGGAATCTGGCAAACGCCAACTCTAGCCCTTCAACATTCCGCACCGAAGAGAAATTTACATATTTCCGGTGGCGCGGAACGGTTGCGAGGCCACGGTGCGGGTGTCGCCGAGCGTTTCGGGGGCGCCGTGCCGAAAAGCCACGAGCGAGCCGGGCGTCATCTGCTGCCAGGTTTCATTGTCGGTCAGCGGCACGGTCGCGATGACCGCGACGCGGTCGTTCGGCGTGGTGTGCCGGCTGAAGTCGACGGTCATGTCCTGATCCGCGAGGTGGGCGACCGTGAACGGCGCTTCGCGCACGATGAACGCGAGCCGTGACGAGCAATGGGCGAACAAGTGTTCTCCGTCCGACAGCAGATAGTTGAACTCGCCGTGCTGTCCGATTTCGATCGTCAGCCCGCGCAGCGCCGCGTGCAGCACGGCCGCGCTCGGCGGGCCGTCCGGAAACTGCTGCGCCAGGCACTGCAGGATGTGGCAGAACGCGGCCTCGGAGTCGGTGCCGCCGACCGGCAGGAAGCGCCCGGTGAGCGCCGGCGCGTAGTCGAGCAGGTTGCCGTTGTGCGCGAAGATCCAGTAGCGCCCCCACAGCTCGCGCTGGAACGGATGCGTGTTGTCGAGGCGCACCTGGCCTTGGGTCGCCTTGCGGATATGGGCGATGACGTTGAGCGAGCGGATTGGGTAGTTGCGGACGAGTTCGGCGACCGGGGAATTCGCGCTCGGCTGGGGGTCGAGGAAAACGCGCACGCCGCGCCCCTCGAAAAACGCGATGCCCCACCCGTCGCGGTGGTGATCGGTGACGCCGCCGCGCGCCTGGAAGCCCGCAAACGAGAAACAGATGTCCGTGGGCACGTTGCAGTTCATGCCGAGGAGCTGACACATCGCCGGTCCTTTGCTCAGGTCGCTGATTGCTACCTGCCATTATAGCGAGCGGCGCGGAGGGTTATTCCGGTCAGGACCGCACCTGCCCCCGCGCGGGTTTGCGCCGCTCAGGCTTCGAGCTTGCGTTTGAGCATCTCGTTGACCTGCGCGGGATTCGCCTTGCCCCGGCTCGCCTTCATGACCTGGCCGACCAGCGCGTTGAACGCCTTGTCCTTGCCGGCGCGGAATTCGTCGACCGACTTCTGGTTCGCGGCGAGCACTTCGTCGATGATCGATTCGATCGCGCCGCTGTCGTTCGTCTGGCGCAGGCCCTGCGCTTCGATGATGCGGTCGGCGGCATCCGCGCCGGTGCCGCCCTCGCCGTTCCACAGCGCGGCGAACACCTTGCGTGCGATGTTGTTCGAAATCGTGCCGTCGGCGATGCGCTGCACGAGGCCGGCGAGCTGCGCGGGCGCGACCGGCGAGTCGGAGATGTCGCATTCGGCGCGGTTGAGCTGCGCGGCGAGCTCGCCCATGACCCAGTTTGCGCACAGCTTCGGCAGCTGGCTGCCCTGTTTCGCGTCGGCCGCGGTGAGCATCGCCTGATAGTACGCGGCGACTTCCTTCGATGCGGTCAGGCTCGCGGCGTCATACGCGGACAGACCGTATTCGGCGACGAGCCGCGCCTTCATCGCGCCCGGCAACTCCGGCATCTCGCTGCGCACGCGTGCGATCCATTCCGGCGAGATCACCAGCGGCAACAGATCGGGGTCGGGGAAGTAGCGGTAATCGTGCGCGTCTTCCTTCGAGCGCATCATGCGTGTCTCGCCGCTGTCGGGGTCGAACAGCACCGTCGCCTGCTGGATCTTGCCGCCGTCCTCGATCGTGCCGATCTGCCACTGCACTTCGAAGTCGATCGCCTGCTGCAGAAAGCGGAACGAGTTCAGGTTCTTGATTTCGCGCCGCGTGCCGAGCGGGCCGCCGGGGCGGCGCACCGAGACGTTCGCATCGCAGCGGAATGAGCCTTCCTGCATGTTGCCGTCGCAGATGTCGATCCAGCGCACCAGCGCGTGCAGCGCCCGCGCGTAGGCGACCGCTTCGGCCGACGAGCGCATGTCCGGTTCGGAGACGATTTCGAGCAGCGGCGTGCCGGCACGGTTCAGGTCGATGCCGCTCATGCCGTGGAAGTCTTCGTGCAGCGATTTGCCGGCGTCTTCCTCGAGATGCGCGCGCGTCAGCTGCACGGTCTTCTCGTAGGCTTTGTCACCGTCGCCGACGCGGATCGTGATCACGCCGCCCTGCACGACCGGCAGCTCGAACTGGCTGATCTGGTAGCCTTTCGGCAGATCCGGATAGAAGTAGTTCTTGCGCGCGAAAACGCTTTTCGGCGCGACCGTCGCGCCGATCGCGACGCCGAAGCGGATCGCCCGCTCGACCGCGCCGCCATTCAGTACCGGCAGCACCCCCGGCAGCGCGATATCGACGGCGCAGGCCTGCGCGTTGGGTTCGGCGCCGAACGCGGTCGAGGCGGCGGAAAAGATCTTCGACGCGGTGTTCAGCTGGGCATGGACTTCCAGTCCGATGACCACTTCCCAGTCGTTTCTGCTCATGGTGTCAAGCTCTCGTTCAGGCGGCGATCGCCGGCCGGCGCAGGTGCCAGTCGCTCGCCTGCTGGAAGCGGTGCGCGGCGTTCAGGAGGCGCGCCTCGGAAAAGTAGTCGCCGACGAGCTGCAGGCCGACCGGCAGCTCGCCCGCGCCGAAGCCGCACGGGTGCGACAGGCCGGGCAGGCCGGCGAGGTTTACCGCGATCGTGTAGATGTCCGACAGGTACATCTGCACCGGATCGTCGGACTTCTCGCCGATCGCCCACGCGGTCGTCGGGCTCGTCGGGCCGGCGATGATGTCGCAGCCGGCGAGCGCGGCCTGGAAGTCCTGCGCGATCAGGCGGCGCAGCTTTTGCGCCTGCAGGTAGTACGCATCGTAGTAGCCGTGCGACAGCACGTAAGTGCCGACGAGGATGCGGCGCTTGACCTCGGCGCCGAAGCCTTCGGCGCGGCTCTTCGAATACATCTCGGCAAGGTCGCGGTACTCGGGGGCGCGGTGGCCGTAGCGCACGCCGTCGAAGCGCGACAGGTTGCTCGACGCCTCGGCCGGCGCGATGACGTAATAAGCGGGGATCGCGAGCTGCGCGTTCGGCAGGCTCACGTCGACGGTCGTCGCGCCGAGCGCGCGGTATTCGTCGAGCGCCGCCTCGACCGCCGAACGCACGTCGTCGGCCATGCCGGCGCCGAAAAATTCCTTCGGCAGGCCGATGCGCAGGCCGGCGAGCGGGCGGGCGGCGGCCTGCGCGGCAAGTTCACGCGAATAGTCTTCAGCGGGCCGTTCGAGGCTCGTCGAGTCGCGCGGATCGAAACCCGCCATCGCGGTCAGCAGCTGCGCACAGTCGGCCGCGGACGCGCCGAAGGCGCCACCCTGGTCGAGCGAACTCGCGTACGCGATCATGCCGTAGCGGCTGACGACGCCGTAGGTCGGCTTGATGCCGGTGACGCCGGTCAGCGCCGCCGGCTGGCGCACCGAGCCGCCGGTGTCGGTGCCGGTCGCGATCGGCACGAGGCGCGCGGCGACCGCGGCCGCCGAGCCGCCGGACGAGCCGCCGGGAATGCGCGTGGTGTCCCAGGGGTTCTTCGCCGGGCCGAAGTGGGAGTTCTCGTTCGACGAGCCCATCGCGAACTCGTCCATGTTGGTCTTGCCGAGGCTGACCGCGCCGGCGGCTTTCAGCAGGCTGACGACGTGCGCGTCGTACGGGCTGACGAAGTTCGCGAGCATCTTCGAGCCGCAGGTCGTCAGCACGCCTTCCGTGCAGAACACGTCCTTGTGCGCGAGCGGGATGCCGGTGAGCGGCCCGGCATCGCCTGCGGCGAGGCGCGCATCGGCGGCGCGGGCGGCCTCGAGCGCGCCGTCGCGGTCGACGGTGATGAAGGCGTTGAGGGCCGCATCGAGCCGCTCGATGCGGTCGAGGAAGAGCGTCGCGAGTTCGACGCTCGAGATTTTTCCGGCGTCGAGCGCGGCGCGCAGTTCGGTGAGGCTGGCGTTGATCATATGTCGTGGGAGCGCCGCGCAGCCGGGACGAAAATGATTCCGTGCGATCCCTGCCGCTGCCCGGCGCCCGCTGTTCCTTACTCGATAACCTTGGGAACGAGATACAGTCCGGCTTCGGTCTGCGGGGCGATGCGCTGGAACGCTTCACGGCGATCGGGCTCGGTCGCGACGTCGGGGCGCAGGCGCTGCGCGACGTCCTGCGGGTGGCTCATCGGCTCGACGCCGGTGGTGTCGACGGCCTGCATCTGCTCGATCAGGCCGAAAATGCCATTCAACTTGCCGCGGGTCGCTTCGGCGTCGGCGTCGGAGAGCTCGATCCGGGCGAGCGTGGCGATGCGCCGGACCTGTTCAGTGGAGAGCGACATGAGGTAACAAAACCTGCTTAAGTCACAAAGGTTTGTAGGTTATCATATTCGTTTGCCGCCTGTTCTGGCCGGTACAGCCGCCCCGTCTTCATTGGTCTCGGAATTGTCCATGTTTGGTTTCCTGCGCTCTTATTTTTCCAACGATCTGGCGATCGACCTCGGCACTGCGAACACGCTGATCTACGTGCGGGGCAAAGGCATCGTGCTCGACGAACCTTCGGTTGTCGCGATCCGTACCGAAGGCGGCCCGAACGCGAAGCGCACGATCCAGGCCGTCGGACACGCAGCGAAACAGATGCTCGGCAAGACTCCCGGCAACATCACCGCGATCAGGCCGATGAAGGATGGCGTGATCGCGGACTTTGTCGTGACCGAGCAGATGATCAAGCAGTTCATCAAGAAGGTTCACGACTCGCGGATGTTCTCGCCCTCCCCGCGCATCATCGTCTGCGTCCCCTGCGGCTCGACGCAGGTCGAGCGGCGCGCGATCCGCGACGCCGCGCTCGCCGCCGGCGCGAGCCAGGTGTACCTGATCGAGGAGCCGATGGCCGCGGCGATCGGCGCGGGGCTGCCGGTGTCGGACGCGACCGGCTCGATGGTCGTCGATATCGGCGGCGGCACGACCGAAGTCGGCGTGATCTCGCTCGGCGGCATGGTCTATGCCGGCTCGGTGCGCGTCGGCGGCGACAAGTTCGACGACTCGATCGTCAATTACATCCGCCGCAACTACGGCATGCTGATTGGCGACACGACCGCGGAGAACATCAAGAAGGGAATCGGTTCCGCGTTTCCGGGCTCCGAGGTGCGCGAGATGGAAGTCAAGGGCCGCAATCTCGCCGAAGGCATCCCGCGCAGTTTCACGATTTCCAGCAACGAGATCCTCGAAGCGCTGACCGAGCCGCTGAACCAGATCGTCTCGGCGGTGAAGATCGCGCTCGAACAGACGCCGCCCGAACTCGGCGCCGACATCGCCGACCGCGGCATGGTGCTGACCGGTGGCGGCGCGCTGCTGCGCGACCTCGACCGGCTGCTGATGGAAGAAACCGGCCTGCCGGTGATCGTCGCCGACGAGCCGTTGACGTGCGTCGCGCGCGGTTGCGGCATGGCGCTCGAGAAAATGGACAAGCTTGGTTCCATCTTCGCTTCGGAATAAGACGACTCCCGGGCCGCGGCGCCTGCCGCCCGCTGCTCGCCCCGCCTAGTCGCCGCGATGTCGCTGGCCGGCCATCAGTCTCCGCCCGTTTTCAAGCAAGGCCCGACGCCGCTCGTGCGGCTGCTCGTACTCGTCTCGGTGTGCCTGGCGATGCTGGTGGCGGACCTCCGGTTCCGCTACCTCGAAGTGGTGCGCCAGGGGCTGTCGGTCGCGACCTGGCCGCTGCAGATGGCGGCGGCCGCGCCGGTCGATTTCGTCCGTGACGCGGCAGTCTATTTCGCGACGCTCGTCGAAGTGCAGCAGGACAACGCCGAGCTGCGGCGCAGCCAGCTCGATGCGGCACAACGGCTGCTGCGTTTCGAGCAGCTCGAACGCGACAACGCGCAGCTGCGGGAACTGCTGCAGATGGCTCCGGCGCCGGGCGTGCGCAGCGTCGCGGCCGAAGTCCTTTACGACGCGCCCGATCCGTTCTCGCGCAAGGTGATCCTCGACCGCGGCAGCCAGCACGGCGTCGCGGCCGGCATGGCAGTCGTCAACGCGCAGGGCATGATCGGGCAGGTCACGCGCGCGTATCCGGTGCAGGCCGAAGTCACGCTGCTGACCGACAAGGACCAGGCCGTGCCGGTGCAGGTCGCGCGCAACGGCCTGCGCGGCGTGCTGTTCGGCGCGGGGCTGGGGCGCATGGAGCTGCGCTTCACGTTGTCCGGAGTCGATGTGCTCCCTGGCGACCGGCTGGAAACGTCGGGGCTCGATGGCATCTTCCTCGCCGGGCTGCCGGTGGCCGAAGTCGTCAGCGTCGATCGCGAATCGCAGACTTTTGCCGTCGTCCTGTGCGACCCGGTCGCTGCGGTCGAGCGCACGACCCAGGTGCTGGTGCTCGGACGTGCCGAAGCCCCGCCGTCCCGGCCGCAGCCGCAGCCGCAGTCCCCGGCGCTGCGCCGCCCCGAGCGGAAAGGATAGTCGTGCAGCCGACCCATCGATCGAGCCGCATCCTGCAGCCGGCGAAGAACTGGTTCGTGTTCCTGAGCCTGTTCGTCGCGCTCGGGCTGGCGTACATCCCGACCGGCCGCCTGCCCGGGGTGCCGGACTGGGTGCCGCTGGTGCTGGCTTTCTGGTGCATCCGCGAGCCGCTGCGCGTCGGCATGGGGACGGCTTTCGTGTTCGGCCTGCTGGTCGATATCGGGCAGGGCGCGGCGATGGGGCAGCACGCGCTCGCCTATGTCGTGCTCGCCTACCTCGCGACGTCCATCGCGCGCCGCGTGCTGTGGTTTCCGCCGTTGCAGCAGGCGCTGCACATCCTGCCGATGTTTTTCCTGACGCAGCTCATCATGGTGCTGGTGCGGCTCGTGGCCGGCGCCGAATTTCCCGGCTGGTGGTATTTCCTGTCGAGCTTTACGAGCGCCGCATTGTGGATTCCGCTGCACTTCCTGCTGTTGCTGCCGCAGTATCGGCCGGTGGACCGGGACGATAACCGGCCGATCTGACGATGACCGAATTCCGCACTCCCGAGGAGGAACTGGGGCGCTTTCGCCGCCGGGTGCTGGTTGCGGGCATCGTCGCGCTGGTGTGCTTCGGCCTGCTCGCGGCGCGCTTCTATTACCTCCAGGTGGTCCGCCACGACTACTTTCTCACGCGCGCCGAGGACAACCGCATCGGCCTCGTGCCGATCGTGCCGACGCGCGGTGCGATCCTCGACCGCAACGGCGTGACGCTGGCGCGCAACTTCGCTGCCTACACGCTCGAGATCACGCCGTCGCAGGTCGCCGACCTCGACGAGACGATCGATGCCTTGAGCGAGATCGTGACGATCGACGCGCGCGACCGGCGGCGCTTTCGCAAGCTGCTCGAGGAGAGCCGCAACTTCGAGAGCGTGCCGATCCGCACGCGCCTCGACGACGCCGAAGTCGCGCGCTTCGTCGCCCGGCGCTACCGCTTTCCCGGCGTCGAAGTCCAGGCGCGCCTGTTCCGCGACTACCCTCAGGGCGAAGTCGCTTCGCACGTCATCGGCTACATCGGGCGGATCAACCTGCGCGACCAGGAACGCATCGAGGAGCGCGGCGACACCGCGAACTATCGCGGCTCGGACCACATCGGCAAGAGCGGGCTGGAGCTCAGCTACGAGACAGAACTCCATGGCGTGACCGGCGTCGAGCAGGTCGAGGTGAACGCGGGTGGGCGCGCGGTGCGGGTCATGTCGCGCACGCCCGCGACGACGGGCAGCGATCTCGAGCTGACGCTCGACATCGAGCTGCAGAAAGTCGCCGAGGCCGCGTTCGGCGACCGGCGCGGCGCGCTCGTCGCGATCGACCCGCGCACTGGCGGCGTGCTGGCGCTCGCGTCGAAACCGGCATTCGACCCGAACCTGTTCGTCGACGGCATCTCCACCGCCGACTGGAATGAACTCAACGATTCGCCGGACCATCCGCTGCTCAACCGCGCGATCTTCAGCGCCTATCCGCCCGGATCGACGTTCAAGCCGTTCATGGCGCTCGCGGCGCTGACGACCGGCAAGCGCACCGCGAACCAGGCGATCGCCGATCCAGGTTACTTCAGCTTCGCCGGACGCCGCTTCATGGACGACAAGGTCGGCGGCCACGGCATGGTCGACCTGCACAAGTCGATCGTCGTGTCGTGCAATACCTATTACTACCAGCTCGCGAACGATCTCGGCATCGAAGGGATCGCCGGCTTCATGGCGCCGCTCGGCTTCGGTTCGCGCACCGGCATCGACATTCCCGGCGAAGCCGAAGGCGTGCTGCCGTCGCCGGCATGGAAGCGCGGTCGCTTCAAGAAGCCCGAGCAGCAGCGCTGGTACGGCGGCGAGACGATCTCGGTCGGCATCGGCCAGGGGTACAACGCCTACACTCCGGTGCAGCTCGCGAACGCGCTGGCCACGATCGTCAACGGCGGCCAGGTGTTCCGGCCGCATGTGGTGCGCCACGTGATAGACACGGCGAGCGGCGAGCGGCGAGCGATCCAGCCCGAGCCGATTCGGCAGCTCGCGATCAAGCCGGCGCATCTGGCCGCGGTGCGCGAGGCGATGGTCGATGTCAATAAGTCCGGGACCGGTGCGCGCGCCTTCGCAGGCGCCCCCTACAGTGCCGGCGGCAAGACCGGCACCGCGCAGGTGTATTCGCTCAAAGGGTCGAAATACGTCGCCGGCCGGGTCCGCGAGCGGCTGCGCGACCACTCGTGGTTCATCGCGTACGCGCCGGCGGAGAATCCGACGATCGCGCTCGCGGTGCTGGTCGAGAACGGCGGCTTCGGCGCCCAGTCGGCAGCGCCGATCGCGCGCCAGGTCATCGACTACCATCTGCTCGGCGCGCGTCTCGACGCACCCGCGCGCGAAGACGCCGAGGCGGCGGAAGCCGAGGACGACACCCACGCCGGACACGACGCGGAGCCGACCCCGTGACCGAACCGCGCTTCAGCCCGCTCCGTCTGCTCGTCGCCGCGATCCGGCCGATCGACCCGATCCTGTTCGGCCTGCTCGCAGTGCTGCTCGGCTACGCGTTCGTGCTGATGCACAGCGCGTCGCCGGAGCGCATCGCATCGCTGCTGGTCAATGCCGGCGTCGCCCTCGCGGCGATGTGGCTCGCTGCCCGCCTGCCGCCGCAACGGCTGCTGTCGCTGGCGCTGCCACTGTACGCCGCGGGCGTGCTGTTGCTGATCGCGGTCGACCTGTTCGGCGAGACGTCCAAAGGCGCGACGCGCTGGCTCGACATCGGCATCACCCGCATCCAGCCGTCCGAGATCATGAAGATCGCGATGCCGCTGATGCTGGCGTGGTATTTCCAGCAGCGCGAGGGGCACATCCGGCTGCGCGAGTTCGTCGTCGCCGGCGCGCTGCTCGCAGTGCCGGTCGCGCTGATCCTGGTCCAGCCGGACCTCGGCACGAGCCTGCTCGTTGCCGCCGCCGGCTTCTACGTGATCTTCTTCGCCGGCCTGTCGTGGAAGCTGATCGTCCCGGTCGCGCTCGTCGGCGTCGTCGGCATCGGCGCGATCGTCGGCTTCGGCGACCAGCTGTGCCAGCCCGGCGTGGACTGGCAAGTGCTGCGCGAGTACCAGAAGCATCGCGTGTGCACGCTGCTCGATCCGACCCAGGATCCGCTCGGCCGGGGTTTTCACATCATCCAGTCGACGATCGCGATCGGCTCCGGCGGCCTCCTCGGCAAAGGCTGGACCGAAGGGACGCAGACCCATCTCGCGTTCCTCCCCGAGCGCCACACCGATTTCATCTTCTCGGTGCTCGCCGAGGAATTTGGCCTGCTCGGCGCGCTGCTGCTGCTGGCGAGCTATCTGCTGCTGCTGCTGCGCGGCTTCGTCATCGCGGCGCAGGCGCCTTCGCTGGCGACGCGCCTGCTGGCCGGTTCGATCACGATGATCTTCTTCACCTATGCTTTCGTGAACATGGGCATGGTCAGCGGCATCCTGCCTGTCGTGGGCGTGCCGTTGCCGTTCATCAGTTACGGCGGCACCGCATTGGTGACCTTGTGCCTCGGGATCGGTATCCTCATGAGCATCCAGCGCAGCCGTGTGCTCGCAAAAGGTTGAAAGAAGAAGAGGAACTCGAGTGCGTTCGAACGATTGCGATCCGATGACTGCGGCCGGCATCCGGTCGCTGGTGCTGGCGCTGGCGCTGGCCCTGGCGGGGGCGTTCGCGGCAGGGCTGTCCGGCTGCGGCTCGACTCCGTCGCGCGACACGACGATGCAGGTGCCTGCGGGCACCGCCCCGGCAGCGCGGCGCGGCGGTTACTACAAGGACGACGGCCCCGGCACCGACATTCCGGCGAACCTCGATGCCATCGCGGACGCCGAACCGCGCCTCGAGCCGCTGCATCGTTTCGCCAACCGGCCGTACAGCGTGTTCGGCAAGGAGTACGTTCCCGCGACCGCGCTGACCGCGTTCCGCCAGCGCGGGCGTGCGAGCTGGTACGGTCGGCGCTTCCACGGCAAACCGACGTCGAGCGGCGAGCCCTACGACATGTACGCGATGACGGCGGCACATCCGACGCTGCCGATCCCGAGCTATGCGCGCGTGACGAACCCGGCCAATGGTCGCACAGTCGTGGTCCGCATCAACGATCGGGGCCCGTTCCACAAGGACCGCGTCATCGACCTCTCGTATGCCGGCGCGCATCGGCTCGGCTACGTGAATGCCGGCAGCGCCCCGGTCGAGATCGAGACGATCCTGCCCGAGGAAATCGCGCTGCGCGCGCCGTCGCAGCCGGCGCAGGGATTGACCGTGCGGCGCGGCGTGTTTCTTCAGCTCGGCACGTTTTCTTCGGCAGCGAAGGCCGAAGGGTTGCGCGCGCGGGTTCGCGACGAGTTCGAAACGCTCGCCGACCGCCTCGAACTCCAGGAAGACGGCAGCCGCTATCGCGTGCAGCTCGGGCCGTTCGCCTCCGCCGACGAAGCGCGCGACGAAGCCGGACGCCTTGCGGCGGCGCTGGATATCCGCCCGTTTGTCGTTACACGCTGAAACATGATCACCCGTCCCGCATCGGATCCGCGCCGGCTTTGCCCGTTCGACCCCCTATAATCACAGGTTCCGCTGTTCCTTCCCTTCCCCACGTTCCGGTTCTCCATCACGTCCTCATGCGTTTATTCATTGTCCTGCTTCTCGCGTTGCTCGCCTTTCCCGCTTCAGCCCAGAATGTCCCCGCGCCGACGCTGGCGGCCAAAGCCTGGCTGCTGATGGATCACGCCACCGGGCAGGTGCTCGCGGCGCAGGCACCGGACGCGCGTATCGAACCGGCGTCGCTGACGAAGCTGATGACCGCTTACCTGACGTTCGCAGCGCTGAAGAACGGCACGATCACGCTCGATCAGGCGGTGCCGGTATCGGAGAAAGCCTGGCGCAGCGAAGGCTCGCGGATGTTCATCGAACCGAACCGGCCCGTGACCGTCGGCGAACTCACTTCGGGGATGATCATCCAGTCCGGCAACGATGCGTGCGTCGCGCTGGCCGAGCTTCTCGCCGGTTCCGAGGAAGCGTTCGCGCACATGATGAACGCCGAGGCCCAGCGTCTCGGCATGAAGAACACCCACTTCACGAACTCGACCGGCCTGCCCGACCCGCAGCTCTACACGACCGCGCGCGACCTGGGCCTGCTCGCTTCGGCGATCGTGCGCGATTTCCCCCAGCATTACCGCTACTACTCGCAGAAAGAGTACACGTACAACAAGATCACCCAGCCCAACCGCAACCGCCTGCTATGGCTGGACACGACCGTCGACGGCCTGAAGACCGGGCACACCAGCAGCGCCGGCTACTGCCTGATTTCGTCGGCGCAGCGCGGTCCGCGCCGGCTGATCTCGGTCGTGCTCGGCACCGATTCGGACACGATCCGGGCGCAGGAGTCGCTGAAACTGCTGAACTACGGCTTCCAGTTCCACGACACCGTCAAACTCTATTCGGCCGCCCAGGAACTGTCGCGCTTCCAGGTGTGGAAAGGCCAGGCCGACGACGTCGCGGTCGGTTTTCTCGGCGACTTCGTGATGTCGCTGCCGAAAGGGCAGTCGGAGAAAATCGAGGCCTCGCTGGTCAGCCAGCAGCCGGTCATCGCGCCGATCCAGAAAGGCCAGCCGCTCGGCACGCTGCGCCTGAACCTCGACGGCAAGCCGCTCGGCGAATACGCGGTCGTGGCGCTGCAGGACGTGCCGGTGGCGGGCTTCTTCGGCCGCCTGTGGGATACGCTGCTGCTGTGGATCAAGAGTCTGTGACGCCGATGCGGAGACGCATATGAGCATCTGCTTTGTGAACGGGACGTACCAGCCGCTCGCCGAGGCGCGGATTTCGCCGCTGGACCGCGGTTTCCTGTTCGGCGACGGCGGCTACGAGGTGATCCCGGTGTATTCGCGCCGGCCGTTCCGCCTCGCGCAGCATCTCGAGCGGCTCGCCCATACGCTCGAGGCGATCCGCCTGCCGAATCCGCACGCGCCGTCCGAATGGTCTGGGATCATCAACGAGATCGTCGCGCGCAACCCGTGGGAGGACCAGTCGGTCTACTTGCAGGTGTCGCGCGGTTGCGGCAACGGGCGCAACCACGCGTTCCCGGTGCCGACGCGGCCCACCGTGTTCCTGATGAGCGACGAGCTCGTCACGCCGCCGGCGGCGCAGCTCGCGCGCGGCGTCGCAGCGGTCAGCGCGGCCGATTTCCGCTGGCTGCGCTGCGACCTCAAGAGCACCGCGCTGCTCGCGAACTGCCTGCTGCGCCAGGTCGCGATCGACAGCGGCTGTGTCGAAACCGTGCTGTTCCGCGACGGTTTTCTCACCGAAGGGGCGGCGTCGAACATCGTCATCGTCAAGGACGGCATGATGCTCGCACCGCCGAAGAGCCACCTGATGCTGCCCGGCATCACGTACGACGTGGTGCTCGAGCTTGCCGCGCGCCACGGTCTGCCGTACCAGGTGCGCGAGATCCTCGAAGACGAGGTGCGGACCGCCGACGAAGTGTGGATGACGTCATCGACGAAGGAAGTGCTCGCGATCACGACGCTCGACGGCCTCGCCGTGGGGAGCGGAACTCCCGGCCCCGTCGCGCGCCAAATGTACGACTGGTACCAGGACTTCAAGAACACGGTGATGCGCAGTGGCTGACGAGACGCGACCGACCCTCCTCGAATTCCCGTGCGATTTCCCGATCAAGATCATGGGCGCGCGGGTCGATGAGTTCGCCCAGTCCGTGGTCGAAGTGGTGCTGCGCCACGCCCCGGATTTCGATGCCCGCCTGGTCGAGATGCGCCCGTCGCGCAAGGGCAACTACCTCGCGCTGACCTGCACGATCCGCGCGGTGTCGCGGCCGCAGCTCGACGCGCTGTATCGCGAACTGACCGCGCATCCCCTCGTGAAGGTGGTGCTCTAGATGATCGCCGGCGGCGAGCTGGCGGGCCTTCCGACGCAAGCACCACAGCCTGCCGGCACGCCGGTGCTGGTCGTTCGCCGCCTCGGCTGCGTCGATTACGAACCCACCTGGCACGCGATGCGCGCCTTCACCGACGCCCGCGGCGCCGACACGCCGGACGAAATCTGGCTGCTCGAACATCCGCCGGTCTACACGCTCGGGCAGGCGGGCCGGCCGGAACACCTGCTGCGCGACGTCGGCATCCCGCTGGTGAAAATCGACCGCGGCGGGCAGATCACGTATCACGGCCCCGGCCAGCTCGTCGCGTATCTGCTGATCGACCTGCACCGCCGCTGCCTCAAGGTGCGCGAGCTGGTGACTCTCATGGAACAGGCCGTCATCGACTGCCTCGCCGACTACGGCGTCAGCGCCGAGCGCAAGGCCGGCGCGCCGGGAGTCTACGTCGACGGCGCGAAGATCGGCGCGCTCGGGCTGCGCGTGCGCAACGGCCGCAGCTATCACGGCCTGGCGCTGAACGTCGACGTCGACCTGGCGCCGTTTTCCTCGATCAACCCCTGCGGTTACGAAGGCCTCCGGACCGTCCGGCTCAAGGACTTCGGCATCGCCGACGACGTAGCGAGTGTTGGCGAGCGCCTGCTCGCCGCTCTGCAGCGCCTGCTGCCACCGGTGTACCCCGCCGACCGGCCGCCGGCCTGAAACCTGAACGGCTTACCCGCCCCGACCCATCACGACACGAGAGACCCGCATGGAAACCACGGCACGCAAGCAGCGCGGCGCAGACAAGACCGCGCGCATCCCGATCAAGATCGTCCCCGCCGAACGCCTGAAGAAGCCCGAGTGGATCCGCATCCGGCTCGGCGCCGGCCACGAAGCCGAGCGCTTCAACGAGATCAAGGCGAGCCTGCGCGAGCACAAGCTGCACACCGTGTGCGAGGAAGCGTCGTGCCCGAACATCCATGAATGCTTCGGCAAGGGCACCGCGACGTTCATGATCATGGGCGACATCTGCACGCGTCGCTGCCCGTTCTGCGACGTCGGCCACGGCCGGCCCGAGCCGCTGAACGCCAACGAGCCGGCCGAACTCGCGGCGACGATCGCGGCGATGCGGCTCAACTACGTCGTCATCACCAGCGTCGACCGCGACGACCTGCGCGACGGCGGGGCGCAGCATTTCGTCGACTGCATCCGCGAGACGCGTGCGGCGTCGCCGCAGACGCGCATCGAAGTGCTCGTGCCGGACTTCCGCGGCCGCCTCGAGATTGCGCTCGAGATCTTCGACCAGGCGCCGCCCGACGTCATGAACCACAACCTCGAGACGGTGCCGCGGCTCTACAAACAGGCCCGCCCGGGCGCGGATTACGCGTACTCGCTGCGGCTGCTGAAGGAGTTCAAGGCGCGCCATGCGGAGGTGCCGACGAAGTCCGGCCTGATGGTCGGCCTCGGCGAGACCGACGAGGAAATCCTCGACGTGCTGCGCGACCTGCGCGCGCACGACGTCGAGATGCTGACGATCGGCCAGTACCTGCAGCCTTCGACCGGCCACCTGCCGGTGCTGCGCTACGTGCCCCCGGATACTTTCAGGATGTTCGAGCGCGAGGCGCTGGCGATGGGCTTCAAAAATGCTGCGTGCGGGCCGATGGTGCGCTCGAGCTACTGGGCCGACCAGCAGGCGCACGGCGCGGGCATCGTCTGACCTGACGGCCGGCCGGCGACGTCACGGCCGCCGTCGTGCGGCCCGTTCGCGCTGTGCCGTTCCAGGGCGAGGCCGGACGATGCGGCGCGTTCAGCGGAACAGCCGCTCGGCCCGTTCGTGCCGCTCCTGCTCCTCGAGACTCAGCGTCGCGGTCGGCCGCGCGAGCAGGCGGCCGACGCCGATCGGCTCTCCGGTCGCTTCGCAATAACCGTAAGTGCCGTCCGCGATGCGTCGCAGCGCCGCTTCGACCTTGTGCAGCAGCTTCAATTCGCGGTCGCGGATGCGTTGCTCCAGCACCTGCTCTTCTTCCTGCGTCGCGCGGTCGGCCTCGTCGGGCGTGGCGATCGTTTCGCGCAGATGCGAGCGGGTTTCCTCGCTGTTCTCGCGCAGTTCCGCCTGCAGCGCGAGCAGCCGCTCGCGGAAGAACTCGAGCTGCACGTCGTTCATGTAGTCGTCGGCCGACATGCCGAGCAGTTCGGCTTCCGACAGGCGACGCTTGCGGGGTGATGAGTTTTTCATAATGAGCTCTCCGTGTTACTTCCATGCCGGCCGGCAGGATTCGCAGGACGGCACTGCAAGGTTGCAAAATCGCTTCGATTCCCGGCATCGCGACTGCCAGAGCGGCGAATATCCCGATCAAACGGGAATCCCGTCGTTGGAGATCATCACGCAGTCCATTCTGAAAGCTTTCGCCTCCCTTGTCATCTGCGGGGACAAGGGCCGAGGGCGCCGGCCTGATCGGTTAGAATGCCAGCGTGCCGCCTGCCGGCGGCATCCCTTTTCCGCAGTCCTGCCCGCTCGACGCCCATGTCCGCTCATCTGAACGCCCCACAGCGCGACGCGATCCACTATCTCGACGGGCCGAGCCTCGTGCTCGCCGGCGCGGGCAGCGGCAAGACGCGCGTCATCACGCACAAGATCGCGCATCTGATCAACGCCTGCGGGCTGAATCCCGCGAACATCGCCGCGATCACGTTTACCAACAAGGCGGCGAAGGAGATGCAGGAGCGCGTCGCCGGACTGATGGGCGGGCGCGTGCCGGGCGGGCTGACGGTGTGCACCTTCCACGCGCTGGGCGTGAAGATCGTGCGCCAGGAAGCGAAGCACTGCCGGCTCAAGCCGCAGTTCTCGATCCTCGACGCCTCCGATACGGTGCAGATCGTCGCCGACATCACGCGCGACGCCGACAAGGCGCGCTCGAAGGCGATGCAGTGGCAGATCTCGGGCTGGAAGAACGCGATGGTGACGCCGGAGCAGGCAGCGCAGCTCGCCGACAACGAGCTCGCGTCGGCCGCGGCGCTGCTGTACGCCGAATACGAGCGCACGCTGCGCGCGTACCAAGCGGTCGACTTCGACGACCTGATCAGCCTGCCGGTGCGCCTCTTCGATGAACACCCGGAGGTGCGCGAGCGCTGGCAGAACAAGCTGCGCTACCTGCTCGTCGACGAATATCAGGACACGAACCGGGCGCAGTACACGCTGCTGCGCCATCTCGCCGGCGTGCGCGGCGCCTTCACCGCAGTCGGCGACGACGACCAGGCGATCTACGCGTGGCGCGGCGCCGACGTCGAGAACCTGAAGCTCTTGCAGCAGGACTACCCGAAGCTCAAGGTCATCAAGCTCGAACAGAACTACCGCTCGTCGAAGCGCATCCTCACCGCCGCAAACACGCTGATCGCGAACAACGAGAAGTTGTTCGACAAGCGGCTGTGGTCCGAGCACGGCGCCGGCGAACAGGTCACGGTGACCGCGTGCCGCGACGCCGAGCACGAGGCCGAATGGGTCGCGTCGAAAATCAACGCGCACAAGTTCGAGCACCGCACGAAGTTTTCCGACTACGCCGTGCTGTACCGCGGCAACCACCAGGCGCGGCTGATCGAGCAGCAGCTGCGCAACCAGAAGATCCCGTACGTGATCTCCGGCGGCCAGTCGTTCTTCGACAAGGCCGAGATCCGCGACCTGATCGCGTACCTGCGCCTCCTGATGAACGAGGACGACGACCTCGCGTTCATTCGCGCGATCACGACGCCGCGGCGCGGCATCGGCGCCGGCACGCTCGAAGCGCTCGGCAGCTATGCCGGACGGCGCCACGTCAGCCTCTTCGCCGCGACCTTCGAGGAAGGCGCGGCGCAGGCGTTGAACGCGCGCCAGCTCGAGCAGGTGCAGGAGTTCGGCAACTTCATCAACCGCCTGCAGTATCGCGCGACGCGCGAGCCGGCGTCGCGTCTGCTCGAGGACCTGCTCGCGGCGATCCGCTACGAGGCTTGGCTGTTCGAGCATCTCGACCCGCGCGAGGCGGAGTCGAAATGGAGCAACGTGCGCGACTTCGTCGGCTGGCTCGGCAGGAAGGGCGACGAGGACGGCAAGAACCTCATCGAGCTGACGCAGACGATCGCGCTGATCTCGATGCTCGACAAGAACGACAGCGAGTTCGACGGCGTGCAGCTCGCGACGCTGCACGCGTCGAAGGGGCTGGAGTTCAAGCACGTGTTCCTCGTCGGCGTCGAGGAAGGGCTGCTGCCCCACCAGTCCTCCATCGACGAGGACAAGATCGAGGAGGAGCGCCGCCTGATGTACGTCGGCATCACGCGCGCGCAGCGCAGCCTCAACATCACGTGGTGCGAGCGGCGCAAGGCCGGCAAGGAAGCGCGCACCTGCGAGCCGTCGCGCTTCATCGAGGAGATGGGCGGCGACGTGAAAGTCAATGACCGCAAGTCGAACGTGCCGGTGTCGAAGGAAGAAGGCCGCGCGCGCATCGCCAACCTGATGGCGATGCTCGAAGGGCGCGGCGGCTGACGTCCTCCTCATCGAGACGGCATCGTGCCCGTCGACGCACAACGGCCTGCCCGCGAAGCTGGAGCGGAGCTGATCCCGCAACAGTAAAACGGGATGTAACGTGATGACGAATGCAAGCACGAGGGTCTATATTGAATCGAACCCTGCCTTCGCGGCCTGCCCGGTCGTCACACGTTCGTGGGGGCGCCGGCGGCGAGGCATTCCCGATCCTATCGACGATGGAGGTTACGATGAAACGCAGGACGTTATTGGCGATGTTCGCGGCGGTGCTGCTTTCCGGCGGCGCGCTCGCGCAACCCGCAGGCGATCTGCCAGCGGTCGACGACAACACGCCGATCTACGGCTCCCAGATCATGACGCCGCAAGAGCGCGCCGAGCACCGCCAGCGCATGCGCGCCGCGAAAACGCTAGAAGAGCGCGAGCAGATCCGTGCCGAGCATCACGAGCAGATGGTTCGCCGAGCGAAGGAGCGCGGTGTGACGTTGCCGGAAGAGCCACCGATGCGCGGCGGGCCAATGATGGGTCCCGGTGGCGGCATGGGGCCCGGTGGCGGTGCCGGATCCGGCGGCGGAATGGGACCGGGTGGCGGCCCCGGTGACCGTGAGCGCCTCGGTCCTGCTGACCGGATGGGCCCGCGCGGGATGGGTTCCGGAGGGGGTATGGGCGCCGGGTCCGGCGGTGGATCGAACCGCTAGAATGCCGGCAGCGGCGTGATTACTGTCCGGTCGGCGGCTCGGTAAAGTCCGCGCCGGCGGTGTTCGCGAGGTAGGCTACCGCGCGGCGCACCTCGGTATCGGTCAGGTCCGTGCCGCCGCCGCGGGGAGGCATCGCACGGATTCCGTTGATCGCATTCGTCGTCAACGTATCAAAACCCTGCGCAATGCGCGGCGCCCAGGCTGGCGCGTCACCTGTCTTCGGCGCGCCGAGCAACCCGGCTGCGTGGCAGCTCATGCAGACGCTCTGGTAGATCTGTTCGCCGCTGCGGCTCCCCGGCGCAACCTTTGCAACCTTGAGTTCGAGTCTTGCCACCGGCTGGATCAGCGTGGCGGTCGTTTCGGGATCGGGCGCGGCCTGTTCGCCGCAGCCGGCGAGCTGGACGACGGCGAACGCCGCGGCAGCTGAAAGCATCAGGCGGCCAGGGCGCCTCACGAACTGAACTCGGTATCTCGACATGCTTGCTCCTGTCTGGGGTTGGGGACGAGCCAGGTGCGAAGTATATCCGGGCACATCGGCCGGGCCACGGATGTCGGATGATTTGGACCGCCCGTGCGACGTAGACAAGAACGGGAGGTGGGGAAAGGCGCAGATTCACTGCTTGCAAACGTCTGGCCATCCTCGCTCCCGGCCATATGGCCTGCCCGGAGATGGGATCCAGAACGCAGATCGAGCAGCAACCGGCTCGAAACACCGTGTCGCACGGAATATGCCGAGGTTGTAACAGTGATGTAAACGTAAAAACCTTCACGCTCGTCTCGTCTATGCTGGATGCGTTCGACGTGACTTTTCCAGACGGAGGCAAAAATGGGACTCTTTTCGTTCATCAAGGATGCCGGCGAGAAACTCTTCGGTGGCGACGAGGCCAAGGCGGCCGCCCCGGCTGCACCGGCAAACGCGGCCGCTCCGGCAACGGCAGATGCGAGTGCCGCGAATGCCAAGGCGGCCGAAGCGATCAAGCAGTACATCATGTCAATGAACCTCGCTCCCTCCGACCTCGGCGTGAAATTCGATGCCGCGACCTCCGTCGTCACCGTGTCCGGCACTGCGCCCGACCAGGCAACGAAGGAAAAGATCCTGCTTGCCGCCGGCAACGTCCGCGGCGTCGAGCGGGTCGACGACCGCCTGAGCGTACCCCGCGCTGAGCCCGAAGCCCGCTTCCACATCGTTGCGAGCGGTGACACGCTCTCTGCGATCTCGAAGAAGTATTACGGCGACGCCAATAAGTACAACGCGATCTTCGAGGCGAACAAGCCGATGCTGACCCACCCCGACAAGATCTATCCCGGCCAGGTGCTGCGCATCCCGCCGCAGGGCTGACCGGGTTTCTTCCTCCAGCGCCACACCGGGCGACGTCACTCACGGGGTAGCGAACAAGCAGCGGCGCATGGACTTTGCAGCCGAACAGGTATAAGCTTGCGCGCTCAATTCCGGGGCTCGCCCCGGCCAAGCGCCCGTAGCTCAGCTGGATAGAGTACTGCCCTCCGAAGGCAGGGGTCGGACGTTCGAATCGTCTCGGGCGCGCCAAATCTCAAAAGGCGCTGACTTCACGAAGAAATCAGCGCCTCTTTCAATTCGCCGGCCATCCCACCCATCGCCACCTGCTGGCGCGAAGTTCATACGGCATTTCAGGCTTTTCCGAGCAGCCAGACACTCTCTTTTGCTGCCCGCCGGGCACGTCCGTGCTCGCGAGGTGGTCAGGTTGAAGATTTGTCCGTAGTGTCGATGGACACTCTGCGCTATCGATTGAAAACGGCGGTCCAGCGTGCAAATTCTGGTCGTACTCGAAGCGCACAAGCAGTCGAGGTGCTTTGTCCGTGATCTCGACGAGATGGGCTGCGTACCGGTGTCGCATCGTTTCAGGCAGCGCTACCAAGGCGGCCCGGTCATAGATCGCGTGGACCGGACCAAGCATGCCAGGGGTCAAATGGAAGATATCGCCGACGTAGATGTCGATATCTTCCGCCGCGTAGTGATCAATATCGCCGACACGCGAAATCGTCGGTTCCACGCCGAGTTCGGCGAACAATTGCTGGATTGCGAGTTGGCTCAGTTCCGCGCCAGCAACACGATAGCCGTTGGAGAGCAGCCAATGGATATCGAGCGTCTTTCCGCACAACGGCAGGAAGATGCGGCGTAAGCGGTGCCTGACCGGCGTCCTTGCCTACTTCGAGATTGCGAAGAGATCGGATCGCAGCGGGTTGGCCACGAAGGACTGCTTCCACAGCCTGGGGGTAAGGTGCGCCACCTCTGTGGCTGGATGCTGGCCGACGCGCTGGAGCACATCGACCAAGTACGTATAGGGGTCGATGTTGTGCAGGCGGCAGGTGGCGATGAGGGGCTCTGCGCGATGCCCACGTATTTGGCGCCGACCTCGGTCCAGCAGAAGAGCCAGTTGCGACGCCCCATCGGCGTCACGCGCAGGGCGCGCTCCAGATGGTGGTTGGTGTCGATCGGCACCTCGGGGTCGGCCGGCCCGGCGCTCACGGACATAGGCCATGGCGGTGGTGAGCGGTGAGTTCGGCAGCAAGCCCTGGGACTCGAACTGGGCAGTCTGCAGGGGGTGAAACTGATCCGCGAGACGCACGGCCAGGGCTGTCTGCTGGTGAGGCGTGCTTTGGAACTTAAAAAGGTGCCAATCGATCATAAGCTTACCTCGATCCCTGGTTGCAACCGAATCGGCCGGGCTTGGCGCGCTCGGTGCGGAATAGGGATCGATACGACGCTCGTCCGGATGGACATGCGGGCGAGACAACAGTCAGACGGACGCCACCAGGCAGGAGGATGATATGAGCTCGATCTATCGCAAGTCTTTGCTGGCCGGCGCACTTGCGGCGCTCGTTGCGGTCCCTATGGGGGCTGCTGCGGACTCGTACACTGAAGGCCAGACCAAGCACCAGATGCGCTCGCAGATGGGGGCTTCAGGACAGGTACAGTCGATGACCCCGAGCCAACTGCGGGGAACCCAGGTCGTCGATGCGAGCGGTGAACAAATCGGTTCGGTGAAAATGGTCGTCCGCAGCCGCCAGGACGAAAACATCCATGCGGTGATTTCAGCAGGCGGTTTTCTCGGTGTCGGCGACAAGGAAATCACCGTGCCGCTCAACCGCATGCGTTACGAGGACGGCAAGCTGCGTCTGAGCGCGGGCGCGGATGAATTGAGGGCAAGGCCCGAGTACCGTCCGGAGCAGTACGTCGAACTGCGGCCGATGGATCAGCCGATCAGCGAGTTCTCGGCGCTCGAGACGGTGCCGGACAAGTCCGCGCCTTATCGTGGCCAGGGCACCTCATGGGACAGCGAGCGCAGTGCAGACCCGAATGCGCCGTATCCGGAGGGCTGGAGGGTCAGTCCGTAGTCATTCGGGAATGATGCCCGGGCGAGGTTCGCCCGACATGCGGCAAATGCCGGCACTCCCACGGGTGCCGGCTTTTTTTTCGGTCGTCCAGCACTGCTGGCTCGAGGGGCAGGCGGCGGAGCCCTTGCCGTCAGTTGCGGGTGCCGTCGCGGCGCTCTTCCCGAACCTCGCGCACGACCTCACCCTCAATCACGATTCCCTGGCCGGGTTTCGGGTTCCGCTGGGCAGACGCTCTGGCCTGCGTCTGTGTCGCCCGCATGACCTTGCGCAAGTCGCGTGTTTTCCACCAGACATAGCCCCAGATCAGTACTCCCGCTGCCACCACCACCGCGAAGAAGATCACCGAGAAGGTCAGTGCAAGGCCGAAGATGACCGCGGCAGCGGCGATCGCACCGAGCTTCTGCAGCAGACCGGCAGGTTTCGACGGGTTGTGGTTGAGGTTTTTCAGAAGGGCTTCGAATCTCGGGTCGCGTTGCATGCATGTTCCTGGTTGTGGCTCGATGTGTGAGGTGGACCGCCTGTGGCGAAAAGATTCCCTGGCTGCGGGCCTTGCACCGGGGGTGATCGCCAAATTGCGCTACCACGTGGTGGAGACAAACAAGGTCAGCGCATGCAGCAGCAATCCGATCCCGCCCCCCACGATAGTGCCATTGAGCCGGATGAACTGAAGATCGCGACCGACGCTCAGTTCGAGTTCACGGACGAGGTCCTCGTCCTTCCAGCTCCTTATCGTTGAGGCGATGTGGCGGGACAGCGCGTCGCGGAGATCGTCCGCGAGCGCGACCACGGCGGATTCGAGATGGTCGTCGAGAGAGTCGCGCAAGGCGCGGTTTTCGGCGAGGGTCGTGCCGAAGGCGCTTGCGGCGTCGCTGATTCGCTGCCGGAGTTGCGAGTCCGGTTCATGAAGGCCCTTGCGCAGCCAGGCTTTCAGCTCGTCCCACAGTCCGTCCAGGTAGCGTGCCAGAACCGGATGCGTCAATACCTCCAGCTTCGCGGCGTTGACCCGTGACTTGAAGTCGGCGTCGTTCTTCATGCGGGCGATGAACTCGGCCACCGTTTCGTTGAAGGCCTGCCGACGCGGGTGCCGCGGATCGTCCCCGATATCGTGCAACCAGCCGTTGATGCCCCTCACGATGCCGGCGGCGATTCTGCGGGAGAATTCTTCGGTGTTGGTGACGAGGCCCACCGTCTTCAGGGTCTTCGGGTACTCCTTGCCTGCGATCTCGATGATCATCGCGGCGAAGGCGATCTGCACCTCCGGGTCGTCGAGCCAGCGTGCCAATCGTCCGAGCGCGGCGTCCAGCAATTCCTGATGCCGGGCGTCGACCGTCAGGGTGTCGAGGATTTGTCCCGCCACCTCTGATACGTCGATCGCCCTGAGTCGTTCCCCGATCCTTGCAGCCAGCAGGCTGCGCACGCGCTCGTCGTCGATGAAGTCCAGCCACCCGGCCAACGCGCCGGCGAGCTTCCCGGCGACGATTTCAGTGTTGTCCCGCTGCCGCAGCCAGCCGGCAAGCCGCTCGGCCGGACTGAACGCGCGGAGCTTGTGGACGAGGGTGTCGGTCGCGAGGAACTTGTCGCGAACGAATTCCGCAAGGTTGTCGGCGAGCCGCTCCTTGTTTGCCGGAATGATCGCGGTGTGGGGAATCGGTAGCCCGAGGGGATGCCGGAAGAGTGCAACGACAGCGAACCAGTCGGCCAGTGCACCGATCATCGCAGCTTCGGCAAAGGCCGCCACCCAGCCCCAGATCCCGGCCCCTTGTTGCAAGCGGGCGACCACGAACAGGGCCGTGACCGCGACCAGCAGCACGCCGGCCAGCTGCTTCATCTTTGCCAATTGACGCGCCTTCGCGTCCCCGAATGTGGGCGACATATCAGCTGCTCCGTGGGAGTGCTCATGAAAACGCCGGGGCTTGCGGCGCTGCACGAAGGGTAGCTTGCAGCGCGTATTACGGTAAGACGGTGATGTATATGACGCGCGGTGGAGGGCTTCCCCGCGCACGGACCGGGCGCAGCGTTTGCTGGCGCGGCACCAAAGCCTCCTACGGAAGCGAGGCTTCGCGACGAGGAAAAACGAGGGAAAGGAGACTGCAATGTGTTCAGGATGCAATGGCCGCCCGAAGCGCCGGGCCGTCGCGTTCCTGTGGGCAGCCGCTGTTGCGGTACTGCTGTCGTTGCCAGCGTACGGTCACGAACCGGCGCGTAGCGGGAAGGCTCATGCACTCGAAACGAGGGTCGGGCTCGCTTCGTACTATGCGCGCAGCCTGCATGGACGAGAAACCGCAAGCGGCGAGATCTTCGACCGGACCGAGATGGTCGCAGCGCATCCCCGCTATCCGCTCGGGACGCGCGTGCGGGTGACGAACCGGAAGAATGGGCGGGCGATCGTGGTCCGCATCAACGACCGAGGGCCGACGAGGCCGAACCGGAAGGAGGGTGTGATCATCGATCTCTCCCCGGCGGCGGCGGCCAAACTCGGCATGATCAAGGACGGCAGATCACGTGTGAAGGTGGAGGTGCTGGAATGGGGTGACGACAATCGGCAGTGATCCAGGTGACGGGGGCATCGGAGATGGTGCCGTTCCACAGCTGAACAAAGAAATATCGGAAGATGTCTCGAAGGGGGTTGACGGGCGCGATCACGCCCGTATAATTCGCTCCCTTGCTGCAGCGATGTAGCGGTTCTTTAAAAAGTTGAACAACCGATAAGTGTGGGTACTGGGTTGCTGCGGTGAAGAATTGCCTTCGGGCAGTTTTGGCATTGCAAAGATTGAGTGCTCACGAGTCAGTAATGATTTTGAGTACTTTGTTGGATTGAACTTAAGAGTTTGATCCTGGCTCAGATTGAACGCTGGCGGCATGCTTTACACATGCAAGTCGAACGGCAGCGGGGGCTTCGGCCTGCCGGCGAGTGGCGAACGGGTGAGTAATGCATCGGAACGTACCCAGTCGTGGGGGATAACTACGCGAAAGCGTAGCTAATACCGCATACGCCCTGAGGGGGAAAGCGGGGGACCTTCGGGCCTCGCGCGATTGGAGCGGCTGATGTCGGATTAGCTAGTTGGTGGGGTAAAGGCCTACCAAGGCGACGATCCGTAGCTGGTCTGAGAGGATGATCAGCCACACTGGGACTGAGACACGGCCCAGACTCCTACGGGAGGCAGCAGTGGGGAATTTTGGACAATGGGCGCAAGCCTGATCCAGCCATGCCGCGTGAGTGAAGAAGGCCTTCGGGTTGTAAAGCTCTTTCAGACGGAAAGAAATCGGGCGCGTGAATAGCGTGCCTGGATGACGGTACTGTCAGAAGAAGCACCGGCTAACTACGTGCCAGCAGCCGCGGTAATACGTAGGGTGCGAGCGTTAATCGGAATTACTGGGCGTAAAGCGTGCGCAGGCGGTTGTGTAAGACAGGTGTGAAATCCCCGGGCTTAACCTGGGAACTGCGCTTGTGACTGCACGGCTAGAGTACGGCAGAGGGGGGTGGAATTCCACGTGTAGCAGTGAAATGCGTAGATATGTGGAGGAACACCGATGGCGAAGGCAGCCCCCTGGGCCGATACTGACGCTCATGCACGAAAGCGTGGGGAGCAAACAGGATTAGATACCCTGGTAGTCCACGCCCTAAACGATGTCGACTAGTTGTTCGGGAAGGTAACTTTCTGAGTAACGCAGCTAACGCGTGAAGTCGACCGCCTGGGGAGTACGGCCGCAAGGTTAAAACTCAAAGGAATTGACGGGGACCCGCACAAGCGGTGGATGATGTGGATTAATTCGATGCAACGCGAAAAACCTTACCTACCCTTGACATGCCTGGAATCCTTGAGAGATCGAGGAGTGCCTTCGGGAGCCAGGACACAGGTGCTGCATGGCTGTCGTCAGCTCGTGTCGTGAGATGTTGGGTTAAGTCCCGCAACGAGCGCAACCCTTGTCGTTAATTGCCAGCATTGAGTTGGGCACTTTAACGAGACTGCCGGTGACAAACCGGAGGAAGGTGGGGATGACGTCAAGTCCTCATGGCCCTTATGGGTAGGGCTTCACACGTCATACAATGGTCGGTACAGAGGGTTGCCAAGCCGTGAGGCGGAGCCAATCCCACAAAGCCGATCGTAGTCCGGATCGTAGTCTGCAACTCGACTACGTGAAGTCGGAATCGCTAGTAATCGCAGATCAGCATGCTGCGGTGAATACGTTCCCGGGTCTTGTACACACCGCCCGTCACACCATGGGAGTGGGTTTCACCAGAAGTAGGTAGCTTAACCTTCGGGAGGGCGCTTACCACGGTGAGATTCATGACTGGGGTGAAGTCGTAACAAGGTAGCCGTATCGGAAGGTGCGGCTGGATCACCTCCTTTCAAGAGATGAGGCCGCGGCGGCCCAGTATCCACAACTTATCGGTTGTTCAGGCAAAGAGCCTCGAGGCATGAGGGTCTGTAGCTCAGCTGGTTAGAGCACCGTCTTGATAAGGCGGGGGTCGTTGGTTCGAACCCAACCAGACCCACCAAGCGATCAAGCGGGGGATTAGCTCAGCTGGGAGAGCACCTGCTTTGCAAGCAGGGGGTCGACGGTTCGATCCCGTCATCCTCCACCAGCGTTTGGGGTGGGCAGGCGTCGAAGGGCTAAGCCGTGCGGATGGTGTCCGCAGGGCTTAGGCCTTGGCAGGTTTTTGAGGCTGCGTTCTTTAACAAAGTGGAAGAAGTAAAGTGTGCGACAGTTGGCCGCAAGGCGGGCTGTTGCATGGGTTGGTGTGATTGCATTTTTTTGCGGTCCTCCGCGCTTTGAACCAGCGGCGGGGGGCGGCGAGCACAAGCGTGAGTTCGTCTATGGCGGTGGTGCCCTGGTGACAGGGTCCATGGTTATAGGATCAAGCGACTAAGTGCATGTGGTGGATGCCTTGGCGATCACAGGCGATGAAGGACGTGCAAGCCTGCGAAAAGCGGGGGGGAGCTGGCAATGGAGCTTTGATCCCCCGATGTCCGAATGGGGAAACCCACTCCTTTTGGAGTATCCCAGACTGAATCCATAGGTCTGAGGAGGCGAACGCGGCGAACTGAAACATCTAAGTAGCCGCAGGAACAGAAATCAACCGAGATTCCCCAAGTAGTGGCGAGCGAACGGGGATGAGCCTGCACGACTAAACCAATTACTTAGCAAAACGGTCTGGAAAGTCCGACGATACAGGGTGATAGTCCCGTATGCGAAAAGTAGCTGGCGGGTCTGAGCGTGCGACAAGTAGGGCGGGACACGAGAAATCCTGTCTGAAGATGGGGGGACCATCCTCCAAGGCTAAATACTCGTGATCGACCGATAGTGAACCAGTACCGTGAGGGAAAGGCGAAAAGAACCCCGGGAGGGGAGTGAAATAGATCCTGAAACCGCATGCATACAAACAGTGGGAGCCTCCGTCAGGGGGTGACTGCGTACCTTTTGTATAATGGGTCAGCGACTTACGTTCAGTAGCGAGCTTAACCGAATAGGGGAGGCGTAGGGAAACCGAGTCTGACAAGGGCGATTGAGTTGCTGGGCGTAGACCCGAAACCGGATGATCTATCCATGGCCAGGATGAAGGTGCGGTAACACGCACTGGAGGTCCGAACCCACTAATGTTGAAAAATTAGGGGATGAGCTGTGGATAGGGGTGAAAGGCTAAACAAATCCGGAAATAGCTGGTTCTCCCCGAAAACTATTTAGGTAGTGCGTCGTACGGACACTTGCGGGGGTAGAGCACTGTAATCGTTGGGGGGGTCACTGCGATCTACCCCGCGATAGCAAACTCCGAATACCGCAAAGTGATATACGGCAGACAGTCCTGGGGTGCTAACGTCCTGGGACAAGAGGGAAACAACCCAGACCGCCAGCTAAGGTCCCAAATACATGGCTAAGTGGGAAACGAAGTGGGAAGGCCCAGACAGCTAGGAGGTTGGCTTAGAAGCAGCCATCCTTTAAAGAAAGCGTAATAGCTCACTAGTCGAGTCGTCCTGCGCGGAAGATGTAACGGGGCTCAAGCCATGAACCGAAGCTGCGGATCTCGCAAGAGATGGTAGGGGAGCGTTCCGTAAGCCTGCGAAGGTGTCTCGAGAGGGATGCTGGAGGTATCGGAAGTGCGAATGCTGACATGAGTAGCGATAAAGGGTGTGAAAAGCACCCTCGCCGAAAGCCCAAGGTTTCCTGCGCAACGTTCATCGGCGCAGGGTGAGTCGGCCCCTAAGGCGAGGCAGAAATGCGTAGTCGATGGGAAACGGGTCAATATTCCCGTACCGGTTCTGGATGCGATGGGGGGACGGAGAAGGTTAGGCCAGCCGGGTGTTGGACGTCCCGGTTTAAGCGTGTAGGCGTGCCCCGTAGGCAAATCCGCGGGGATTAAGCTGAGGCGTGATGACGAGGGCTCTTTGAGCCCGAAGTGGTTGATACCATGCTTCCAGGAAAAGCCTCTAAGCTTCAGTCCAGAATCGACCGTACCGCAAACCGACACAGGTGGGCAGGTAGAAAATACCCAGGCGCTTGAGAGAACTCAGGAGAAGGAACTCGGCAAATTGATACCGTAACTTCGGGAGAAGGTATGCCCCATTAGCTTGTAGGAGTACATCCGAAGGGCGAAGGGGCCGCAGAGAATCGGTGGCTGCGACTGTTTATTAAAAACACAGCACTGTGCAAACACGAAAGTGGACGTATACGGTGTGACGCCTGCCCGGTGCCGGAAGGTTAAGTGATGGGGTGCAAGCTCTTGATCGAAGCCCCGGTAAACGGCGGCCGTAACTATAACGGTCCTAAGGTAGCGAAATTCCTTGTCGGGTAAGTTCCGACCTGCACGAATGGCGTAACGATGGCCACACTGTCTCCTCCTGAGACTCAGCGAAGTTGAAATGTTTGTGAAGATGCAATCTCCCCGCGGCAAGACGGAAAGACCCCATGAACCTTTACTGTAGCTTTGCATTGGACTTTGACGGGACTTGTGTAGGATAGGTGGGAGGCTGTGAAGCGGGGACGCTAGTTCTCGTGGAGCCAACCTTGAAATACCACCCTGGTGTCGTTGAGGTTCTAACCTTGGCCCGTGAATCCGGGTCGGGGACCGTGCATGGCAGGCAGTTTGACTGGGGCGGTCTCCTCCCAAAAGGTAACGGAGGAGTACGAAGGTCGCCTAGACACGGTCGGACATCGTGTTGATAGTGCAATGGCAAAAGGCGGCTTGACTGCGAGACCGACAAGTCGAGCAGGTGCGAAAGCAGGTCATAGTGATCCGGTGGTTCTGTATGGAAGGGCCATCGCTCAACGGATAAAAGGTACTCTGGGGATAACAGGCTGATTCCGCCCAAGAGTTCACATCGACGGCGGAGTTTGGCACCTCGATGTCGGCTCATCACATCCTGGGGCTGTAGCCGGTCCCAAGGGTATGGCTGTTCGCCATTTAAAGTGGTACGTGAGCTGGGTTTAAAACGTCGTGAGACAGTTTGGTCCCTATCTGCCGTGGGCGCTGGAAGTTTGAGAGGACCTGCTCCTAGTACGAGAGGACCGGAGTGGACGCACCCCTGGTGTACCGGTTGTGACGCCAGTCGCATCGCCGGGTAGCTAAGTGCGGAAGAGATAACCGCTGAAAGCATCTAAGCGGGAAACTCGCCTCAAGATGAGACTTCCCCGGGGCCTCGAGCCCCCTGAAGGGTCGTTGAAGACCACAACGTTGATAGGTCGGGTGTGGAAGCGCAGCAATGCGTTGAGCTAACCGATACTAATTGCCCGTGAGGCTTGATCCTATAACCCTGGATCAACACCGCGACAACTCACCCAATACGCATCACACCCCCCACACACTTTGCTTCCCCGCTTTGTTACCCCTTACAGTCTGACGACCATAGCATCCTGGCACCACCCCTTCCCATCCCGAACAGGACCGTGAAACAGGATCGCGCCGATGATAGTGCCCAATTCGGGTGCGAAAGTAGGTCATCGTCAGACTACCCCATTGCCCGAAAAGCCGCCTTCCCAGCCAGGAAGGCGGCTTTTTTGATGGCAACCGCCAAAACCCCCCCTCCCGCCTCTCGGGCGTAAGCGCAGTCGAACCGGATGGAAGCGATAATCTGGCGCCGCTCCGACCGCGGTGAAGCCTGCATATCGACAGCCCCCCGGTTTCAGAACCCCTTCGTCACGATCACCTGGCTCTGCCCCCCGGGGAGGCGTTTGACGTGGATGCGCGTGCCGATGCGTTCGGTCATTTCCTGCACGTGCGATATCACGCCGACCGTGCGCCCCATGGACTGCAGGCTGTCGAGGGCATCGATTGCGACCCGTAGGGTGTCGGAATCCAGGCTGCCGAAACCTTCGTCGATGAACAGCGACTCCACCTGCACGCGATGCGACGACAGAGATGCGAGGCCTAGTGCGAGCGCGAGGGAAACCAGGAACGATTCGCCGCCGGAAAGCGAATGGACCGAGCGTTGCTCGTCGCCCATGTCCTGGTCGACCACCATGAGCCCCAGGCTGTTCGGTACGCGCTCAAGCCGGTAGCGGCGCGCGAGATCCTTGAGGTGCGCGTTGGCGTAGGCGAGCAGGATGTCCAGCGTGAGCTGCTGCGCATAGTTGCGGAACTTCTTGCCGTCGGCGGCGCCGATGAGTTCGTTCATCTGCCACCAGATGCGGGCGGCCCGCGTCTGCGCCTCGATCGCCTCGACGAGCTTTGCGGAATGCTCGCGCACCTCGTCGTCGCGGCGCAGTGCGAGGTCGAGCTCGCCGAGTTTGTTGCGCAGTGCAGCGATGTCAATGACGGATGCGGCGAGCGCGGCCTGCAGTGCGTCCGGCGTGTCGGCGACCGGTGAGGGGGCGGGCCCGCGGCCGCGCTCATGCGCTTCGCGCAGGTGGCGCATCCTGTCAAGGCCGCCGTTCGCGCTCGCGATCGCCGCCTCGAGTTGCTGCAAGGCTTCGCGCTCGGTCGCGATCCATGCTGCGTCCTGCGCCAGAAGGAAGTGCAGGGCGGTAAGGTCGAGATTGGCGATCTCGTTCTGCTGATTCTGCTGCCGGTTGAACGCCACGAGCCACTTGTCGAGCGTTGCGGCAGTGCAGCGGGCGGATTCCGCAATCGTCGCCGCTTGCCGGATCAGCTCGGCGAGGGTCGACTGGCAGCTGGCGAGTTGCTGTCCGGTCTCCTTTGCAGCCTGTTCGCATGCGTCCCGGCGCTGGCGGGCAGCGGCCAGCGCGCCATCCAGCGCAGCTTCGATTTCGGCAACGGTCAGGGTGTCGGAGGGTAATGTGGCCGGCGGGCCGGATTGGGCCGCGAGGGTCATGCCGGCGAAAACCGTGCGACGGGCAGACTCTTTCGCGTCGAGCGCGCGGCGAAGCTCATCCGCTGCCGCGTCCGCCTGCCGTTGCCGCAGATTTGCCTGTTCGACGAGGCGTGCAATCCCTACCGCTTCGGTGTCGAGCTTCCCGATCTCCGCCTGCAGCGTCGTCGTGGCGTCCCGTTGTGCGCTCCACTCGGTGACGGACTGTCGACAGCCGGCGTGGTAGGCAGCGGGATCGGCTTCCCACGCGGCGCGCCAAGTCCGCTCGTCGCCCGCCGGCTGAAGATGTGCGGCGTCCAGCTGGGCGAGCAGATCCTCGAGGCGGATTTCGCACTGCGCCTGCATTTCGGCGGCGGATTGCAGGGCCGCCGCTGTCCGGTCTGCGGCCGATTGCAGTCGCGTGACGGCCTCGCGGGCGCCGTGCTCCGCTTTGCGGCTGTCGTCGAGTGCCTGCTGCACTGCCTGACGTTTTTCCTGCGCGTGGCGGTACGCGGCTTCGTCGCCGGCGAGGCCCTGCGCGGCACGGCGAAGTTCCATGTTGCACGCTGCCAGCCACGCCGATACCGCTGCGCCGTCGTCGGCCGGCGTCGGCGAAAAAAACTCGCCGAGGTCACGCAGTGCATCACACCACGCGTCGTGCAGCACCACCTGCTGCTGATCGAGAGCCGCGAGTCGGGGCGCGATTTCCGCCCGCTGCCTGTCGCGTGCCGCAGTGTCCTTGGCGAACGCCTGTTCCTCGATTGTCAGCTCGTGCAGGACGCTTTGACAGCGTTCGCGTTCCCCTGCAAGCCGGGTGAGCGCGTCATCGAAGGCCGGGTGGCGGGCGACATAGGGGTGGTCTGCGCTGCCGCACACGGGGCAAGGCGCGTCCGGTCGAAGTTGCGCGCGCAACGCTTCGACGCTCGCCTGCGTCGCCTCGAACACGACTTTCCAGCCTTGGTCTGCCTGCGCAAAAGCGGCTTCCGCGGCCGGCCGCAGCGCGCGGAGTTCCGCGCCGCGCGTCTGGTTGGCTGCCAAGACTTTGCGCTGCGCCTCGCACTGACTGGCCAGATCGTTTCGCTGCGCCTGGAGAGCGCACAAATCCCGCCAGGTGCGCTCGGCGGACTGGATGGCCTGCTGCTTCGTCTCGAGCCCGGGCCGGCGCGCAGCGAGCGTCGCGACGTCGAAGCATTTGAGCGCGTTCGTCGCCGTGGCCACTTCGGTTTCCCGCTGCGCCAGTTCCTGCGCGGTGGCGGACTGGGTGATCACGGCGGCCTTCAGCGCATCGGCCTCGCTGCGGGACTGTTGCGTCAGCAGCTGCAGCTTTGCGCGTGCGGCGAGTCGAGCGCGGCGTTCGATTGCCGCGTGCTCAAGTAGCGAATCCCACTTGATCCAGCCCTCTGCCAGCGGTGCGAGCTGCGCGGAGGCAGCGAGCCACGCCTGGGCGGCTGCAAGCCGGGTGAGCCGGGCGCTGCGCGCTGCGGCGTTGCCGTCGGCATCGTTGCGCGCTTTGGCGAGCGCCGCCGCGGCTTCTTCGCGCGCGCGTGCAGCCTTCGCATGTTCCGGGCGTAGCGCGGCGATTTCGGTGTCCAGTTGCCGCGCACGGGCGATCAGCGGGTGGAAGTGCTGCTGCACCGATTCGGCCGCGGCGAGGGCAGCATCCGCGGCAATCCGGCCAGCGTTCGCTGTCGCGACGAGGCTGGCAGCGGCCTCGACAGCCGCTTCAGCCTGCGCCACGCGAGCGGTGGCGCTGCCGCGTTCGCGCGCCAGCCGCTCGGTCTCGGCGACCATCGCGCGGGCCGGCTGAACCGCTTCGACGCGCGCGAGGTGTTCGCGCCGCGGGCTGGCCGCTTCGCGCTGCGCGAGCGCCCTGTCGAGCATCGCGCGCGCCTCGGCTTCACGCTCCCGCGCCAGGTCGAGCTCGCGGTGCCACTGGAGCTGCGTCTGCAGGTGCTTTTCCAGCGCTTCCTGCTCGGCGAGCGCGGCTTTCGTGCCGGCCCGTGCCTCGTCGATGTGCGCGCGTTCTTCCGCGGCAAGCGGCTGCTGGTGCTCGAGTTGCGCCTTCAAGGCTTCGAGTTTCTGTTGCTCCAGCTTGTTGCGCTCGTAGGCGCGCCGCGACAGCACTTCGAAGCGGTCGGTGGCGGTGAGCGTCTGCAGCAGCGTCGCGCGCTCGTCTTCGCCGGCCTTGAGAAAAGTGAAGAACTCGTTCTGCGCGAGCAGCACGGCGCGGGTGAATTGCTCGAACGAAAGGCCGATGCGCGCGGCAATGGCCGGCAGCACCTCGGATTTCAACCGCCCGCCAACCGGCTGCAGATCCTCGATGCGACACAGCGACATCTCGGACTGCTGCAGCTTGCCGTTCGCCTTGCTGCGCGCCCGGCGCACGCTCCAGCGGGCCCGGTAGCCGACGCCGTCATTGCCGCGAAAGTCGACTTCCGCCTGCGCTTCGGCGCAACCGCGGCGCAGGATGTTGCGCCGGTCGTTCGGCAAGGTTGTCTCCGTTCCGACGTCGGGCAGTTCAATGCCGCGTCCGCCGGCGTTGCGCAGGCGCGGTGTGTCATCGAAAAGCGCGAGGCACAACGCGTCGAGCAGCGTGCTCTTGCCCGCGCCGGTGGGACCGCTGATCGCGAAAAGTCCGGTCGAGGCGAGCGGCTCGGCCTGGAAGTCGACTTCGAACGCGCCGGCCAGCGAGGCGAGGTTGTTGCCGCGGATCGCGAGGATTTTCATGCGGACGCCCCCTCGGCGGGCTCGATCGCGAGTTCGGCGAAGGCCGCCGCGAGCGCGCCGAGCAGGACTTTGCGCTCGTCGGGATGGCCGCCGAGGCGCTGTTCGCACAAGCGCGCGAACACCGTTTCCGGCGCGAGCCGTTCCAGGTCGCCGAGCGACATCGCGGAACTGGCGGGCGCATCGCCGCTGCGCGAACTGACCGGGTCGATGCGCGCGAGCCGCACGGGCCTGCCGGCAAGCGTCGCCTCGATTCGGGCGCGCAGGCCCGGCTCAGGGGCGTCGAGCCGAACGCGCACTTCGAGGTAGGGATGGGCGTGCACGGGACCTTCGGCTGCCGCGCCCGGATCGAGCGTTTCGAGCAAGGGCAGGACCTCGTCGATCGACGCATGGGTCTTCGGCACGCGGATCAACTCCACGCTGCGCGGCACACGTACCGGACGAATTTCGGCGACTGCTTCACCGTCGAGCTCGACGCATACGACCTGGTGCGGATAGTCGAGCTCGGCGAACGACATCGGCAACGGGCTCCCGCTGTAGCGGATGTGGTCGCGGCCGCCGACCGGTTGCGCCAGATGCAGGTGCCCGAGCGCGACGTAGGCGATCGCCGGGTCGAAAATGCCGGCGGGCAGCGCCTCGGCGCCGCCGATGACGATGCGTCGTTCCGAGTGTTCCGAGAGCTTGCCGTGGGCCATGTGACAATGGCCCATGGCGACGATCGCCTGGCCCGGCTGGCGACGCGATTGCGCCACCGCAAGTGCCTGGCGATAGAGCTCGGCGACGCCCGCGAGGTACGCGTCTTGCTCGCCTTCGTCGGCGACGCGGGGCACATCGCCCGGGCGCAGGAACGGGACCGCGAGGCACCACGCGGCGACGGTCCCTTCACGATTCTTCAGCGGCACCACCAGGCGTTCGATGTCGATCGACTGATCGGCACGGCGATGGACGTGGCCGACGACGGCGGCGTCGAACAGCTCCAGGAACGGCGAAGTGGCCTCGAGCCGCCCCGGAGAGTCGTGATTGCCGGCGATGATGACGATCGACAGATGCGGCATGCGCTTGCGGGCCGCGGTGAGGAAACGGTACAACTGGTGCTGCGCGCCGGCCGACGGATTCGCGTTGTCGAAGACGTCGCCGGCGATCAGCAGGACATCGGGCCGCTCGGTGGCGATCAGGGCCAGCAGCCAGTCGAGGAATTGCTGATGTTCGTAGGTGCGGTCGAAGTCATGCAGGGACTGGCCGAGATGCCAGTCGGAAGTGTGCAGGAGCCGCATCGGGAGCTCGATTCCTTTGTCGGGGGTCACGTCGTCGTGCGGGGCGAGGTCGCATCGACCGGGGATTCGTGCGTATTGTGCCGCAGTCCGGGCCGGTGCATCGATACGAGTGTCACCGCAGGCCCCTGTCGGGCGAGCCGGGAGAGGGCGTACCGTTGGTGCCCCGAGAATTGCCGGCCGATCGTGACGACGAGCGGCGCATCGCGCCGTACGGTACGATGCGGGCCGTTTCGCCGCGCCGGCGAGCCGGCGAGCCGGCACGAGGCCGCCGGCAGCTTCGCAGTGCTCGATGGCGCCACGATAATGCCGGGCGGAGGCAGGATGAAAAATCCGTCCTTCGCCCGCTGACGAACAAGGAGAACGATGAGGAAAGCCCAGGGAATCGCGAACATCAGAGGTTTCGCACTTGCCGCATGCGCGCTGCTCGCAGGCTGCACCACGATCCCCAAGCCGGTCGTCGAGGCCCAGGCGCCGGCCCCGGTCGAGGTGCGGTTGCCGAAAACCGTCCGCGATGCCCCGCCGCATGCGCCCGTCGTACGCCCCGCTGCGCCACCGGCATCGGAGCCACCGGAGGCGATATTCTCGCCGGCGCCGGTCGGCCCGATCTCGGCGCTGCGCTACCCGGGCCGCCAGCAGGGCGTTGCACGGGTGCTGGAGCTGCTGCCGCCGAGCGTGACGCGGGACAGGGACGGTTGGGCCGCGGACATCTTCGCGGCTTTTGCCGCGTTGCGCCTCGCGCCGACCGCCGAAAACTTCTGTGCCGCGATTGCCGTCATCGAACAGGAGTCAGGCTTTGTCGCCGACCCGGTGGTGCCGGGGCTGTCGCGCATCGCGTGGCGGGAAATCGAGGCGCGTCGCCAGCGCTTCCATATCCCGAAGCTCGCACTGGATGCGGCGCTGGCGAAACCGTCACCGGACAGCCAGACGTACAAGCGTCGACTCGATACGCTCCGGACCGAGCGGCAGATGAGCCTGCTCTATGACGACATGATCGACGAGCTGCCCGGCGGCCGGTTGCTGTTGAGCGGCTACAACCCGGTGCACACCGGCGGGCCGATGCAGGTCAGCATCGCGTTCGCCGAAGCGCACGCGCGCGCCGCCCCGGAATACGGCGGCGGGTTCGGCAAGGGGCTGCGCAACGCGGTATTCACCCGTCCGGGCGGGCTCTATTTCGGTATCGCGCACCTGCTCGATTACCCGGCGCCGTATCACGACCCGCTGTTTCGCTTCGCCGACTTCAACGCGGGGCATTACAGCAGCCGCAATGCGGCCTTCCAGCAGGCGGTGGCGCGGCTGGCCGGCGTCAAGCTGGTCCTCGACGGGGACCTGCTGCGTTACGAAAACGGGGAACCGAGCGGCAAGGCCAGCGCGACGCAGAAGGCGGTGATGGCGCTGTCCGGACGGCTGAAGCTCGATTCCGCGGAGATCCTTGCGGCGTTGCGGCAGGAAAAGCGCGAGGCGTTCGCGCATACCCAGCTTTACCTGCGCGTCTTCGCGATGGCCGACCAGGCCGCCGGGGCCCGCGTGCCGCGCGAAGCGATGCCGCGCATCGAGCTCAAGAGTCCGAAGATCCAGCGCAAGCTGACGACCGCGTGGTTTGCCGAGCGGGTGCACATGCGCTATCGCGCCTGCATGAAGCGCGCACCGGTGGCCTGACGCCGGGGGGTCGAAGGGTGGCCGTGGTGCCGGGCAGAAGGAGATCCAGCAATGTGAACAGACTCCTGCCGGGGTGCTCGTGTTTCCCTGGTTCGATGTCGCGAGAGATTGGATCACAGCCGCCGCCCACGTTATGTTCGGCGTCACGGCGGCCGGTGCCTGCCGACACCTGTCGGCGCGATAGCACGGCAGCTGCTCCGGCGCCTACGACCTGTTCGCGAACCAGCGCGACGGGGTGCTGAAGATCGCGATCAAGCCGTGATGCGAGCGGCAGCGGCCGGCGTGCCGCTGCCGCGTCAGTGTCCGGCGAGCAGGTGGCCGAGCCGTTGGGCCTTGGTGCGCAGGTAGTTCGCGTTGTGCGGGTTCGGCTCGATGACGTGCGGCACGCGCTCGGCGACCGTGATGCCGTACTGCCCGAGCGCGTCGACCTTGCGCGGATTGTTCGTCATCAGCCGCAGCGAGGCGATGCCGAGTTCGCGCAGCATCGAGGCGGCGACCGCGTAATCGCGCGTGTCGGCGTCGAAGCCGAGGAGGTGATTGGCTTCGACGGTGTCCGCGCCTTCGTCCTGCAGCGCGTAGGCGCGTACCTTGTTCAGCAGGCCGATGCCGCGGCCTTCCTGGCGCAGGTACAGCAGCACGCCGCGCCCTTCGGCGGCGATCGCTGCGAGCGCCGCTTCGAGTTGCGGGCCGCAGTCGCAGCGCCGGCTGAACAGGGCGTCGCCGGTGAGGCACTCGGAGTGGACGCGGGTCAGCACCGGCTTGCCGTCGGCGATCGTGCCGAGCGTCAGCGCGACGTGCTCGCGCCCGGTCGCCGGCTCTTCGAAGCCGTGCATCCGGAAGGTGGCCCAGGGGGTCGGCAACCGGCATGAAGCGACGAGGCGGGTGTTCCGCTGGTCCGTTTCATCGGCGCTCGCGACCGGTCCGGCGCTTTGGGTATCCGCGGTGTGCATCGTGATCTCTCTTCCATTACGGGTGGCGGCCGGGGTCATCGGGACGGCCTGCGCGGAGGAGGTTTTCGTCAGCGTCCGCGCGAGGCCCGTCGTACCGCCTTCGACGAGAAGGTGACGTGTGCGCGCGGATCGGTCAACTGCAAAATGCGTGCTTCCGTTGCAGGCCGCGCTCCATCGCGCCCGGGTTCGATGGGGGCTGTGGCAAGGCGCCGAACGAGTGATCATTCTATTCCAGCCGAAACAGCATCCTGCGGCGCGCGCTCAGGCCGTGGCGAGGGGCCGGAACAAGTGGTGGATTTCGCGGCGCAGCCAGCGGTTGCCCGGGTCGTTATGGAAGCGCTGGTGCCAGAACTGGCGGATCGTGAAGGTCGGCGCGTCGAAAGGCAGCGGCAAGGCCTCGACCCCGCCCGATTCCTTCAGCGTGCGTGCGACCTCGGCGGGAACCACCGCGATGAGATCGGTGCGGGTGACGATGTGGAGCAGGCTCAGGAAGCTCGACACCCGCAGTTTCACGTTGAGATCGAGCCTGAGCTGGCGCATGTGTTGCTCGATCAGCACCATGCTGCGGGCGGGGGAGCTCACCGTGACGTGGCGCGCCGCGAGGAAACGCTCCATCGTCAGCTCGCCCCGTGCGAGCGGGTTGTCCGCGCGGACGATGCAGACGAAGCCGCAGTCGAGCAGCCCCTGCTGGAAATACTGGCCCTGTTCGAGGTCGGTGAAGGGGCCGATCGCGAGGTCGACTTCCCCAGTGAGCATCGCTTCCTTCATCGCGTTCGATGGCATGAACACGGTTCGGAGGCTGACGCCCGGGGCCTTGACCTGCAGCGCGTTCATCAGCATCGGCACATAGTTGCTCTCGCCGATGTCGGCCATGCACAGCGTGAAGCGGCGCGTCGATTGCGCCGGGTCGAACGGCGCGGCGCCGAAGACGTCGTTCTTTATCTTTTCGATCACCTCGCCGATCGGCATCGCCAGCAGCGACGCGCGCGCCGTTGGCAGCATCTCGATTCCGGTGCGGAAGAACAGCGGATCGTCGAAGGTCGTGCGCAGCTTCGCCAGCGCATAGCTCATCGCCGGCTGGCTGAGGCCGAGCTCGGCTCCGGCGTCCTTGACGCTCTTGTGGCGCAGGATCGCATCGAAGACTACCAATAGATTCAGATCCACTGAATGAAGATTCATTTTTTGGATTTCCCTAATCCATCGGAGCGGATTGACGGACTCTAGCACTTTCCGGATATTGGCCCTCAGCCGCAGGGAGGCAATGCACACGATGAACGACATCTGCGAAACGCTCGACGAAACCCCGGCCGCGGTCGCCGCCACCCCTTCCGCCTTCGACACGCGCTGGCAGCGGATCATCGATTGCGTCGCGCTGAAGCAGCCGGACCGCATGCCGGTGGCTTTCTACTCGACATTCTGGCTCGCCCGCTACGCCGGCATCACGTGCCGCGAGCTGATGTACGACTACGAAAAGACGCGCGAGATCGGCGAGCGCGCGGTGCTGGAATTCGACCCCGACGTTGTCAGTCCGCTGCTGCTCACGGCGACTGCCGGCCCGTCGCTCGAAGCCATCGGCTTCAAGCAGCTGCAGTGGCCGGGGCACGGCGTCGGCGACGACCAGCCGTTCCAGTACCTCGACCGCGAATACATGAAAGCCGACGAGTACGAAGATTTCATCTTCGATCCGACCGGCTATTACCTGCACACCTACCTGCCGCGTGTCGCCTCGGCGTTCGAGGGCTTCGAGGACCTGCCTTATCTTCCCGGGCTGTACTACTTCCGGCTGCTCGGCGGCATCCGCCCGTTCGCAAAGCCGCGGGTGCGCGAGGCGCTGGAAAAAGTCATCCGGGCCGCTGAAGAGGCCGAGCGCTTCGCGCAGCACCATCTCGCCTTCACCGACCGCTTGGCGACGCTCGGCTACCCGTGCACGAACGGCACGACAGGCATCGCACCCTACGACTTCATCGCCGACTACTTTCGCGGCGCGACCGGCATGATGAAGGACCTGTACCGCAAGAAGGACCAGCTGCTGGCCCTGCTGGACAAGGTTGCGGTGTTCCTGCTGAAGCAGATCGTCTCGGCCGCGCGCGCTTCCGGCAATCCCATCGTGTTCATCCCGGTGCATTGGGCGCCCGACGCGTTCATGTCGCCGAAGCAGTTCGAGACGTTCTGGTGGCCGTCGTTCCGCCGCCTGCTGATCGGCCTGATCGACGCCGGCCTGATCCCGATGCCGCTTTGGGAAGCCGATTGCACGAAGCGGCTCGAGATCATCAAGGACGTCCCGGCGGGCAAGTGCATCTACTGGTTCGAGCGCACCGACATGGTCAAGGCGTTCGAGGTGCTCGGCGACGTGGTTGCGCTGCGCGGCAATTTGTCGCCGTCGATGATGACCACCGGGACGCCCGCCGAGGTCGAC
Source organism: Aromatoleum bremense (assembly GCF_017894365.1). Taxonomy (NCBI): domain Bacteria; kingdom Pseudomonadati; phylum Pseudomonadota; class Betaproteobacteria; order Rhodocyclales; family Rhodocyclaceae; genus Aromatoleum; species Aromatoleum bremense. The sequence continues at coordinate 1,994,619 of NZ_CP059467.1, forward strand.
GCCGCGGTGCGCCACCTCGCCGAAAACGTGTTTCACAAGGGCGGCAAACTGATTCTCGACTGTGCGTTCGGCCTGCCTGACGAGGCGCCGGTCGACAACGTCCGCGCGATGTTCGCCGCCGCCCGCAAGTATGCGGGTTGAGTGCGCGCACCCGATCCTCACCAAAGCCGGAGTGCGGCTTCGCCCAGGGCTCGGGCAGACGAATCGAGCCACCGCGCCTTCACCGTCCCTCGTGCCTCCGCGAGGTCGCCATCACGTCGCCGTCGGCAGCCAGTCCGACTGATTCCCGGGAGACCCAAAGCATGAAAACACGCGCACTTCTATTACCTGTGCTCGCCGCAGGGGCAATGGCCGGCGCTTTGCCGTCGCATGCGGAAGTCGTACTCAAGGTCCATCACATGCTGCCGCCGAGCTCCACCGCCCAGACCAAGCTGCTCGGCCCGTGGTGCGCGAAGATCGCCGCGGAATCCGCCGGCGAGCTGAAGTGCCAGATCTATCCGTCGATGCAGCTGGGCGGCATGCCGACGCAGCTGTTCGACCAGGCGAAAGACGGCGTCGCGGACATCATCCTGACCGTCCCGACCTACCAGGCGGCGCGCTTCACGGTCACCGAAGTGTTCGAGCTGCCGTTCATGACGAACACCGCCGAAAAAGCCAGCCGCGCGTTGTGGAACTACGCCGCGAAGTACGCCGCCGAGGAATACAAGGGCGTGCGGCCGCTGGCCTTCCACACCCACGAAGGGGCGCAGATCCACACGACGAAGAAGCAGGTCAGGACGATGGCGGACTTCGCCGGGCTGAAGTTGCGCGCGCCGAGCCGCCTGTCGACCAAGCTGGTGGCGGCGCTGGGCTCGACGCCGGTGCCGATGCCGGTTCCGCAGGTCCCGGAAAGCCTCGCCAAAGGGGTCATCGACGGCGCGCTGCTGCCGTGGGAGGTGATGTCGGGGCTCAAGCTCGACGAAATCGTGAAGTACCACACCGAGACCGATTCTTCGCTGCCGAACATCGCCAACACCATTTTCGTCCTGGCGATGAACCCGGCCAAATACGAGAGCCTGCCTCCCGAGCTGAAAAAAGTGATCGACGCGAACAGCGGCGCCGAGACCTCGGCCTGGATCGGCAGGATCTGGGACGAGACGAAAGCGCCGAACCGCAAGCTGGCCGAAGCGCGCAACAACGCGTTCTACACCGTGCCGGCCGCCGAAGTGCAGAACTGGATCAAGGCCTCCGAGGGCGTGGCGCTCGAATGGGTCAAGGAGGTCACGGCCAAAGGCTACGACGGCGACAAGCTGCTCGCGGACGCGAAGGCGATGCTCATGCAGTAGCCGATCCCGGCGGGCCGGCCTCGGGGGCGTCCGACGCTCCCGAGGCCGCCGCCGCTTGTTTCAGGCTTCCGCCAGCCACGTCCGGCTGCGCTCCGTTGCGCCCGGGCGCGTTGTCACGCCAAGAGGCGATGCGAGCCGCCGGCCGTCGCGGAACACCACGATCGGCTCGCGCAGCGCGCCGAAACGCTCGAATGGCGACGCCTCGAGCAGCACCGCGTCGAACGCCGCGCCCGCGGCGAGCAGCGCCGGTTCGCCCCAGTGACGCCGGGCCGCCCCGGTCGCCGCGCGCAGCACCGCCGTCACCGACAGCCCGGCTTCGTGCAGCCACTGTAGTTCGTCGAGCAGCCCGGTGCCATGGCCGACGCCGTGGCTTCCGGCGTCGGAGCCGCACAGCAGCGTGACGCCCGCTGCGTCGGCGCGCACGAGGTTTTCCGCGTGTTCGCCGAGGATGCGGGCGATGTTGTCGACCGTCTGCGGCGACCAGCCGGCGACTTCAGGGCGCACCCACTGGAAATGCACCGGCGCGAAGGTCGGCGTCCACGCGATGCCGCGGTCGGCCATCGCCCGGACCCTGTCGCAGCTCATGAAGAAACCGTGCTCGATCGAATCCACTTTCGCTGCGATCGCGACGTCGAGGCCTGCCGTGCCGCTGCAGTGCGCGAATACGCGTTTGCCGAGCGCGTGCGCGGTGCGCACGGCCAGTGCCGCCGACTCCAGGTCGAACTGCGGCTCGCCGGCGACGCGACCGGCGTCGAAATCGATGATGCCGGTGAGGATCAACTTGATGTCGTCGCAGTCGGCGGCAAGCTCATGCACCGCGGCGACGATCTCGCCGCTGTCCGCAACGTCGCGGCCCATGAAAGCGCCATAGCGCTTCGGGCGCTTCAGCCCGAGGCCGGCGGAGCGTACCGCCGGCAGGCCGGCGTCCCGTTCCGCGGCCGCCGCCCGCAGGCGGTGGTTGATGCCGAAGCGGTCTCCCGCGTCGCGCACCGTCGTGATGCCGCACGCGAGCGTCGCCGCCGCGTTGTGCGCTGCCACCGCGAGCATCTCGTCGAGCGGCGCCTTCAAGTAGTCGGCACGCCGTGTCGCGTCGAGCTGGGTGCCATCGAGGAACAGGTGCACGTGGGCGTCGACGAGGCCCGGCATCAGGAATGCCGCGCGTTGCGGCGCTGCGGCCGGGGGCGCGACGAGCGCGAGCTGCGCCGCCGGCAGGATTGCGGTGATCCGCCCGTCGGCGATCAGGAAGCCGTACGGGCCGTGCTCGTGGTGGCGCTCGCCGTCGAAGTAGCTGTCGACAATGATGGTTTCGGCCGGCATCGCGTCACGCCCTGTAGAACTTGCGCACCGCGCGCAGCGCCTGGCTGCCTTTCTGGTCGAGAAAGTGGCGGTAGGTCGTCAGTACATAGTCGTCCTCGGGCAGCGGGTGATAGCCGCGCCACGGCGTGCCGAGCACGGTGTCAAAGCCGAAAGGCACCGCGAGCGTGAGGAAGGCGTTCTCGAGACAATGCTTCAGGTCCGAGCCGTCGGCGGCTTTCGCCGGCAGCTGCTGGCCGATGTTGGACAGCCCGCCGGTCATGTGCAGGCCTTCGAGGTCCGGGTCGCTGCCGATCAGCCGCACCGCGTCGAGCGTGGCGCGGTTGAGTCCTTCGGTGTCGGCGATGATCGCGCTGACCGACAGGTCGATGTAGATGTGATCCATCGGCATGCCGCAGTCGTCGCGCAGGCGCAGCGCCGCGCGCCGCGCAGTCGAGGCGATGTCCTCGGCGGTCTTGTTGTTTTTCGCGACGCCATCGACGACGCTCTCCGAGGCCATGACCATGACCTTGAACGGATGCTCGCGGTACAGGTCCATCGCGTCCCAGCGGTGCTCGGTGATGGAATTGACGATCGGCAGCTCGCCGCCCGCCGCGTCGCGGTCGTAGGTTTTCAGGCACAGTTCGAAAAGCTCGGTGTTCGGCACGTCGAAGGACAGCGGCACGTCCACGACGTCCTGGATCGCCTGGATCACGTCGGTCAGGAACGGGCGGTCGGTCATCGCCTGCGAGCCGACATTCACGTTCAGGTACACCGCTCCGGCCTCGACCTGCCTGATGGCCAGCGCCTGGATGCCGGGAATGTCGCTGTTGTCGAACAGCGCCCGCGTGCTCTTGAAGCCGGGGTTGATGCGCTCGCCGATGATCCGGATGTCGAAGCTGTTGCCTGTCGTCACGATCTTTCCTCCGTGTGTGCTTCAGTGGAATCCGATGTTGTGCATGAACGCCCGCTGGAACTGCGCGCGCGTGCTCATCTCGACATAGCGGCAGCCGGCGGCGAGCTGCCGCGCGCGGCTGCGTGCTGCCGTGCTGGCGAGCATCTGCCGCACGCCGGCGCCGGCCGCGTTGCCGACCTGGACGAAACGCTCGCGCGGCAGATCCGGGAACATGCCGATCGCGACCGCGCTGTCGATGTCGATGTACGCGCCGAAAGCACCGGCGATGATGAAGCGCCCGATCGCCGGCGCCTCGAGCCCGACGTCGGCGAGCAGCAGGTCGACGGCGGTGCGGATCGCGGCTTTCGCGAGCTGCACCGCGCGCACGTCGGCCTGGGTGAAATGGACACCGGGGGCGAGCACCGCGAAGCGTTCGCCGTCCTGTCCGCCGACGTCGCGGTGCGGCGCCTGGATGCGCCCGCGGCGATCGACGATGCCGGCGCGGCGCAGCGTCGCCAGCGTGTCGAGCACGCCCGAGCCGCACAGGCCGAGCGGTGCCTTGCCGCCGATCGTGCGCACCGCGAGGCGGCCGCCGTCGAGCCCGACGCGTTCGATCGCGCCTTCGGCGGCGCGCATGCCGCACGAGATGTGGCCGCCTTCGAGCGCCGGCCCCGACGGGCTCGACGCGGACAGGAAGACGCCGTCGTGGATCAGCGAGATCTCGGTGTTCGTGCCGATGTCCATGACGAGACTCGTCGCGGCGGCGCGCCAGTGGCTTTCGGTCGCGAGCAGCGCGGCGACGTGATCGCCGCCGACGAAGCCGCCGACGTTCGGTGCGACGTGGACATACGCGCCGGGGCTCACGCCGAGGCCGAACTCGCGCGCCTTGACGTCCATGGCGTCGCGCACCGCCGCGACGAACGGCGCGCGACCGAGTTGCCGCACCGGCAGCCCGAGCAGCAGGTGATGCATCGCAGTATTGCCGCAGACGACGACGTCGACGATTTCGGTCGCTCTCGCGCCGACCGCGGCGCACAGGTCATGGGCGAGCGCGTCGATCGCGGCAGCTGCCGCGGCGCGCAGCTCGTCGGCCGCCCCCGCCGGCCCGCCGACGGTGTAATCGATGCGGCTGATCAGGTCCGCGCCCCACGCGACCTGCGGGTTTTCGAGGCCGAGGCTGGCGAGGCGCGCGCCGCTTTGCAGATCGACGAGGAAGCCGGCCGCGTTGGTCGTGCCGAGGTCGACAGCAAGCCCGAGCACGCGGCTGCCCGGCGGGGCGACGTCGATCAGCTCGGAGCCTCTCAGGCACAGGCGCAGCGACCAGGCGGCGTCGCGCAGCGTCTGCGGCAGCTGCTGCGCAGCGACCAGGTCGACCGTGCCGATCGACGGCGCGCCGGGCGCGTCGATGGGCAAGGCGAGCGCGCGGATCACGCGGTCGATGTCGGCGACGTTGTCGGCGAGCGTCGCTTCGGCGACGTGCACCTCGCAGCTCGCGACCGCCGCGTCGAGGCGCAGGAGGTCGGCGTCGCCGTCGCCCGCGACGTCCGCGCGCGCGACCGGTGCGAGCGAGCGCGGCGCGACTTCGACGGTGCAGTTGCTGCGGGCGCGAACCCGGCAGGCGCGGACCCATTTCTTCCGGTTTGCCGGCGCGGCGGGCGACGGGGCGGCGGGATCGGCATGATCGGCTTCGATCTCGCCGTCACTGATGTGCACCATGCACGCGCCGCAGGTGCCGCGGCCGCCGCACGCGCCGACGATGCGAATGCCGTGGCGCCGCGCGCTCTGGAGGACCGTCTCGCCGCCGCTCGCGGTAATGGCGCGGCCGAGCTGCGGGAAGTTCAGCGTCAGTGCCCGCGCGAACGGTTTGTCACGACTGGTCATGGAGGCTCCGCAGCGTTTTCGTCAGGATCAGGCGGCCGCAGCCACTGCCGCGCCGTGCCGGCATCTTGCGCGGGAGCGGCAGTGCTGGCAGCGCGACCACGATACGGCCGGCAGGTCGATGCCGACGCCGAGCACCATCGACGTCGATTTGTGCGGGCGCATCAGCAGGCCGGCGTTGAGCTCGATGCCGATCGCGGCGGCATCCGCGAGCCGCAGCACGGCGGCCTGGGCGTCGAGCGCGAGGCCCGGATCGCCGGGGCGCAGCTCGCCCGCCATCGTGAGCGCCCGGCGCCTCGCGTCGGCGAGCATGCGGTCCTGCGCGATGCGGGAGACTTCGAACAGCAGCTCGTTGCCGAGCTGATCGAGCGCCAGCGCACGCGACGCCCGGCGCGCGGCGACGAGGCTCGCGACGCGCCTCTCGATGCCCGCGCCGATGGTGCAGCTCGCGCAAGCCAGTGCGGTCAACCGTCCCGATTCGGGCAGCAGCCACGGCGCATGGAAGGCCTCACCGCCCGCGCGCAGCCACTCACCCGCCGGCGCGTCGAGTGCGACGATGCGGTAGCTGTAGGCGGCTTCGACGAGCCCTTCGTCGCGCGCGAGGTCGAGGACTTCGCGCCGCAGCCGGCTGCGGCTCGCCGATCCTTCCGGCAGGCCGTCCACCGCCTTCAGCACGTCGAAGCCGCGCGCGCAGGGCATCCGGGAATCCGTCTCGCCGCCGGCCGCGATCACGCGGCGACGCCGATCCAGCCCTTGCTCAGCGTCACCGCATCGACGGCGTTGACGCCGAACGCGTCGGCACGGGTGTAGGCGCACACCGCGTTGTCGATCTGCCCGCCACCGATCATGATCTTGCGGCCCTCGCGCAGGCCCGCCCGCTCGATTGCCTCGATCGTCTCCTTCATCGAGTCGAACGCGAGCGTCAGAAAGCCGCTCAGCGCGACGACCTGCGGATCGAACTCCCGGATCGCGGCGAGGAACTCGGCGACCGGCACGTCGATGCCGATGTCCTTGACCTCGAAACCGTTGATGTCGAGCATGAAGCCGACGATGTTCTTGCCGATGTCGTGCAGGTCGCCGTGCACGGTGCCGAGCAGCACGCGGCCGAGCTTCTGCGCGCCTTCGCCGTCCTCGCTGATCAGCGGCTTGGCCAGCGCGCCGATGGTCTCGAGCATCTCGCCGGCGAGCACCAGCTCGGGCAGGAAGTACTCGCCCTGCTCGAAGCGCCTGCCGACCTCGTCCATCGCCATGCGGCAAAGCTCGAGCACGCGCAACGCGTCCGCCTTCTCGTCGAACAGCATCTTCTTCGCGAGCTCGAGCGCGTCGTCCTCGTTCATGTCGGCGAGCCACTCCACGAGCAGCGTTTCCTGATCGGTCATCGCGTTCATCCGGGTTTCCTCCTCAATCGATACGGGATTTCAATGGACTTGCAGGGCTGGCCGGCGGCGCAGGCCCGACGCGGCGATGATGTCCGCCAGCACGTCCTCGTTCTTGTGGCCCATCAGGTGCACGCCCGCCACGCCGTCGATCTGCGTCAGCGCGCGGATGGTTTCGAGGCACACGCGGCGGCCTTCCTCCTTCTGGTCGCGGGCCGCGGCGATGCGTCGCAGCGTCGCTTCCGGGACGTGCACGCCGGGCACGTGCGCGGCCATCCACTGCAGCGCGCGGGCCGAGCCGAGCGTGCCGACGCCGACGATGATGCGGGCGCGCCGATGCAGCTCGCGGACGCATACTTCGCGCATGAAGTCTTCAAGCAGGTCGAGGTCGAAGCAGAACTGCGTCTGGATAAACTGCGCGCCCGCGTCGATCTTCTTCTCGAGGTTGATGATGCGCTCGCGGTGCGGCGGCACGAACGGGTTCGCAGTCGCACCGACGAAGAGGTCCGGCGGCGTGTCGAGCCTGCGGCCGGAGGCGAACGTGCCGCCGTCGCGCATGCCGCACGCGGTGCCCAGCAGCGACACGGCGTCGAGGTCGAACACCGGCTTCGCTTCAGGCTGGTCGCCGCGGCTCACGTCGTCGCCGGTCAGGCACAGGATGTTGCGCACGCCGAGCGCGGCGGCGCCGAGGATGTCGCCCTGGATCGCGATGCGGTTGCGGTCCCGACACGTCACCTGGTAGATCGGCGTCATGCCGGCGGCCACCAGCAGCGCGGAGGCGGCGACGCTCGACATGTGGCAGTTGCCGCCCGCGCCGTCGGTGATGTTGATCGCGTCGACGAGTCCCCGGAAACGGGCCGCGCGCTGCAGCAGCGCAGCGGGGTCGGCGGAGTCCGGCGGGCCGACTTCGACCGTCACGAGGAAGCGGCCGGAGGCGCAGGCGCGCTCGAAAGCGCCCGCCGGATGCGCCGGGCGCGGTGCGCGCGCAGCCGGCGGTGCGGGAGTTTGCGGCGTCTCGGCGGCGATCACCTGGATCCACGTCGACTGGCCGCGGCGGCGGTGATCGAGCGGTGCCAGCCGGGTTGCGGGGAGTCGCTGTCCGTACGCGATGCGCCTGCGCCCGTCGGTCGCCTCGAGCCACACGCAGCGCATTCCCGGCACAACTTCGCAGCCGCCGTCCGGCCGCACGCCGCCGCACGGGCCGTTTCGCATCTGCTTGCCGCAGTTCATCGGACAGGCCATGCCCGTCGATGACAGCACGCACTGGCCGCACATGCGGCAATCGAAGAGGAAGGCCTTGGCGGCGCGCTCGATCGGCGCGAGCAGCCGTTCGGCCGGCGCTCGCCCGACGAGCCGCAGGCCGGCCCGGGCGACCGGCATGACGGCCAGCACCGCGCGGTAGACGCGCGCCAGCGCCGAGGCGCGGCGTACCGACCAGCGCCGCATGAGCATCATGATCCGGCTCCCGCGGGCGGTACAGCGCCGGTCAAGCGCCGTCCCCTGTTCCACGCTGCGCCTGCTTCGACCGGTTTCGCTGCATGCATAGAACCCCGCCCCCGAACGTCGTGAAGCCTTCAGGATCCGCGCGGAACGGGAGGCCCCGGCCGTGCCCGTCCCGCGCTTTCCAAATCCCCGACGGTGCCGGGGTCATCGCTAAGTTAAAGGGCGGGGTAGGGTTTGTAAATTCGATCGGCCGGATTGTGGATATCGAATTTTTGGATCTGGCTGCGCGCTTTCGAACGGCGAGCGATGGCGCGCGCCGCCCGGCTTGTCGCCGCGGAAAAGCGGCTGGATCTGGCGGCGTGTCCTAATATTGGAAGGCGCGACGGTGGCAGGCCGAAGCCGGCCGGCGCATGCGACGACGAGCGATTGCCGAGTTAGTGAGGGAGTGGATGATGCATACGACTACACCGCCGGTGCCGGGTCCGCAGCCTGACCCGGCACCGGAGCCCGACCCCGTGCCGGACCCGAGCAAGGATCCGGATCCGGAAACGGACGACGACACCGCGCAAGTGACCCGCGAACACGTAAAGAAAGGGTCCTGATCGATTCACTCGCATAGGGGGGAATATGCCGGCGAAAGGGTGGGTGTGGTTGAGCTTGCTGCTGACGGCCACGCTGCCCGCCGGGTCCTCCGCGCCGCCGAAGGCGCAAAGTCCGATCGTGGTCGGCTTGCCGGCCGGCTTCGATGCGAAGGCGCCCGCCGCACCCTACGACGGACCGCACCCGTCGCGGCTGCAGCGCCCTGCCGAGACGTTCCGGTTTCCGATAAGGCTCGGCGAGGTGGGGCCGGGCGAAGCCCTGTTTGCCGGTCCCAGGCAGTATCCGTTTGTTTGCGACACCGAAGCTTCCGGCCTGGGCCAACCGCTGGTGGACAATCATGCCAGGGTCGGCACGCCGGTCGTCTCGAAGGCCGCCACGGTCTTTGCGAACCCCGCGCCGATCGGTTACAGCCAGGATTGTCTGGTGCGCACCCGGGCCTGGTATTACTACAAGCCCCGGGACAAGGAAAAATTCGAGCGGTGGTCGGAGGTGGTGCGGGACGTCGACAGCGTCAGCATCAACGGTGCCCAGGTGCCGTTCATCGTGCGCGTGGAAATGGGCACGATCAACCGTTTCATCTACGTCATCGCGGCGCTGAAGGGGCCTCATGAAACCCTCGCTGCCCCGAGTGCCGCGCACTGGAACGGCCGCCTGATCTACCAGTTTTCCGGTGGCGTCGGCATCGGGCACCGGCAAGGCAGGGTGAAGCCGTCGAGGGTCCTCGAGGGGCGGCGCGAGCAACTGGCGCAGGGCTATGCGGTGGTCGCGTCGACCGGCACGACGACTTCCACCCATTACAACATCTGGCTGGCCGAAGATACCGCGTTGCGCGTAAAGCGCCAGTTCGTCGCGCTGTACGGCGAACCGGATTACACGATCGGCGTGGGCGGGTCCGGTGGTGCGATTCAGCAGTATCTGTTGGCCCAGAACCGTCCCGGCCTGATCGATGCGGCGATCGCGCAGTATTCGTATCCCGACATGGTCACCCAGACCATCTGGGCGCTCGATTGCGAACTGCTTGAGTATTACTTCGACAGGACCGACCGCCGCAATCCGCTGTGGCACCAGGCCGAACATCGGCAATGGGTCGAAGGTCTCAACGCCAGCAACGATTACCAGGGTGAGGGCAGGGCAAGAAGAATCGCGACGACCACCCGGCTCGCCCTGCTGGCCGGCGAGCGTCGGCTGGCGGACGCCGAGGGCCAGACCGAATGCGTGGTCGGCTGGCGCGGGCTGACGCCGCTGGTGCTGAACCCGCGCTTCGCGTTCATCGAAGACCGACTTGCCAGACGGGTGTTCAGGCGTGTGCAGTGGAGCTATTTCGAGGATCTGAAGGATTTCTACGGCACCGATGCGCAGGGCTATGCGCGCATCCCGTGGGACAACGTGGGAGTCCAATACGGCCTGCGGGCGCTGCAGCGTGGGCAGATCGACGTCGAGCAGTTCCTGCGCCTCAATGCCCGTGTCGGCACCTGGAAGCCCGTCGCCGAGATGAAGCGCGAGCGTTTCTGGATCCTGCGCGGGGCCAGCAGCGATCTGCAGGATTTCTCGCCGTGGAGCGCGCACAACATGAATCGCGGCAAGACCCGCGACGCGCCGGCGCCGCGCTTCGAGGGCGACCGCCTGGCGATGGCAGCGGCGTATCGATCGGGCCAGGTCTTTCTGGGGCGGCTCGACATTCCGGTCATCGACGTGCGCCACTATCTGGAACCGGTGCTGGACATGCACCATGCTTCGGCGTCCTTTTCGGTGCGCGCGCGGCTCCTTGCGGCACAGGGAGATGCGGGAAACCAGGCGATCTGGGTCAGCGACAGGAAGCACGATCCGACCCCCGAGGCCTTCGCCGCGATCGAGCGATGGCTCGCGGCCAAGCGGGCACGTCCCGAGCAGTCCTGGTCCGCGCTGCGTCCGGCGGCCGCGAGCGATCGTTGTATCGATGCGCAGGGCAAGACGATGTTCAGCGGCGATCGGGTATGGGACGGCGAATGGAACCAGCGTCCGCCCGGCCCGTGCATGCGCGCCTATCCCATCTACGGCAATACGCGCATCGTCGCGGGCGACACGATACGCGGCGATCATTTCAAGTGCACGCTCCAGACGGTCGGCGAGGCGCTGGATGCCGGGCTCTACGAACCGATCGACATGCGTCCCTACCGGGCGCGACTGGAGCGGATCTTTCCGCAGGGCGTCTGTGACTACCGGCAGGCCGCTCAGGGCCGCCCGGCCGATCTGCCGGGGGCGGACAGCCCCGGCTGACAGCCTGCCGCCTGCCCGCGCAAGAGACTGCGGCGCGCCGTGCAAGCCCGCGCGCCGCAGCCTTGCTCAGAACGGCGTCACGAGCTTGAACCAGGCCTTGTCGCCGCGGAAGCGGTTCTCGGCTTCGGTTTCGTGCTGCCACTGCGCGACCAGCAGCGTGCCGCCTTTCGTCGTGTAGCTGACGCTCGGGCCGATCGCGAACACCTCGCCGCGGCGCCCCGCGGACCACGGGCCGATCGCCGCCGGGATCTTGCGGCCGCCGAGCTCGTCGTCGGTCGTCTGCTTCACGTAGTAGCCCGACAGGCCCGCCCCCCAGGGCCCGAAGCGTTTGCCGACAAGGTAGTCGATGTGCAGCTCGTCGCCGGACTCGTAGTCCATCTTCGGCGCTCCCGGCGCGGGCCGGAAGTCGTTGTTCTTCGCCTTGATGTTGTACATGAACTTGGCCGATACCTCCCAGCCGTTCTCCGACAACCAAGTTGCCGCGAACACCGGTTCTACGCTCCAGTAGTTCGCGCCAATGTTCTTTCGCGGCTCGCCCGATTTGTACTTGCCGGTCGGTGCGTAGAAATCGAGCGCGGCAACCCAGTGCCAGTTGCCGGAATGCCAAGCGACGACGAGCGGTGAAAACACCAGGTCGCCCAGCCCGGTGACTGTCTTGCTGCCGGCCCCGAGGGCCAGTTCCTGCTGCACGACCGGCAGGATCACGTGCATCGCCCAGTTGCCGCCGAGGAGCTGCTGGTCCGTGACCTTGACCCAGCGCAGCGCGTCGAACCACGCGGTAACCGAGGCGCCGGGCACCTTGTCGCCGTCGCCGTCGCGCAGGTCGCCGTCGTAATAGCCAAAGTAGTTCAGGAAATAATCGCCCGGGGGCGGCAATGCGCCAGCGAACCAGTTCTCGCTGCCGTGGGGGTACTGATCAGCGCCTTCCTTCGCACTCGCAAGTCAAGTCCAAAATCTGCTGTAAATTCTCTTCAGCCCGGATGATGACGAATGGTTTTTATCCGGCGAGAGCAACAACGTTGTTGCTCTCGCCGGCGGCGGCGCGGGCGGCGACCCACTCCGCGAATTCATCCATATCCAGATATCGTCTTTCCTGCCAGACCTCGTTCTGCTCGGCCAACAGGGCGCCGATCAGGCGCAGGGCGGATTCGTCGTTGGGGAAGATGCGGATCACCCGCTCGCGACGGCGAATCTCTTCGTTGAGCCGCTCCTGCATGTTGGTCGTGCGCAGCCGCCGCCGGTATTTCTCTGGCAGCGCCATGACCGCCATTGCGTCGGCGAAACCTTCCTCGATGCACGCCACGGCCTTTGCCGCCGTTTTCTCGAAGCGCTCGACGAATTCGGCGAGCCGGCGCTTGGCCTCGGCCATGTCCGCCGCCTGGAAGACGAGTTTGGCTGCCGCCGCCACGTCGGCCCGGATCTTGGCGCTGCAGCTCCCCAGAATGTTGCGCATCAGATGCACCTGGCAGCGCTGCCAGGTCACCCCCTGAAAATGCTTTGCGACCGCCTGCGTCAGCCCGCCGTGGCTGTCGGAAACGACGAACATGACGCCTTTCAACCCCCGGCCTTTGAGCCAGCGGAACGTCTCATCCCAAGTGGCGAAACTCTCCGTGTCGCCGATCTTCACGCCGAGAATTTCGCGGTAGCCGTCACTCCTGATGCCCGACACGACCAGTGCGGCGCGCGATACGACGCGGTCGCCTTCCCTGCTCTTGATGAACAGCGCATCGACCAGAACAAACGGGTAATCGCCTTCGAGCCGTCGCTCGTTGAAGGCACCGACACGTCCGTCCAGTCCGGCGCAGAGCGCGCTGACCGTCGATTTGGAAAAGCTCGTGCCGCACAGCTCCTCGGTGATCGCCGATACTTTCCGCGTCGAGACGCCTTGCACGACCATCTCCATCAGCGCCAGTACAAACGCCTGCTCGCTCCTCTGGTAACGCTTGAAGATCTCTGTCGAGAAGCTGCCATCCCGCGTCTGCGGCACCAGCAGCGTCACCGGCCCCACCCGTGTGTAGAGCGTGCGTGCTCGCGTGCCGTTGCGGTAGCCGGCGCGCTCTTCCGTGCGTTCGTGCCGCTCCGCTCCCAACGCTTCTGTCACTTGCGCCTCCAGTATCTGGTTCAGAACCGCTTCTACCAGTTTCGCCAGCCCGTCCTGACCGCTCAACAGCCCTGGCAACAAATCACGCCCTACGCTAACATCATATCCAGCCATCGCTTCGCCTGCCTTTCTTCGGTTGATCAACGCTTCGACAACGTCATCGTACCGAACTGAAGCGGTGGCTACCTGCCACTCGATTTACAGCAGTTTACGGACTCAATCCACTCGCACCTGTTGCCACGAGTGCCGACAGGGCGATCGCAAGGCCGATTTTGTTCATCTTCATGTATCTCCTCCTTGATGTTTTATTGCTCTGCTCACTGCAATGCTCCGGCCGGGACGGGCCTGTCGGCTCGTCCCGGCCGGAGCGGTAACACCTTCAGCTGTCCGGCAGCCCTGTGCCACTGCGGGATTGCGGGTCATGAGTGCCGTCGGCGCCGTTACCCCTCGCGGTTGACATGGAAGCGCCGCGCTTTCATGTCGAAGCGTGGCAGTGCATTGCGGCCGACGTGGTGTACGCGTGGCCGGAAGGCGAGGAGCGAATCGAGCTTTTCGGCGATCGAATGCACGATGCGGGCGTCGGCGCCTTCGCACAGCTCGATCTCGACGTCCATCTCGTCGAGCGAGTGCTCGCGGCGCACGTGGATGCGGAATTCGTCGACCTCGGTGAACTTGCGGATGATGTTCTCGACGCCGGACGGATAGACGTTGACGCCGCGCACCGTGACCATGTCGTCGGCGCGGCCGAGGATGCCCCCTTCGAAACGCAGGAAGCCGCGGCCGCACGCGCAAGGCGCGTGGTTGACCTCGACCAGGTCGCCGGTGCGGTAGCGCAGTATGGGGAAACCCCAGCGGCCCAGGTTCGTCAGCACGAGCTCGCCGCGCTGGCCCGGCGCAACCGGCGCGCCGGTCGCCGGATCGATGACCTCGGCAATGAACTCGCTCTCGATCAGGTGCGTGCCGCCCGGCTGATGCTCGCATTCGAACGAATGCGCGCCGATCTCGGAAGCGCCGGCGTGGTCGAAGCATTTCGCCGACCACGCCGACTCGATACGCTGCTTCGTCGCCGGGATGTTCGCGCCCGGCTCGCCGGCGTGAATGGTCGCGCGCAGCGGGATCGACGTGAGGTCGAAGCCCGATTCGCGCCCGACCTCGGCGAGCCGTAGCGCGTAGGTCGGCGTGCAGCACAGCACCGTCGCGCCAGTGTCGCGCATCAGCTCGAGCCGCTGCAGCGAGTCGCGTCCGCCGCCCGGGATCAGTGTCGCGCCGATTTTGTGCGCCCCTTCGACAGCAGACCAGAAGCCGATGAACGGGCCGAACGAGAACGCCAGGAACACGCGGTCGGCCGGACCGATGCCCGCGCCAGCGAATACGTGCGCCCAGCAGCGTCCGAACCAGTCCCAGGATTGCGCGGTGTCGAGCACCTTCAGCGGCACGCCGGTCGTGCCCGACGTCTGGTGCAGCCGCACATAAGCTTCGGGCGGGTACGTCAGATTCGTGCCGAACGACCCGTTCGCTGCCTGCTGCGCCTCCATCAGCTCGGACTTGGTGGTGAACGGCAGCCGCGCGACGTCGGCGAGCGTGCCGACGTCGCGCGGGTCCACCCCCGCAGCCGTCCATTTCGCCGTGTAGAAGCGGTTGCGCTGCCATAGCTCGGCGAGCATCGCGCGCAGTTTTTGCAGCTGCAGCGCTTCGAGCTTATCGCGCGTCAGGGTTTCGGTTGCTTCATTGAAAAATGCCATGAGTATTTTCCTTCGATTGGGCGACGCAATGCGACACCGTGCAAACCGCTCGCGCGGCATGCAGGGCAGGTATCAACGAGAGTCGGGGAGGCGCCGCGCCGGCGCGTCGGGTCAGCCGGGCGGCCCGGTCGTCGGTGCCGCCATCGTCATCTCCCGGCGACCGAGCGCGCGGCGGGGCGCCGGCCCCACTTCCACGGTGCGGTGACGTCCTCGATGACGTCGAAGAACCAGCGGTCGAGGAGCGGCGCGCCTTCGGGTGAACGCTGCAGCGGCAGCTGGCCCGGCGCGACGAGGCGCAGCTCGGCCGCGTCGTCGCCAGCGACCGGGTGCCCGCCGGTGGAATGCGCGCGATACGCGAGGATCAGCGCGCGTGCGCCGGTCTGCGAGTACGCGCCGACGAAACCGTCGACGACGACGTCAAGGCCGGTTTCTTCGCGCGCCTCGCGGATGACCGCGTCCTCCAGCGACTCGCCGAGTTCGACATAGCCGCCGGGCGGTGCCCAGTAGCCGGCCAGCGGCGTGAGCCCGCGGCGGATCATCACGAGATGGTCGGCGTGATCGATGATCGCGAGCACGACCGGCGCCGGCTTGTGGAACGCGACGTAGCCGCAGGCCGGACAGCTTTCCCGTTCGCGTCCATGTACCGCGGCGAGCGCAAGCGGCGTCCGGCATTCCGGACAGAATTTCATTGTCATGACTGTTCTCCTCGGACGAGCCACGCGATCTGCGCTCGCGAAGCGGTGCGCGCGTCGAGGCTCGCGCCGACGCGAAGCGGGACTGTGCTGCGGGTGAGATCGAGCTGCAGCGTGACGCGGTCGCCGTCGCCGAGGCCGAGCGTCGCGCGCACCGGCACCGGCGCAACGATCTCGAACTTGTGCGACGGGTAGTCGGCGACGTCCGGCAGCACCAGCGCGCCGTCAATCCGCCCGGCGAGCCGGATGCGAAAGCATCGCGCGCCGCAGAAGCCCGCAGGCGACGTGATCGCGATGCCCGGTGCCGCTGCCAGGCTCTGGCGCGCAGCGCGCCAGCGCGGGCCGGACATGTGCAGGTTCAGCGTGCCAGGGTGCGGCACGAAGCCGAGCTTCGCGCGGAACTCCTCGACCACCCAGTCGAGCGACGTGAAGCGGCGACCGACGCCGTCGCCGCGGGTGACCATGCCGGCGAGCGGGATCTTCGCGCCGGCGACGGGCTCGAAGCTGCCGTGGGGGGCGGACGACATCCGGACGAAGCGGCCCGTGCGCGTGACGGAGGCGAGCAGCATGATGTCAGCGCGCCTTCGCGGATTCGCGTTCTTCGTTGCCGGTCCAGCGGCCGAACAGGTCGACGTCGAGGTCGAACTGGTCGAGCACTTTCGTCACCGACTGGTTGATGATGTCGTCGATCGTCTGCGGGCGATGGTAGAACGCCGGCAGCGGCGGCACCAGCACCGCGCCGGTCTCGGTGACCTGTGTCATCAGCCGCAGGTGGCCAAGGTGCAGCGGCGTCTCGCGGATCATCAGCACGAGCTTGCGGCGCTCCTTCAGCGTCACGTCGGCGGCGCGGATCAGCAGGTTGGTGTTGAACGAGTTCGCGACCGCGGACAGCGTCTTGATCGAGCACGGCGCGATGACCATGCCGGCGTGGCGGAACGAGCCGCTGGCGATCGACGCGCCGACGTCGTTGATGTCATGCACGCAGGAGGCGAGGAGCTTGACGTCGTTGATCGAATAATCGGTCTCGTAGATGATCGTGCGCTTGGCCGAATCCGACATCACGAGGTCGGTTTCGACGCCGATCTTCTTCAGCACCTCGAGGAGGCGGATGCCGTAGATCGCGCCGCTGGCACCGGAAATTCCGACGACTATTCTCATTTCAGATCTCCCTCAGGAAAGCAGTTCGGCGATGACTGCGCGGGCTTTTGCCGCGGCGGCGGCAGGCAGGGTGATGCGGTCGGACTCGGCGCCGCTCGCGCGCGTCGCGATGAAGCCGACTTTCGAAGCGGCGTTGCCGGCGGCCGACGGGTCGATGACATAGGCTTCGCAGCCGTGGATCACGACGGTGTCGCGCGCGGGCTGGTAGCGCGTCGCCAGCGCCCAGCCGACTTCGCGCGGGTCGCGGATATCGACGTCGTCATCGACGATGGTGACCATCTTCAGGCGCCGGTCGAGGTTCAGCGCGAGCATCACGAGCCTTCTCACGTCGGCCGGCGTGCAGTCGTGAACGGCGATGACGGCGGAAAAGCCGCTCGTGCCGGCGGCCAGTTCCAGATCGGCGACGCCGCCGATCAGCGCCTGCAACTGGCCGAGCAGCTCGGCGCCGGCAGCGAGCGACAGCAGCGCGTCGACTTCGGCCGACCACGGGCACAGGCCGGGATAGATGAAGTTGTCGCGGTGCGTGACCGCGCTCACTTCGATGACGGGGCTGACGTTCGAGAAGTAATGCCCGGTGTTCTCGCCGAACGGCCCTTCGAGCTCGCGCACGCCCGGCAGCATCCGCCCTTCGATGACGATCTCGGCGCGCGCCGGCACTTCGACGTCGACTGTCTCGGCGCGCACCAGCTCGACCGGTTCGCCGCGCAACGCGCCGGCGATCGCCATCTTGTCCGGCACCAGCGGGCCGACCTTGACGACTGACGACAACAGCGTCGCCGGTTCGAGGCCGAGCGCGATCGCCACGTCGAGCGGCCGGCCTGCGGCTTCGGCGCGTGCGAGGAACTGCGGCAGCGGCGGATTCGCGAGCAGGATGCCGAGCCGCCTGCCGCCCTTGACCATCATGCGGTGGATGCCCATGCCGCGCCGGCCGGTCTCGGGGTCGGTGCACAGCACGACGCCGGTGGTGATGAACGGCGCCGCGTCCTTCTCGTGGTGGGTCAGGATCGGCAACAGCGACAGCAGGTCGTCGGGTGCGCGGTGCACGACCTCCTTGACCGGCACCGCGCCCGTGGCCATGACCGGCGGCACGCCGTGTTCCTTGCGCTGCAGCCAGGTTTGCGCGAGCCGCTCTTCAGTCGTGCCGAGCGCGCGGGCGAGGCGAGGGCGGCTGGCGATCAGGTTGCCGGCGACGCGCGTGCCGGGATAGCCGCGGATGTTGTCGAACAGCACCGCCGGCGCGCCCGCGGGCAGGCCGCGCAACACTGCCGCGATCTCGAAGCGCGGATCGAACTCGTCGCGGACGTGCCGCAGATCGTCGCCGAGGTCGGCGAGGAAGGCGCGCAAATCGGAATAAGCCATCGTTCCCCCAATTCTTGAAACCGTGTAGAGCCGCGGCGCCGGCCGCGGGTGCGCGTCCTGAACGTGCTGTCGCTGCCCGAGCCGGACGGGCCGCAACCCGTGCGGCCCGGGCACGCGTTGCTACAGATACTTCGCCGGCATGCGCTGGACCTGCTCGATGATGCGGATCGAGAACTGCTGGTTGCACAGCTGGCCGCGCCCGAAGCGCACTTGCAGGCGGTCGGCGAACTTGTCGAGCGATTTCGACAGTTCAGCCTTGACGCGCTGATAAGTGTATTTCTTCAGCCCCGGATTGAGTGTGCGCACGCTTAGTTCGAGCTCCGTGCCTTCCGGCAGTTCGGCCAGATCCATAACGAAAACTTCCCACTGGTTCATCGCGTCGTCTCCTTATTTCACCGGCTTGAAGCCGTAGTCGGTCCAGCTGTTCGTGACTTTGTCCTGGATGTCCTGCGGATAGACTTTCTTGAAGCTGACGACCGACGGCACGTCGTTGGTCTTGTCCCAGTCGACCGGCCACAGGCAGTCGAACAGCACCTGCGAGCCGATCGAGTACTTGCGGTCGTGCGGCGTCGCGTGCGGATACAGCGCCGTGCCGGTGGTGTTCTTGAACACGTGGATGCCGCGTTCCGGATTGCAGCGCGTGCAGAAGGCGTGATAGACCTCGTCCCAGTTGAAGATGTCGGTCTGGTCGTCGACCACCATGACCATGTGGAACCACGGCCCGAGCTTGGAGCCGAACGCGAGTTGCGCGATCTGCATCGCGATGCCGGCGTAGGTCGGCTTCACGCCGACGATCATCATGTGGTGCGTCGAGCGCGGGTGCATGTACACCCCGGTCACCGGGATGCCCTGGCTCTTCAGCAGTTTTTCCAGCTCGAGCCCGAGCGAGAACGAGCGCAAGAGCTGCCCCTCGTCCTGCGGCACGCCCATGTTCGAGATCGTCATCGTCGCGTTGTTGCGATACGTGATCGCATCGACGCGGAAAGTCACGCGGAAGTCGCGCGGGCTCGTGCGGTAGCCGGTGTATTCGCCGAACGGGCCTTCCTCGACCTTGTAGTCGGGCAGGATCATGCCTTCGATGATGATTTCGGCATCGGCCGGCACTTCGAGGTCGTTGGTCTCGCATTTGACGAGCCGCACCGCCTCGCCCGACAGCATGCCGCACAATTCCGGCTCGGGAATCGGGCTCGGCGCGCACGCGGCCATCGCGGCGAGCGGCGACAGGCCGATCGCGGTCGCGAACGGGCAGCCTTCGCCGCGCGGCAGGTAGTACTCGGTCAGCGCTTTGCCCAGATCCGAGAACGGGAATACCGCGCCCGACATCGTGCGGCCGTCCCACATCATCTGGCGGTACATGCCCCAGTTCACGTCACCGCGCACCGGGTGCTTGGTGATCACCGCGTGCCACGTGCCGACGTAGCGGCCGCCGTCGCCGTCATGCACGAGCGGCACCGGCAGCTTCGTCAGGTCGACGTCGTCGCCGAGCAGGATGTTTTCCTTGCACGGGGCGTCGCGGCGGTCGATCACGACCGGTTCGATCGGCTCGCTGTTGGTGCGCTTGAGGTACTCGGCGCCGATCTGGGGCAAGGTGGAAGCCGGGTCCATGCCGAGCGAGATCGCCATGCGGCGGTATGTCGACAGCGGCGCGCCAAAGTAGCTGAAGCCCGGATAGTCCTTGATGTTCTCCATGAACGGGGCGGCTTCGCCAAGCTCGCAGACGCGGCGCACGATCGCGCCGGCCTCGTTGTCCCAGTCCACTTCCTGCCTGATGCGTACCGCGTCGCCGGATCTTACGCAGGCCTCGATGAATTCGCGGTTGTTCTTCGGTGCCGAAATCTTTGCCACGTCGATCTCCTTGCTGTGGATGGAAGCGATTCGAAAAGGTGTTGAACCGTTCAGTGGAGCTTCGCGAGCACCGCGTCCCACTTGCCTTGCGCCTTGAGGATCAGCTCGGCGACTTCGCGCACCGCGCCGTGCCCGCCGCGCGCGGTGGTCACGTAGGCGGCGATTTCCTTGATGTCGGCGACCGCATCGCCGACTGCTATGGGCAGCCCGACGCGCTTCATCATCGACAGATCGACGAGGTCGTCGCCGACGTAGCACACCTCGGCGTCGGAGATGTTCATCTCCTCGATCATCTGCGCATACGGCTCGGTCTTCTTCTTGATGCCCTCGTGGAAGCGCTTGATCTTCAGCTCCTCGGCGCGATGGCGCACCGCGCCGGATTTCTTCGACGTGATGATCGCGACGTCGATGCCGCACAGCTGCAGCACGATGACGCCCATGCCGTCCTTGATGTCGAAGTTGCGCGATTCGACGCCTTCGTCGTTGATGACGATGCGGCCGTCGGTCATCACGCCGTCGACGTCGAGGATCACCAGCTTGATGTTCTTTGCCCGTTCCATGTTTCCATATCCTCGGTGAGGCCGCCTCGCCGGACGGCCGTTGCGTGTCGGTGGTAGGTGTCGCTCAGTCGATGCCGTACTCGTGCCAGCGGGCGCGGATCTTGGCGAGCATTTCCTCGTCCATGCGCGCCTCGACCGGCTTCTGTTTCCACTCGTACGGGATGCACGCGTCCATCAGGATGCGCGACGTCGTGAGCTTGTCGCCGTCCGGGTCGAGCGCCGGGTCGAGCGGCGTCGAGCGGCCGCGCTTGATGAGTTCGGTGCCGCGCATCGGGTCGTAACGGCACGACAGCGCCCAGAACACGCGCTGCAGGTCGTCGGCGGCGATGTCCTCGTCGACGGTGATGATGCCCTTCATGCCGTAGCTGCCGGTGTTGCTGCCCATGACCGCGTCGGCGACCTGGCGCGAGTGGCCGGGGTACGCCTGCTTGAGCGACACGACGGACCAGAAGCGCCCGGTCGATTCCGGCAGCACGCACACCGACTGGACGCCGGGGATGCGCATCTGCTCGAGCTCGGTCCACAGGGTCGCGGTCCGCGTGAAGGCGAGCAGCATATGCACGTCGGTCACCGGACGGCCCTGGCCGGTTGCCCACAGGATCGGGTTGTTGCGGTGCAGGATCTGCTGCACTTCGAGCACCGGCTTCGGGATCGGCTTGTGCAGCTCGTCGGTGTAGTAGCCGGTGTATTCGGCAAACGGGCCTTCGGGCAGGAAGGCGTTCGGGTCGATCTCGCCTTCGAGGACGATCTCGGCGCCCGCCGGCACGGGCAGCCCGGTCAGCGGTGCCATCAGGAACTCGGCCTGCTGGCCGCGCACCGTGCCGGTGATGTCGAAGTCGCTCGCGCCCTTGTGCATCAGAGTGCCGGCCATGAAGATCAGCGGATCGCAGCCGATGATCGCCGCCGCGGGCATCTTCTTCCCCATCTTGGCGTACTTCTTCATGATCCGCTCGCCGCGCTTGCCGGGCAGGATCTGCACGCCGCAGCGCTTGTCGTCGAGCATCTGCATGCGATAGGTGCCGAGGTTCACCTCGCCCGTTTCCGGGTCGCGCAGCACCACCGACACCATCGTGCCGATGTAGCGCCCGCCATCGAGCGGGAAGAACTTCGGCACCGGGAACATGTTCAGGTCGACCTTGTTGCCGGTGAGCACGTTTTCCAGCACCGGTCCGTCCTTCACTTCCTTCGCCTTGATCAGGCCTTCGGAGGTGATTGTCTTCTTCATCCACTGTTGCGCCGACTGGCACAGCGTCAGGTCGTGCGGCAGGCCGAGCATGATCGCCAGGCGCTTGGTCGTCGCGAATGCGCCTGTGAATACCGGCGTGTCGTAGCCCTTGATGCTCTCGAACAGCAGCGCCGGACCTTTCTTCTCCTCGGTCAGCTTGGAGACGTGCGAGATCTCCAGATTCCAGTCGACTTCGGTGGTGATGCGCTTCAGCTCGTTGGCTTCGGCGCACTGGTTGATGAAATATCTCAGGTCCATTCGAAAAACTCCTTGGTGGATGACGATCAGTTCAACAGGAAGGGCTCAATGCTTTGCCTGGACGGATTCGATGATCTCGAATCCCGCGTGCTCGAGTGCGCGGGTCACCGTATCGGTGTCCGCGGCGTGGAAGCGGACGATCACTTTCTTCGCGTGCGCCGCGGACGAGGCGTCCTGGTGGCCGATGCCGATCGGGTAGATCGCGAGCAGTTCGGCGCCGGCGGATTCGACGATGTCGGTAATGCGACCCATCGTTCCCGGCTTGAGCTCGATCGGCGCCAGCGTCACGCCGCTGCGCTTTTCCCAGGCGCCGAGGAAGTGCGCCGCCAGCGAGAACATCTCGATCGCCGAGATCATGCCCACGACATTGCCGCCGTCCATCACCGGCAGCTGCCCGACGCCGTGCTCCTGGCCGACCTGCAGGCAGTGCTCCATCGTGTCGTCGGCGTCGATCGTCGCCGGGTTGCGGACCATGATGTCCTTGACCTTGACGCAGTTCGAGAAATAGCTGAGCTCGTCGGTGTCCTGGGTGCGCAGCGCGACGTGCGCAGCGCGCAGGCAGCCGGCGCGCGTGATGAGGCCGCGCAGGCGACCGTCGTCTACGACCGGCAGCGCGTGGACATTGGCCTCCGACAGGATCCGCTTCGCCTCGGACAGCAGCGTGTCGCCGGTCAGCACGGTCGGATTCGGCTGCATCCAGTTACGTACGATCATTTTTCGTTCTCCATATCCGTTGCCGTCGTAGGGCAAAAAAGCGCAGCGCCTTCCGCCAAATACCTGCCGAACCCAGCGGCGGTTCGGTTGGCGGTTCGGTTGGCGGATAGCGCCTTCGGCTCATCCGCCCTACGTCAGGCGCTTGCCGGTGAGCAGGCTCGACACGATGTAATCCATCGCCGACGTGCTGCTTGCCGCACCGGTGGTTCTCTGGCGGTTGCTCCAGATCGTTTCGGGCCGCGCCTGCAGGATGAAAATGTTCCCGCCGGCGGGCAGGTTCTTGTCGATCGCCCATTCGATGTCCATCGGGCGGCCGTAGTGTTTCTCGATCTTCTTCGCCATCAACGCCAGCTCGCCGATCTCGTCATCGGTGATCGACTGGATGTTCTGGCGCTCGGCCGGCACCGGCAGCGCGATCGACTTCTGGGTTTTGAGATCGACGGTGTGGCAGATCTCCTTCGTCGAGATCGTCCGCTCGATGATGTCGAGCGTGATCTTGTTGACGACGAAGTTGTCCGGCGTGACCTCGCCCGAAACCACCGATTCACCGAAGCCGAAGTTCGCGTCGATGACGATCACCGAGCGGTCGCCGGTCGCCGGATGCACGGTGAACATCACGCCCGCGGTGTAGGCGTTCGCCATCTTCTGGATGCCGACGCTGATCGCGACCTGTTCGTGCGGGAATCCCATCTTCATGCGGTAGGCGATCGCCCGCCCGCTGTAGAGGCTGGAGATGCACCGCCGCACGTGATGGATCACGTCATCGACGCCGCGGATCCACAGGTAGGTGTCCTGCTGGCCGGCGAAGCTCGCGCCCGGCAGGTCCTCGGCGGTCGCGGAGGAGCGCACTGCGACCGGCACCGCCGGCAGGTAGCAGCGCACCGACAGTTTGCGGTAGGCCTCGGCGATCAGGTCCTCGAGCTCGATCGGCAGCGGGCGCGATTCGATCATTTCGCGGATCGCGTGCGAGGCCTCCTCGAGCTTGTCCATGTCCTCGTGGTCGAGGCCGTCGAGGAGCCCCGCGACTTCGGCCTGGATGCCGGCCTCGCGCATGAACTGTGCATAGCCGCGGGTGGTGAGCGCGAAGCCCGGCGGCACCCGCACACCCGCGTTGATCAGTTCGCCGAGCGACGCGCACTTGCCGCCGACCAGCTGCACCGAGTCCTTGCCGCATTCCTCGAAAGAACACACTTTCGGCGCGACGCTGTCGAGGGCGGCCCAGGGCAGGGCTGCTGCAGAAATAACGCTTCCCATCGGGGTCACCTCTTCAGGCCGTGATGATCGAGATCACGCCGGACGAGCCGTCGACCCGCAGCGTCATGCCGGTGCGGATCACGCGTGTCGACACTCCCGTGCCGACGACCGCCGGCATGCCGTATTCGCGGCACACGATCGCGGCGTGGCTCATGACGCCGCCGACGTCGGTGACGCAGGCCTTGATCTTCGCGAATGCCGGCGCCCACGACGGCGAGGTCGTCGGTGCGACGAGGATCTCGCCTTCCTGCAGGTCGCGGATGTCCTCGGCGCTGCGGCACACGCGGGCACGGCCTTCGACAGTGCCGGGGCTCGCGGCGAAGCCTTTCAGCTCGGTGATGCTGTCGGGGTCGCCGATGTCCTGCACCGCGGCCCAGTCGGCCAGGGAGTTGTTCGTGACCCCCCACAGCACGATCGTGAAAGGCTCCTGGATGACTTCCGGGGCGACACCGATCGCCGGCGGCGGGTTCCATTCACGGAACTTCTGCATCACGCCCTTGCGCCATTCGATTTCGGCCGGCCAGGTCGTGGTGCCGCGCGGCGTGACGCCGGTCGCCCACGCGGTGACGACATCCCATAGCGCCTGCTTGATCTCGTCGCGGCGCAGATACCAGATGTCTTCAACGTCGGCGATCATGCCGTGTTCCTTCATGACCGCGGCGACTTCGCGGATCTTGTTCCAGAACACCGAGTGGAACCAGTGCTCGACGTAGAAGAGATGGTTCTCGACGTACGGGAACACCGTCTTCGCGCAGCCGAGCAACTCGTCGAACTGCTTGCGGTCCTCGTCGCTGTCGATCAGCTCGCGGTATTCGGCGGTGATGCGGTCGCGTTCGGCGCGCACCGCTTCCATCGGCCGGTCGATCGAGACGCCTTCGCGGAGCTTGCCGATATAGGTCTGGATGCCGTCGAGCGGGATGTTGAGGTTGTCGTTCCAGCTGCGGTCGGTGTGGAACCAGCCGGTGCCGGACGAAATGTTGAACCACGGATAGCGCGCCTTCTCGAACGCCGCGAGCCACGCGTTGCCCTGCCGGTGCTTCGCGAGGGCGGCCTTGACGTCGGCCCAGTCGCGGTGAGCGGTGACGATGTCGTCGACTTCCAGCGTGACCGCCTGCTTCGCCAGCGCCTTCAGCTCGTCGTCGGAGCGGAACATCAGCACGTCGATGCCCGAGACCATCTGCGTGATCCGCTGCAGCGGAATGCTCGGGAACAGCTTCTGCGTGAAGTCCATGAAAAAGACATACGCCGCATAGCCGAGGTTGAGGAACTCGAAGTGGTACTGCCAGCACTTGATGCCGAGATTGATCAGATCGTCATAGTTCTTCAGCAGGTGATAGCCCGTCGACTCGCCGATGCCTTCGGTGACCACGCTCAGCGGCTCGATGTCGGGCAGACGTGGAATCTCGAGTGCTTCGAGTTCGGCGATCGTCGCCTCCATCTTGACTTTCCACTTCGCCTCGAGCGCGTCCCAGTTCTTGTAATAGAAGCCTGCGCGTTCCATGAAGTTGGGCACGCGCTCGCCGATCTCCGCCGGATCCTTGACCGGCACCGGCGAGATATAGACGTAGCCGTTGATGATGCGGTGATCGACGCCGCGCACCGGCGGCACCTGGAAGATGCGGTTGTTGAACTGCGACAGCGCGAGATACCAGGCCTCGTCCCAGATCGTGTCGAACGGATAGAGCGGCTCCGGGTAATGCAGTCCGTCGTAGAACCAGAAAGTGTCCTTCTCGTACTGGTTGCGCTGCGGGTCGTCGGTGACGAACTGGTACTGGTACGGATACATCCGCTCCCAGCCTTCGGTCCCCGGAATCGTCTTGGCCTTGATGTCGTGCGGAACAGGAAACTTCATCTGATGCCCCCTCCTTTGTAATTCCGGTGTCGATCGTGGCAACCGGATTTTGTTGGACGACGCTTGCCGGAGTCCCTTTGCAAGGGGTGTGCCATTGCGGCTGCGCAGGTCCGGCAAACGGACTTTCCGCGGGCGCTTCGGCCGGGCCGCGGCTCAGTCGTGGCAGGCGATCCAGGTGTTTTTGCGAGATCATGCAAAATGCCCGCAAGGGCGCGGGGCACGGGCCGCGACCAGGCAGTTGGCTGCGACCGCGGCTTTATCAATTGATGAGATTTCACCTCCGCCGGCCGGGCGTCTTGATCATTTGATGAATGGACGTTCAGAGGGGGCCGATTTTGTCCAGATGGTTGTTGCCTGAACTGTTTGATCCAGGTCAACACGAGAGGTCGCGGCGACGCGTAGAACAAGCGATCCAGGAGGAGGGCGAGGCATGACCAAGCTCCAAGACGCGAGCCGCGCAGACGGCGCTGACCTGAGGTCACGCGTGCATTTCTGTTCCGACACCGGCCAGATCTGGCTGCACGAACACCGCATGCTGCTCGTGCATGCCGAGGCCCAGGCGTCCTTGCGCAAGGAGCTCATCGACACGCTCGGCATGAACCGTGCGCGCGGGCTGCTGTTGCGCATGGGCTACGCTTCGGGCATGCGCGACGCCGAGCTCGTGCGCACCCGGACGCAGGACATGACGGACATGGAAGTCTTCATGACCGGACCGCGGCTGCATGCGCTCGAAGGCAACGTCGGCGTCGTGCCGATCCGCGTCGAGTTCGACCGCGCGTCCGGCAGCTTCTACGGCGAATTCCGCTGGATCAACTCATGGGAAGGCCAGTCGCACCGACGGCACTTCGGCACGCACGACGAGCCGGTGTGCTGGACGCAGATCGGTTACGCCTGCGGCTACACCTCTGCGTTCATGGGTCGTTCGATCCTGTACAAGGAGGTCGAATGCGTCGGCATGGGCGACGAGGGCTGCCGCATCGTCGGCAAGCCGGTCGAGGAATGGGAGGACGCCGACGAGCTCATGCGCTTCTTCACGCCCGAGTCGATTGCCGACCAATTGATCGACCTGCAGACGCAAGTCGTACAGCTGCGCTCGACGATCGGCGAGAAGAACCAGCTTCCCGGCGACATGATCGGCACATCGCCCGGTTTTCGCGCCGCGCTCGCGCTGCTGAGCCAGGCGGCGGCGAGCCACATCTCGGTGCTGCTGCTCGGCGAGACCGGCGTCGGCAAGGAACTGTTCGCCCGCGCGCTGCACGAGATGAGCACGCGCCGCGATCGTCCGCTGGTGGCGATCAACTGCGCGGCGATCCCGCACGACCTGGTCGAATCCGAGCTCTTCGGCGTCGAGAAGGGCGCCTATACCGGCGCGCTGATGTCGCGCCCCGGACGTTTCGAGCGCGCCGACGGCGGCACGCTGTTCCTCGACGAGATCGGCGAGCTGCCGTTGACGGCGCAGAGCAAGCTGCTGCGCGTGCTGCAGGAAGGCGAGGTCGAGCGCCTCGGCGACGACCGGGTGCGCAAGATCAACGTGCGCCTCGTCGCGGCAACCAACGCCGGGCTGCCGCAGCTCGTCAAGGAAGGGCGTTTCCGCGCCGACCTTTACTATCGCCTCAACGCCTACCAGGTCAATATCCCGCCGCTGCGCGAACGCCGCGAGGACATCTCCGTCCTCGCCAAGCATTTCCTCGAAAAGCACGCCGCGATCAACGGCAAGAAGCTGCTCGGTTTTACCGACAAGGCCAAGCGCGCGCTGACCACCTACGCGTGGCCCGGCAACATCCGCGAGCTGCAGAACACCGTCGAACGCGGCGTCATCCTCGCGCCGCACGGCACGCGCATCGAAGTCGAGCACCTGTTCCTGTCCTGGGGCGACGAGGCCCGCGAGTTCGGGCTCGACCCGGACGGCAAGCTCGACGCCGGGGAGGGCGATGCCGGTAAGTCGATCTGTGACGCGGTCTGCGACGGCACGATGACGCTCGACCAGGTCGAGGCGATGCTGATCGAGGCCGCGACGGACAAGGCGCGCGGCAACCTGTCGTCCGCGGCACGCATGCTCGGCCTGAGCCGCCCGCAGCTCGCGTACCGGCTCAAGCGGCTGCACGAAAGCGGCCACGCGCGGGCGACGCCGCAGCCCCTGCGCGAACCGGGGAGCGTCGAATCTTGACCGCGGCAGAGGCGCGCGAGGCGGCGCTCGCGTACCTGCAGGCGCACCACGTGATGACGCTCGCGACGCACGGCAGCGACGGCCCGTGGGCTGCGGCAGTGTTCTACGTCAGCGACGGCTTCACGCTGTATTTCCTGTCGGCGCCGGCAAGCCGGCACGCCACCGCGATCGCCGCGCCGGCGCGGGTCGCGATCACGGTGCAGGAAGATTACGCGGACTGGCCACAGATCAAGGGTATCCAGGCCGAAGGGCTCGCCTGCGAGGCGTCGGGCGACGAGGAAAAGCGCGCGCGCCGGCTGTATGGCGACAAGTACCCGGTCGTCGGCAAGCTCGCGCTGGCCCCGGCCGCGATCGTCAAGGCGCTGGCGAAAGTGCGCTGGTACCGCTTCGTGCCCGAGCGCCTGTATTTCATCGACAATTCCGCCGGCTTCGGCCACCGCGACGAGATCGACTGCGCCGGCTGAGCAGGTCGCTCCGCCGCTCCGTCGACGGCCGCGATGAGGTGCGTCCGGTCGTGCCCCCTGTCACGCCGCCCCCGCTGCCGCCCCGTCCCGTTTCGACCGTCACCGCATGCGCCGCATGCAAGCGCATGACGCGCTTCGCGATCCTGCAGGTTCCGCAAAAGCGTTTCAATTCCGTGATATTTCGCTTCTCTTGACCTGCGTCAATACTGATGGACGTCAAACTGTTTGTAATCAACAAAACCCCGCCCGCGGTCGACGACGTCGCCCTGCAACGAGGGCAGGCAACCCGGGCCCATCGAGGAGGAAAGTCATGTCAGAAGCCGGATACACGTCCGAGGTCGAAGTGGATACCAGGGAAGCGATCGGCAGCGGCAGCACCGAAGCCGCCGGCGCGTCGAGCGTACGGGCGGTCGAGGCGCTCGACAGCGTCGTGATCCGTTTCGTCGGCGACTCCGGCGACGGCATGCAGCTCACCGGTTCGGAATTCTCGAAGGCCGTCGCGAAGGCCGGGCACGGCTTCGCGACGCATCCCGACTACCCGTCCGAAATCCGCGCGCCGACCGGCACCCTGTTCGGCGTCTCCGGCTACCAGATCCAGTACGGGTCGCGCCAGGTATTCACGTCCGGCGACGCGCCCGACGCGCTCGTCGCGATGAATCCGGCGGCGCTGAAGACCAACCTCGCCGACGTCAAGCACGGCGGCATCATCATCGCGAACACCGGCGCGTTCGCCGATACGAACCTCGCGAAAGCCGGCTACGCGAGCAATCCGCTCGAGGACGGCAGCCTCGACGGCTATCGCCTGTTCAAGATCGACATCTCGGCGCTGACTGCGGCGGCGCTGCGCGACTCCGGCCTGTCGAAGAAGGAAGTCGGCCGCTGCAAGAACTACTTCGCGCTCGGCCTGATGCTGTGCCTGTACGGCCGGCCGATCGAAGACGAGATCGCCGACGTCTACGAGAAGTTCGCGAAGAAGCCGGAATTCGCCGATGCCAACGCGAACGCGCTGCGCGCCGGCTACGCTTACGCCGACGCCGCGGAGATCTTCGCTGCGACCTACCAGGTGCGCGAAGCCGCGGCGAGGCCGGGCGTCTATCGCAGCATCACCGGCAACCACGCCGCGGCGCTCGGCTTCGTCGCCGCGTCCGAGTCGTCCGGCGTCGGGCTCTTCCTCGGCTCGTACCCGATCACGCCGGCGACCGACATCCTGCACGAACTGTCCGCGCTGAAGCATTTCAATGTCACGACCTACCAGGCCGAGGACGAGATCGCCGGCATCTGCTCGACGATCGGCGCGGCCTACGGCGGCGCGCTCGGCCTGACGACGACTTCCGGCCCCGGCATGGCGCTGAAGACCGAGGCGATGGGCCTCGCGGTGATGCTGGAGCTGCCGCTGGTGATCGTCAACGTGCAGCGCGGCGGCCCGTCGACCGGCCTGCCGACGAAGATCGAGCAGTCCGACCTGCTGCAGGCGATCTACGGGCGCAACGGCGAATGCCCGATCCCGGTGATCGCCGCGCGCTCGCCCGCCGACTGCTTCGATTGCGCGATCGAGGCGTTCCGCATCGCCGTCAAGTACATGACGCCGGTGATCCTGCTGACCGACGGCGGCATCGCGAACGCCGCCGAGCCGTGGCGGATTCCGGACGTCGCGAGCCTGCCGAAAGTCGAGGTGAGCTATCGCACCGATCCGGAAGGCTTCCAGCCGTACGCGCGCGACGAGAACCTCGCGCGCGCCTGGGTGCGCCCCGGCACGCCGGGCATGGAGCACCGCGTCGGCGGCCTGGAAAAGGACTTCCTCAGCGGCAACATCTCGCACGACCCGCTGAACCACCAGCGCATGGTCGATGTGCGCGCCGCGAAAGTCGCCGGCACCGCGCAGGACATCCCGCCGACGACGGTCGAGGGGCCGGCGTCCGGCGAGCTGCTCGTCATCGGCTGGGGCAGCACCTACGGCACGATCGCGCAGGCGCGCGAGAAGGCCGAGGCCGAAGGCCGCTCGGTCGCGCACGTGCATCTGCGCCACCTGAACCCGCTGCCGCCGGACCTCGGCGAGCTGCTCGGGCGCTACAAGACGGTGCTGGTGCCGGAACTCAACATGGGGCAACTCTCGAAGCTGCTGCGCGAACGCTACCTGCGCGACGTCGTGCCGCTGAACAAGGTGCAGGGCAAGCCCTTCAAGGTCAGCGAAGTCCATGACCGCATCCTCGAACTGAGCTGACGCGCGTCCGCACGAGCCGAACCGCGTCCCCGAGCCCCACTGTTACAGGAAGATCATCATGAACGACATGTCCTCACCCGTCGCGCTGACGAAAAAAGACTTCGAATCGAACCAGGACGTGCGCTGGTGTCCCGGCTGCGGCGACTACGCGATTCTCGCGCAGATCCAGAAGCTGCTGCCGACGCTCGGCATCCCGCGCGAGAACTTCGCCTTCATCTCCGGCATCGGCTGTTCGAGCCGCTTCCCGTACTACATGGAAACCTACGGGATGCACAGCATCCACGGGCGCGCGCCGGCGATCGCAAGCGGCCTGAAGCTCGCCCGCCCGGACCTGTCGGTGTGGGTCGTTACCGGCGACGGCGATGCGCTGGCGATCGGCGGCAACCATTTCATCCACGCGATGCGCCGCAACGTCGACCTGAAGGTGATCCTGCTCAACAATCGCATCTACGGCCTGACCAAAGGCCAGTATTCGCCGACGTCCGAAATGGGCAAGAAGACCAAGAGCACGCCGCTGGGCAGTATCGACCGGCCGTTCTCGCCCGTCGCGCTCGCACTCGGCGCCGGTGCGACGTTCGTCGCCCGCTCGGTCGACACCGACCTGCCGCACCTGAGCGCGGTGCTCGCGCGCGCCGCAGCGCACAAGGGCACGGCCTTCGTCGAAATCCTGCAGAACTGCATCGTGTTCAACGACGGCGCGTATTCGACGCTGACCGACAAGGCGACCCGCGACGATGCGCGCGTGATCCTCGAGGACGGCAAGCCGCTGGTGTTCGGCAAGGCGCGCGACCGCGGCATCCGCCTGCGCGGCATGGAGCCGGAAGTCGTGACGCTCGGTGAAGGCGGTGTTGCCGAGAGCGAACTCGTCGTGCATGACGAGAAGGCCGCTCACAGCGGCCTCGCGTTCTTCCTGTCGCAGTTCGACACGCCGGACCTGCCGGTGCCGCTCGGCGTGTTCCGCTCGGTGCGCAACGACAGCTATGACGAACTCAACGCGCAGTTGCACGCCGACACGCGCGCGAAAAAAGGCGACGGCTGCCTCACCGATCTCCTGCACAGCGGCGAGACCTGGACGATCGGATAAGCGCTCTGCGGCACAGCGGGAACACGGAAAGGAGGCGCAAGCCTCCTTTCGCTTTTGCCGGCTGCAGACGAAAAACGGGCGCCCTTCGAGGGGCGCCCGTCCCGTGGCCGGGGAAGAGGAGGGGCCCCGGCCGTGAAGCTCAGTGGTGGTACGCCGTCTCGCCGTGGGCGCTGACGTCGAGCCCTTGGCGTTCCTCCTCTTCGGGCACCCGCAGCCCGACGAGGATGTCGGCGACCTTGTAGGCGATCACTGCGACGACGGCCGACCACGCGATCGTGATCAATACACTATAGGTCTGGATCCAGACTTGGCCAGCGATCGAGAAGTCCTCGGCGCCGGTGCCGCCGAGCGACGGGGCGGTGAACACGCCCGTCAGGATCGCGCCGAGGATGCCGCCGACACCATGCACGCCGAACACGTCGAGCGCGTCGTCCGCGCCGAGCATGCGCTTCAGGCCATTGACGCCCCACAGGCAGACGAAGCCGGCGAGCAGGCCGATGACGATCGCGCCCATCGGCCCGACCGAGCCGCAGGCCGGCGTGATCGCGACGAGGCCGGCAACAGCGCCCGACGCGGCGCCGAGCATCGACGGCCGGCCCTTGAACATCGCCTCGCCGAGCGACCACGCGAGCACCGCGGCGGCGGTCGCGACCAGCGTGTTGATGAACGCCAGCGCGGCACCCGACGTCGCTTCGAGGTTCGAGCCGGCGTTGAAGCCGAACCAGCCGACCCACAGCATCGACGCGCCGACCATCGTCAGTGTCAGCGAATGCGGCGTCAGCGCTTCGCGGCCGAAGCCGATGCGCTTGCCGACCATGTACGCTCCGACGAGACCCGCGACCCCGGCGTTGATATGCACCACCGTCCCGCCGGCGAAGTCGAGCGCGCCGTCGCCCAGCAGCATCCCGCCCGGGCCCCACACCATGTGGCAGATCGGCAGGTAGCACAGCGTGAACCAGATCACCGAGAACACCAGCACCGCAGAGAACTTCATCCGTTCGGCGAATGCCCCGACGACCAGCGCCCCGGTGATGCCGGCGAACGTCGCCTGGAACGCGATGAACGCGTACTCGGGCAGCTTGACGTTGTCGGTGAAGGTGTCGGCGAGCGTGTCGCTCGTAACGCCGGCGAGGAACAGCTTGTCGAGCGAGCCGATGAAGGGGCTCGCCTCGGTGAAGGCCAGGCTGTAGCCGTAGAACACCCACAGCACCGCGATCAGCGAGAACACGACCATCACCTGCATCAGCACCGACAGCATGTTCTTCGACCGCACCAAGCCGCCGTAGAACAGCGCGAGGCCCGGCAGCGCCATGAACAGCACGAGCAGCGTCGAGGTCATGATCCACGCGACGTCGCCTTTCTCGACGATCGGCGCTGCGGCGGCGGCCTCGACGGCGGGTGCGACGACCGTGGCCGCGTCCTGGGCGAGCGCGCCGCCGCCGGCCAGCCCGAGCGCAAGCGCCGCGGGCAGCATTGCGTAGAGTTTCTTCATGATTTTTTTCTCCGTTACAGCGCGTCGGGACCGGTTTCGCCGGTGCGGATGCGGATGGCCTGTTCGAGATCGAAAACGAAGATCTTGCCGTCGCCGATCTTGCCGGTCGCGGCCGATTTTTCGATCGCTTCGATCGCCTGATCGAGCAGATCGGGGCGGATCGCGGCCTCGATCTTCACTTTGGGCAGAAAATCGACGACGTATTCCGCGCCGCGGTACAGCTCGGTGTGGCCCTTCTGGCGGCCGAAACCTTTGACTTCGGTGACGGTGATGCCCTGCACGCCGATCGCCGAGAGAGCTTCACGTACTTCGTCGAGCTTGAAGGGCTTGATGATGGCGGTGACGAATTTCATGGTCTTTCCTTTCAGTCGTGCGGGACGTGCCCGCGGCAGCGGTGGGGGGTCAGAAGGTTCGGCTCAGCGAGAGGATCAGGCGCTCCTCGGCGAGGTCGATGTCGTCGAGGTCGGTATCGACGTAGTGCAGGCCGACCGTGAAGTCGCCGACAGCCTTCGTCGCGCCGATCTTCCAGTCGGTGTACGAATCGGCCGGGCCGGTGACGACCTGGCGGCCGACGTGCGCGCTCAGCGACAGGCCGGGCATCACCTCGTGGGTCGCCGTCAGGTCGAGGTACTTGCTGTGGTCCGAATCGGGCGTGCCGAACAGATCGGTGAAGGCATGGGAATACTTGAACGTCAGGAATTCCCAGCTCAGACCGACGTAGCCTTCGAGCGTGTCCGGCTTCGACAGCCCGGTGTCGCGCCGCCACGAGCGGTCGAAGTCGCCCGGGTAGTAGTACTGCAGCAGGCCGACATCGAGGCCGAGCGCCCCGACGGACGTCCTGTAGCCGCCGTACACGTCCAGTTCAAGGCTGTTGCCCGACGACGAGCTCGTTTCGGCGTCACGCAGCCACGAAACGTTCGTGCCCCAGACGCCGGCATAGAAGCCGCTGTCGTGGGCGTAGTCGAAACCGCCCTGCAGCGCCGGGCGTTCATCGGTCTGGCTGATGCCGCGGTACGCATAGTCGGTGACCAGGCTGACGTTCGCGGTGAACGGACCGTCGGCGGCGAGGACGGAGCCCGTGCCGAGGGCCGGCACGAGGGTGAAGAGGGCGGCGGCGATTGTGCTCTTGCGCATTACGTGCTCCTTCAGGGATGGGAATTATCTGGCAGTGCACCATAAGCACAATCGATGCCATATTGCGGATGGATTTGCCAAGTTGCTGATTGGCATTAATTTTTTCCCGCTTCAGGATTCGCCTACGCAGTGTCGGGCAGCAGAGTGTAAGGTGCGCGCCTTTCGCGATGCACCGTAAAGGTGCGTCTGACACACGATGGTGCATCGCGGATCCTTCGCTGCCGGCGGACCGAAATCGAGCGTGATAAACTGCCCATCCCATCACAACCGCCGCACAGGTGCCGCCATGCCCGGTCCCCGCATCCTCGATGAACTCGGCGCCAAGCTTTCCGAAATTGCCGCGAGCAATCCGGCGCGCGATTTCGAGAAGAACGCCAAAGCCCTGCTCGGCAGCGCCTTCAGCAAGCTCGATCTGGTCACGCGCGAGGAATTCGACGTCCAGCGCGAAATGCTCGCCCATACCCGGCAAAAACTCGCCGAACTCGAAGACCGCGTCGCCGCGCTGGAATCCGAACTGACGCGCGTGCGCACCGAAAACGACGCCGGCTGACGCCGCGGGGCACTCCCGCACCGCCACTCCGTCCGGCGCAACGCGATGCGCCGGACGGGCTCCTGCGGCCGTGCCGGCTCCCGCGATCACCCTGATCCTTCGACACGACGGTGCTTTCGGCAGCGGCGCGTCCAAGCGTTTGTCATCGTCCCCGTCTCCGGTAGGGTAGACTGCTCCCAGTCCATCCCGGAGACTTCGATGTCGCTGGCTCTCGTACGTACCCGCGCGCTGGTCGGCCTCGCCGCACCGGAAGTGACGGTCGAAGTCCACCTCGCCAATGGTCTGCCCGCTTTCAACCTCGTCGGGCTCGCCGATACCGAAGTGCGCGAGGCGCGCGATCGCGTGCGGGCCGCGATCGTCACGTCGCAGTTCGAGTTCCCGCAGCGCCGCATCACCGTCAACCTCGCCCCCGCCGACCTGCCGAAAGAGGGCGGGCGCTTCGACCTGCCGATCGCGCTGGGCATCCTCGCGGCATCCGGCCAGATCGATGCGGGCGCGCTTTCGCGACACGAGTTCGTCGGCGAGCTGTCGCTCAACGGCGCACTGCGGCCGGTGCGCGGCGCGCTCGCGGTCGCACTCGAAACCGCCCGCGAAGGGCGGGCGCTGGTGCTGCCGGTCGCCAATGCGGACGAGGCGGCGCTCGCGGAGGGCGCGAGCGTGCTGGCCGCGGCGAGCCTGCTCGCGGTGTGCGG
Source organism: Aromatoleum bremense (assembly GCF_017894365.1). Taxonomy (NCBI): domain Bacteria; kingdom Pseudomonadati; phylum Pseudomonadota; class Betaproteobacteria; order Rhodocyclales; family Rhodocyclaceae; genus Aromatoleum; species Aromatoleum bremense. Next base: position 2,030,249 of record NZ_CP059467.1, read on the forward strand.
GCACCTGAACGGGCACGCCGCGCTGCCGCGCCACCCGCCCCCGCTGCGTGGCCGGGGCGGGCCGCCCGATGCCGATCTCGCCGAGGTCAAGGGGCAGCTCCAGGCGCGCCGGGCGCTCGAAGTCGCGGCGGCCGGCCAGCATTCGTTGCTGCTGTTCGGGCCGCCGGGGACCGGCAAGTCGATGCTCGCGCGGCGCCTGCCCGGGCTGCTGCCACGCATGGAGCAGGCCGAAGCGATCGAGAGTGCTGCGATCCAGTCGATCGAAGGGTCGTTCGACGTGCGGCACTGGGGACGCCGGCCGTATCGCGCCCCGCACCACTCGGCTTCCGCGCCGGCGCTCGTCGGCGGCGGCGCCGACCCGCGGCCCGGCGAGATCAGCCTCGCACACCACGGCGTGCTGTTTCTCGACGAGCTGCCCGAATTCGACCGGCGCGTGCTCGAGGCACTGCGCGAACCGCTCGAAACCGGCCTCGTGACCGTGTCGCGCGCCCGGCGCCGCGCGGAATTCCCCGCCCGCTTCCAGCTCGTCGCGGCGATGAACCCCTGCCCCTGCGGCCATGCCGGCAGCGGGCGTTGCCGCTGCTCGCCCGACCAGATCGCGCGCTACCGCGGCAAGCTGTCGGGGCCGCTGCTCGATCGCATCGACGTCATCATCGAGGTGCCGCTGCTCGATCAGGCCGAGATGCTCGCGCAACCCGCCGGCGAATCGAGCGAAGTGGTGCGCTCACGTGTCGAGCGCGCGTGGGCGCGCCAGCGCGAGCGCCAGAATGAGCCGAACAGCCGGCTGTCCGCGGGCCGCGTGGACGCGTTGTGCGCGCCCGACGGCGAAGGCCGCAAGCTCCTGGCCCATGCGATCGAGCGGTTGAATCTGTCGGCGCGGGGTTATCATCGCATCCTGAAAGTCGCCCGGACGATCGCCGATCTGGCCGATGCGCCCGCCATCGGTCCGGCGCATCTGGCCGAGGCGATCCAGTATCGACGCGGGCTGGACGCGCGCTAGCGCGTGTCCGGTCGCGTTGCACTGCCGGGCCGATGCCGGGCGGCGTGTGCATCGCGGGCGAAGGCTGCGCTCGGGTCGAAGCCGCGGCCCGCTCCGGCGACGCGAAGAAAAACAGAAAAAACAGAAGATTCCCGGAGAGATTCCGATGCCTGCTTCCTCACCCTGGCTCGCGGCGATTCTTGCCGCGCTTGCCGCGGTCGGACCATTTTCGATCGACACCTACCTGCCGGCCTTTCCGGCGATCGCCGCCTCGCTCGCGGCGACGCCGATCGAAGTGCAGCAGACGCTGACGGCCTACATGGCGACTTTTGCGTTCATGGTGCTGTGGCACGGCGCGCTGGCCGATCATTTCGGCCGGCGGCGCGTGATCCTCGGGTCGATGGTGCTGTTCGTGCTGGCGTCGCTCGTGTGCGCGCTGGCGCCGTCGATCGAATGGTTGTGGGCCGGGCGCGTGCTGCAGGGGCTATCCGGCGGCGCGGGGATGGTCGTCGGGCGCGCCGTGATCCGCGACCTCTACGACGGCGTGCAGGCGCAGCGCCTGATGTCGCGCGTCATGATGATCTTCGCCATCGCGCCGGCGATCGCGCCGATCATCGGCGGCTTGCTGCTGGCGATCGCCGGCTGGCGCGCGGTGTTCGTGTTCCTCGCGCTCTTCGCCGGGGGGCTGACTTACCTGACCTGGCGTTACCTGCCCGAGACGCTGCCCGCCGCGGCGCGCCATCCGCTGCACCCGGTCAGCCTCGGCCGCGCCTACGCGAAAGTGCTCGGCAGCGGCGCGTTCCTGCTCGTCGCCGGGGCGGTCGCGTTCAACTTCAACGGGTTCTTCCTCTACGTGCTGTCCGCGCCGGCCTTCCTGATCGGCCATCTCGGCCTCGGGCCGCAGCAGTTCGGCTGGATGTTTGTGCCGACGGTCGCCGGGCTCGTGTGCGGTTCGGCGCTGTCGGGGCGCATGGCCGGGCGTTGGCATCACGGGCGCACGATCACGACCGGTTTCGCGATCATGGGCGGGGCGGCAGGGCTCAACGTGCTGATCGGCGCGCTGGTGACGCCCGGCCTGCCGTGGTCGGTGCTGCCGATCGCGATCTACACGATCGGCATGGCGCTGGCGACGCCCAGCCTGACGCTGATCGCGCTCGACCGGTTCCCCGCGCGCCGCGGGCTGGCGTCGAGCTGCCAGAGCTTCTTGCAGGTTGGCGTCAATGCGGTGACCGCGGGGGTGTTCGCGCCGCTGCTGTGGTACTCGCCGCTGACGCTCGCCGCCGGCATGGCGGGCTTCCTGTTGCTCGGCCTGTTGTGCTTCCTGTCCTGGCAGCGCCGGCTGGAAGCCTGATCCGGCACGCCCGCAGGGCGGGTTCAGCCGCGTTCGCCGACGGCGTCGATCTCGCCGAGATAGGCCGTCCGCACTTTCGGGTCCGTCAGCAGCTCCGCGCCGCTGCCCGACAGCGTGATGCGCCCCGATTCCATGACATACGCGCGCTGCGAGAATTCCAGCGCGAGGTTCGCGTTCTGCTCGACGAGCAGGATCGTCACGCCTTCTTTGCCGACCGAGCGGAGGACTTCGAAGATCTTCTCGACGACCAGCGGCGCGAGCCCCATCGACGGCTCGTCGAGCAGCAGCAATTTGGGGCGCGACAGCAGCGCGCGGCCGATCGCGAGCATCTGCTGCTCGCCGCCGGACAGCGTGCCGGCGACCTGGGCGAGGCGCTCCTTGATGCGCGGCAGCATCGTGTACACGCGTTCCAGGTCGGCTTCGATGCCCGCGGCGTCGCGGCGCGAATACGCGCCCATGCGCAGGTTTTCCTCGACCGTGAGCCGCGTGAAGATGCCGCGCCCTTCGGGCACCAGCGCGATGCCGCGGCGCAGCCGCTTGTGCGCCGGCACCTGCCCGATCCTGTCGCCTTCGTAGAGGATTTCGCCCCGGGCGAGCGGCAGGATGCCGGCGATCGCGTTCAGCGTCGTCGTCTTTCCCGCGCCGTTCGCGCCGATCAGGCTGACGCGCTCGCCGCGGTGGAGCTGCAGGCCGATGCCCTTCACGGCCTGGATGCCGCCGTATGCGATCTGCACGCCGTCGAGCTGCAGCAGCGGCGACGCCGGGTCAGTGTTCATGCCGGCAGCCCCCGCCGAGGTACGCGTTGATGACAGCCTCGTTGGTCTGCACGACGGCGGGGATGTCCTCGGCGATCTTGCAGCCGAAGTCGAGCACCGCGACGCGGTCGCACAGCCCCATCACGAGCTTCACGTCGTGCTCGATCAGCAGCACGGTGATGCCGTCGCGGCGGATCTGCTCGATCAAGAGCTTGAGCTGGGCGGTTTCGGTTGCGTTCATGCCGGCGGCCGGCTCGTCGAGAGCGAGCAGTTGCGGCTCGGTCGCGAGCGCGCGGGCGATCTCGAGGCGGCGCTGGTCGCCGTACGACAGGTTCTTCGCTGTCGCGGTGGTAAAGCGCTCGATGCCGACGTACTTGAGCAGCTCGTACGCGCGTTCGGTCGTCAGGCGCTCCTCCTCGACGGTGTGCCGGTTCTGCACGAGGATGCCGAAGACGCTCGCTTTCGTGCGGATGTGGTGGCCGGCCATGACGTTCTCGAGCGCGGTCAGCTCGCGAAAGAGGCGGATGTTCTGGAATGTGCGCGCGATGCCCTGCGCGACGACGAGGTGCGGCTTGGCCGAAGGCAGCACCGCGCCGTTGAACACGAACTCGCCGCGGTCGGGCGCGTACGCGCCGCTCAGCACGTTGAAGAGCGTCGTCTTGCCGGCGCCGTTCGGCCCGATCAGGCCGTAGATCTCGCCCTTGCCGATCGTCAGCGACACGTCCGACAGCGCCTTCAGGCCGCCGAAGCGCTTGTCGATGCCGCGGGCTTCGAGCAGCGTGATCATCGCGACACTCCGTGGCGTTTCAGGTGTTCGACGTGGGAGTAGCGCGCGTTCGCCGGGATCAGGCCGGCGGGCTTGAGCAGCATCATCAGGATCATCGCCAGCGACAAGAGCAGCATGCGCAGCACCTCGGGGTCGAGCAGCACGGTGCCGAACAGCGTCTGCTGCACCGGCAGCGCGAGGTGGCGCAGGATCTCGGGCAGCGCCGACAGGATCAAGGCGCCTGCGATCGCGCCGGCGACGTTGCCCATGCCGCCGAACACCACCATCGTCAGCACCGCGATCGACTCCATCAGCGAGAAGGATTCGGGCGACACGAAGCCCTGGAACGCACCGAAGAGTCCGCCTGCGACACCGCCGAAAGTCGCGCCGAGCGAGAACGCGAGCAGCTTGAGATTGCGCGTGTTGATGCCGATCGCCTTGGCGGCGAGCTCGTCGTCGCGCATTGCCGCCCACGCGCGCCCGACGCGCGACACCTGCAGGCGCTGGATGAACACGATCGACCCGGCGACGCACGCGAGGAAGAAGTAGTAGTACAGGAACAGCGAGTTGATCGACAGGTTTTCGGTGATATCGAGGTTGCGCGACAGGTCCCAGCCGAACAACACGAGCGGGTCGAGCGCGTTGATGCCCTGCGGCCCGTTCGTGATGTTGACCGGATAGTTCAGGTTGTTGAGGAAGATGCGCACGATCTCGCCGAAGCCGAGCGTGACGATCGCGAGGTAGTCGCCGCGCAGCCGCAGCACCGGAAAGCCGAGCATGATCCCGGCCAGCGCGGCGCAGCCGGCGGCGACCGGCAGCACGATCCAGAACGGCAGGTGCACACCGAAATGCGGCGACGCGAGGAAGGCGGCGGTGTACGCGCCGACCGCGTAGAACGCGATGTAGCCGAGGTCGAGGAGGCCGGCGAAGCCGACGACGAGGTTCAGGCCGAGCGCGAGCATCACGTACAGCAGCGCGAAGTCGAGCACGCGCACCCAGGTGCGGCCGAACAGCACCGCGACGAGCGGCGCGGCGATCGCGACGATGATGATCAGCCAGCGCGCCGCCTGCGGGTTGCGGCGGCCGAGCCAGGGGACGGCCGAAGCGAGCTCGTTCATGGTTCGGCGTTCCCCGTTCAGGCGCGGTCGGACACGCGTTCACCGAGCAGGCCGGTGGGGCGGAAGATGAGCACGAGGCCGAGGATGATGAACGCGAAGATGTCCTGGTAGGACGAATTCAGCAGGCCGAACGTCATGTGCTCGATGTAGCCGGCGCCGAAGGATTCGACGAGGCCGAGCACGATGCCGCCGAGCATCGCGCCGCCGAGGTTGCCGATGCCGCCGAGCACCGCGGCGGTGAAGGCCTTCAGCCCCGGCATGAAACCCATGCCGTAGTGCGCGATGCCGTAGTTGCTCGCGTACATCACGCCCGCAACTGCGGCGAGCGCCGCGTCGATGACGAAAGTCAGCGCGATGATGAGGTTCGTGTCGACGCCCATCAGCGCCGCGACGCGGTGGTTCTCGGCCGTCGCGCGCATCGCCCGGCCGAGCCGGGTCTTCGTCACGAGCACGATCAGCGCGGCCATGATGAGCGCCGAGCCGACGACGATCGTCACCTGGATCGGTGTGACGAACACGCCCGCGACCGGCTGCAGCGGCACGGTCGAGATGAGCTGCGGGAAAGTGTGGTAGTTGCGTCCCCACAGGATCATCGCGATCGTCTGCAGCAGGAACGACATGCCGATCGCGGTGATCAACGGCGCCAGCCGCGGGGCGTTGCGCAGCCGCCGGTAGGCGAGACGTTCCATCGTGTAGCCGAGAAGCATGCATACGGGAATCGCGACGGCGAGCGACAGCGTCAGCATCGCCAGCGGCGACATCCCGGGCGCGGCGCCCATCAGGAACAGCATCGTCTGCAGCGCGGTCATCGCGCCGACCATGACGAGGTCGCCGTGGGCGAAGTTGATCAGCCCGAGGATGCCATAGACCATCGTGTAGCCGAGCGCGACGAGCGCATAGACACTGCCGACGACCAGGCCGTTGACCAGCTGCTGCAGGAAGATTTCCATCGTTACCCTTGTGATGCGGGGGCGACTCCGGAGCGCGATCACCTTCTGTCGCGCCCCGGTTGCGCCCGTGCGCCGTCACGTCCCGGCGAAGCTCACATCGGCGACCACGCGCCGTTCCTGTACTGGTACATCGTCACCGCGCCTTCCTTGATGTCGCCCTTGTCGTCGAACGCGACCGTGCCGATGACGCCCTGGAAGTTCGATTTCTTCAGCGCCGGCAGGTACTTCGACGGCTCGGCCGAATCGGCCGCCTGCATCGCGCGGATGATCGCCGTCGCGGCGTCGTAGGCGTACGGCGAATAGATCTGCACGTCGGTGTTGAAGCGTGCCTTGTAGCGGGTGCGGAACTCCGGCCCGCCCGGCATCTTGTCGATCGCCAGGCCGGGCATCGAGCAGTAGGTGGTGGCGTTGATCGCGTCGCCGGCGAGCTTGATCATCTCCGGGCTGCAGCCGCCGTCGCCGGTGACGAACTTCGCGTCGATGCCGAGCTGCTTCAACTGGCGCAGCATCGGGCCGGCCTGCGCATCCATGCCGCCGAAGAAGATCGCGTCCGGCTTGACGCCGCGGATCTTGGTCAGGATCGCGTTGAAATCGGTCGCCTTGTCGGTCGTGAATTCGCGTGCGACGACCTTGCCACCGGCCGCCTTGACTGCCTTGTCGGTCTCGTCGGCGAGACCCTGGCCGTACGCGGTGCGGTCGTCGATGATCGCGACCGTCTTCGCGCCGAGCGAGCCGACGATGAACTTGCCGAGCATGCCCCCCTGCTGCACGTCATTGGCGATCGTGCGGAACACGCCCGGGTAGCCCTGGCGGGTCAGCGTCGGGTTCGTCGCCGACGGCGACACCATCGGCACGCCGGCCTGGTTGTAGATGCGCGACGCGGGAATCGTCGTGCCCGAGTTCAGGTGGCCGATGACGCCCTTGACGTCGGCATCGACGAGGCGCTGCGCGACGGTCGTGCCGGTGCGCGGGTCGGCCTGGTCGTCCTCGCCCAGCAGTTCGAACCTGACCTTCTTGCCGGCGATCGTCACGCCTTTCGCGTTCGCGTCCTCGATCGCGAGCCTCGCACCGTTCTCGTTGTCCTTGCCGAGGTGGGAGATCGTGCCGGTCAGCGGAGCGACGCTGCCGAGCCTGACGGCCATTTCCTGCGCATGGGCCAGCGACAGGCCGAGCCCCATGACTGCGAGTGCAACAACGCTTCTCTTCATGCTTGCCCCTCCAGTGAAAATCGGAAAACCGGGCTGATGCGCCGCGCGTCCCGTCACCCGCGCCCTCGGCAGCTGCGCGCGGCAAGCCGGCCGTGCCGCCCGGCTGCGGCGACGGACACTGCGGAAAGCGCCACTATACTGCCCGGCAATGACGGCATGGCGAGTCCGCCGCCTCCCGCGCAGCGGAATTTCGCCCCGCTGCGCCGCAGCCGCGTGGCGTCAATGTCGCGCGCTCAGTTCAGCGCTTCCCACTTGCCGTTGCTGAAGCGGTACATCGTGACCCCGCCGTCGCGGATGTCGCCGTTCTTGTCGAACGCGATGGTGCCGGTGATGCCCTGCATGTTCAGCTTCCGCAGCGTCGGCAGGTACTTCTCCGGCTCGGCCGAGCCGGCCGTCTTCATCGCCTCGATCAGCGCCATCGTCGCGTCGTAGCTGTACGGGGCATACAGCTGCACGTCGGTCTTGAAGCGCGCCTTGAAGCGCTCGTTGAACTGCGCGCCGCCGGGCATTTTCGTCATCGGAATGCCCGCCTGCGTGCAGTACGTGTCGGCGCTCATCGCGTCGCCGGCGAGCTTGATCATTTCACTGGTGCACGCGCCGTCGCCGCCGAGGAAGCGCGCGCCGATGCCGAGCTGCTTCATCTGGCGCAGCATCGGTGCGGCCTGCGCGTCCATGCCGCCGAAGAACAGCGCGTCCGGCTGCCTGCCCTTGATTTTCGTCAGGATCGCGGTGAAGTCAGTCGCCTTGTCGGTGGTGAATTCGCGCCCGACGATCTGCACGCCCTGCTGCTTCAGGCTGTCGGCGAACGCGTCGGCGAGCCCCTGTCCGTACGCGGTGCGGTCATCGATGATCGCGACCTTGCCGACCTGCAGGTTCTGCGCCGCATGCCTGGCCATCGCAGCGCCCTGCTGCAGGTCGTTCGCGATGACGCGAAACGTGACCTCGTACCCCTGCAGCGTGAGCTTCGGGTTCGTCGATGACGGCGTGATCACCGGTATGCCGGCCTGTTCGTAGATGCGCGACGCCGGAATCGATGCCCCCGACGTGACGTGGCCGACGACGCCCTTGACGTCGGCGTCGGTGAGGCGCTGCGCAACCGTCGTCGCAACGCGCGGGTCGGCCTGGTCGTCCTCGCCGACGAGTTCGAACTGCACCTTCCGGCCGCCGATCGTGATGCCCTTCGCATTGGCGTCTTCGACCGCCAGGCGCGCACCATTTTCGCCGTCCTTGCCGATGTGGGAGATGGGGCCCGTCAGCGGCCCGGCGTGGCCGATCTTCACTAACGTCTGGGCGTGGGCCGACCAACCGAAGCCGACCAGTGCGAGTGCGAGCAATGTCCTTTTCATGAGGCTCCTCCCGGATGGATGCAGGTCACCAGCGGCAGCGACTTGATTCGCACGCCGGCATGATGCGATTCTAGCCCACGGCACGATAGCCATCGGAGCCGTCCGGCATCGGGGAGAAACCAGTCCATGAAGCGCCTTTTCCTGCTTCTGTGCAGCGTGCTCGCGGCCATCGGCCTGCCCGCGTGCGACTATTTCAACTTGCAGGAACTCAAGCCCGGGGTGTCCACGGCGATGGATGTGCGCGACCGCTTCGGCCCTCCCGGCATGGAGTGGAAGAACGACGACGGCTCGGTGACGTGGGAATATTCGCGCCAGCCCGAGGGCACGAAGTGCTACATGATCACGATCGGCGCCGATAACGTACTGCGCAGCATCGACCAGGTGTTGAACGAAACGGGCTTCGCGCGCATCCAACGCGGCATGACCGGCGACGAAGTGCGCCGCGTGCTGGGCAAGCCGGCGTCGCGCCAGTACTTCGAGCTGGGCAAGGAAACCGTGTGGAACTGGCGCATCGAGCCTCCGCCGCCTGCGAGCGATCCGACATTCTTCACGGTCCATTTCAACAGCGACGGGCGCGTCGCGAAGACGAGCCGAAACACCGAATATCGAGGAGGCTGAATGGCCTGCCGCATCCTCACCATGCTCGCGCTGCTGATCCTCTCCGGCTGCGCGGCCTTCGCCCCGCCGCCTCCGCTGACGACCGAAGCCGAGGCGCTGGCCGTGCACGGCGAACCGACCCAGCGCTGGGACAACGGCGATGGCACAACGACGCTGGAATACTCCACGCAGCCGTACGGACATCGCACGCTGATGGTGACCGTCGACGCGAGCGGCGTCGTGATCGACCAGTACGACGCGCTCTCCGACGAGAATCTCACCCGGGTCAAGCCGGGCATGACGCAGGACGAAGTGTCGCGCCTGCTCGGCACGCACCGCTCGGTGCAGGTGTTCAAGCTCAGCGGCGAGGAGGTGTGGGACTGGAACGTGTACAACGACGGCCCGGGCGTCGCGACGCTGTTCAACGTGCATTTCATCGATGGCAGGGTCGTGCGCACGAGCCGCACCTACGTCTATCCCCGCGACGGCATGGTGTTCGGCCACTGGTACCCGTATTCCTATCGCTACCCGTACGGCTACCCGTTTTCATATTGGTCGCCCTACTGGGGCTTCGGATGGCACGGCTACCCGTGGTGAGGCCGCGGACCGTTGCTCCGGGCGGACTGGTGAAGGCGGCCGAACCGACCGGCTGACGCTTTTCGCCCCGCGCGCCGGCGGTCCGCTGCCACGCGACGTTTTACGGTTCGAGCACTGCCGGTGCGGCGGCCACGGGGCTATTCACCTGGACGCTGATCGTAGCGCTGAGGCCGGGGCCGTACGACTGGTGCAGGCCGTCGGCGAACTGGAGCGTGAGCGTGTGCTTTCCGGGGGCGAGCTTGAGCGTGGTTTCCGTCTGGCCCTTGCCGAAATGCAGGTGCGTCGCATCGGTCGGCACCGGTTTGCCGGCTTCGATCGGCTTGCCATCGACAATCAGGTGATGATGCCCGGAGCCCTCGGCGAGCTGGCCCGCGGGTTGCACGCGTATGCCCTCGACGCCCATCTTTACCGTGAATTCCTGGGGCACCGCCGCACTGTCGGCGGGCTCGATGAAATAGACGCGACCGGCCGCCGTCGCGAGCGGCGACAAGATCGCGGCAGCAGCAAGGACGGCAAGGGAAAGAATTTTTTTCATATCGGCTCTCCGTTGGTTCACCTGCAGGGGATTTCATCCTAGACCCGGGCAGTGCGGATTTCGCGGCCGATTCAGTACCGCTGCGGGTTAAAGTGCCAGCGCTCAGTGACGCGAAGTGGTGCGATGAACGCACCGCTTCTTGAACGCTACCGTGACCGGATCGCCGGTGTTGACCTGTTACGACCGGATGGTCATTACCGGTTGTCAGCTATGCCAGCAAAGGGACGGCTGCCACTACACCGCGAGCTTGCCGCGCGCGAGCAGGCCGCGCACAGTCTCCTGCAGGTCGGCCGGCAGCACGACGAGCTTGGCACTGTCGGCCGAACCCATGCGCTCGATCGCGGCGATGTATTTCTCGCCGAGTATGTACATCATCGGCCCGGGCTGGTCGCCGATCGCGGCGGCGACGCGGCGGATCGCTTCGGCGGAAGCTTCGGCGAGCATCACTTGGGCGTCGGCGTCGCGTTTCGCCGATTCGAGGCGCGCCTCGGCTTCGAGGATCGCGGCCTGCTTCGCGCCTTCGGCCTTGGTCACCGCGGCTTTCCTCTCGCGCTCGGCGGCGGCCTGCAGTTCCATCGCGCGCTGCATCGATGCGGATGGCTTGATGTCCTGGATCTCGACCGACTTGACGGTGAGGCCCCAGTCGACGGCTTCGTCGGCGATGCTCTCGCGCAGCCGCGCCTTGATCTTGTCGCGCGACGACAGCGCGGCGTCGAGCTCCATTTCGCCGACGATCGAGCGCAGCGTCGTCATGATCAGGTTGCGGATCGCCTCGGCGAAGTCCGTGACGCCATACACCGCCTTGACCGGGTCGGTGACCTTGATGAACGCAATCGCGTTGGTGAGGATCACCGCGTTGTCGCGCGTGATGACCTCCTGCTCCTGCACGTCGAGGATGATGTCCTTGGTGACGAGCTTGTAGGCCACCTTGTCGAGGTAAGGAATGATGACGTTGAGGCCGGGTTTCAGCGTGCCGTGGTACTTGCCGAGGCGCTCGACGATCCATTCCTCGCCCTGCGGCAGGATGCGCACGCCTTTCGCGAGCGTGACGACGACGAAGATCAGGACTGCGACGACGACGATGAACCCTTCGCTCATGGAACCCCCTTGCTCAGGCTTTGACGACTTTCAGGAAACTGCCTTCGACCGCGACGACGCGCACGCGCTCGCCGGCGGGAATCTCGCTCTCGGCGAGGCATACCCATTCCTCGGCGCCCAGCACCGGGCGCTGGAAGCGCACCCGGCCGCGCTGGAACGGCGCAACCGCGCCGACGAGCAGGCCGACCTCGCCGATGACCTCGCCGGCGGAGGTGCCGATGCGGGTCTTGTGAAAGCCGGGCTTGAACACGCGGAACCACAGCGCGACCATCGCGAGCGAGAGCGCGGTCCACAGCGCGAGCTGGGTCGTAAGCGTGAGCGCCGGCGCGGCGAGCACGACGAGCGCCATCACGAGGGCGGCGACGCCGAACCAGATCACGAAGAAGGACGGGATCGCCAGTTCGGCGAGAATCAGCACGATGCCTGCGACCGCCCACTGCCACCATTCGATATTCATGGCGCCCTCCTTTGCGGCGATTGTAACGGGATGTGGCGGGCATGTGCGCCGGCGTGATCCGGATCGACGACGTGGCCACCGGTCAGGTGGCATCCGCTCATGAGCTGCCTTGGCACGCCGCGGCAAATTCCCTAAAATTACTCCCTTGCTGAGGAGCGCTGCGACCCGCGACGGGCTGTGACTGCCGGGGCCAGGCTCAGCAACCGAACAACGGCGCTCGCAAACCACCCACCGGGGTTTGCCGCGCCGTTTGCTTTTGCGCGCTTTTTGCGGCTTCTGCCCGGTGCCTGAACCGCACGAGCGAGGTAGAACCATGCAAGCCGACCGTACCGAAGAACTCCGCGATCTTCTTTCCCGCCGCATCCTGATCCTCGACGGGGCGATGGGCACGATGATCCAGCAGCACAAGCTCGGCGAACCGGATTATCGCGGCGAAAGGTTCCGCGACCACCCGAAGGACCTGAAGGGCAACAACGACCTGCTGGTGCTGACGCGCCCGGACGTCGTTGCCGGCATCCATCGCGCCTATCTCGACGCCGGCGCGGACATCATCGAAACGAACACCTTCAACGGCACCCGCGTGTCGCAGGCCGAATACGGTCTTGGCGATTGCGCGTACGAGATCAACGTCGCCGGCGCGCGGTTGGTGCGCGAGCTGTGCGACAAGTACACGGCGCAGAACCCCGAAAAGCCGCGCTTCTGCGCCGGCGTGCTCGGGCCGACGTCGCGCACGCTGTCGATCTCGCCCGACGTCAATGATCCGGGCTTTCGCAACGTCACGTTCGAAGCGCTCGTCGACGACTATTACGACTCGGCGCGCGGTCTGCTCGAAGGCGGTGCGGACCTGCTGCTGATCGAGACGATCTTCGACACCCTGAACGCAAAGGCGGCGATCTTCGCCGTCGAGAAGCTGTTCGCGGAACTCGTCTGCGAAGGGGGCAACCGCGTGCCGGTGATGATCTCCGGCACGATCACCGACGCGTCGGGGCGCACGCTGTCGGGCCAGACCGCGGAAGCGTTCTGGAACTCGCTCGCGCACGCGCGGCCGATCTCGTTCGGCCTGAACTGCGCGCTCGGCGCGAAGGAACTGCGCCAGTACGTCGAGGAACTGTCGAACCTCTGCGACACGCACGTCTCGGCGCACCCGAACGCCGGCCTGCCGAATCCGCTGTCGCCGACCGGCTACGACGAGACGCCGGAACATCTCGCGCGCGACATCCGCGAATGGGCCCAATCGGGGCTCGTCAACATCGTCGGCGGCTGCTGCGGCACGACGCCGGCGCACATCAAGGCGATCGCCGACATCGTTTCCGGTCTCGCGCCGCGCGCGGTGCCGGTGCTCGAGAAGAAGCTGCGCCTGTCCGGCCTCGAGCCCTTCAACGTCGGCGCCGACAGCCTGTTCGTGAACGTCGGCGAGCGCACCAACGTCACCGGTTCGAAAGCCTTCGCGCGGATGATCCTCGAAGGCCGCTTCGACGACGCGCTCGCGGTCGCACGCCAGCAGGTCGACAACGGCGCGCAGGTCATCGACATCAACATGGACGAGGCGATGCTCGACTCGCTGGCGGCGATGGAGCGCTTCCTCAAGCTCATCGCGTCCGAGCCGGACATTTCGCGCGTGCCGATCATGCTCGACTCGTCGAAGTGGAGCGTCATCGAGGCGGGCCTGAAGTGCATCCAGGGCAAGGGCGTCGTCAATTCGATTTCGATGAAGGAGGGCGAAGCCGAGTTCCTGCGCCAGGCGCGGCTGTGCCGCCAGTACGGCGCCGCGGTCATCGTCATGGCCTTCGACGAGCGGGGCCAGGCCGACACGTTCGAGCGCAAGACGGGCATCTGCGCCCGCGCGTACGAACTGCTCACCGGCATCGGCTTTCCGCCCGAAGACATCATCTTCGATCCGAACATCTTCGCCATCGCGACCGGCATCGAGGAGCACGACAACTACGCCGTCGATTTCATCAACGCGGTCGCGTGGATCAAGGCGAACCTGCCTTTTGCCAAGACGTCCGGCGGCGTGTCGAACGTCAGTTTCAGCTTCCGCGGCAACGACGCGGTGCGCGAGGCGATCCACACGGTGTTCCTGTACCACGCGATCCGTGCCGGCCTGTCGATGGGCATCGTCAACGCCGGGCAGCTGGGCGTCTATGACGACCTGGATCCGGTGCTGCGCGACAAGGTCGAGGACGTCGTGCTGAACAGGCATGCGGGCGCCGGCGAGGCGCTCGTCGAGGCGGCGCAGAGCGTCAAGGAAGGCCGGGCGAAGAACGCCGGGCCGGACCTCGCGTGGCGCGCGCTGCCGGTCGAGGAGCGGCTGTCGCACGCGCTCGTCAAAGGCATCACCGACTTCGTCGTCGCCGACACCGAGGAAGTGCGCGCGAAGCTCGAAGCCGAAGGCCGCCCGCCGTTGTCGGTCATCGAAGGCCCGCTGATGGCCGGCATGAACGTCGTCGGCGACCTCTTCGGCGCCGGCAAGATGTTCCTGCCGCAGGTCGTGAAATCCGCGCGCGTGATGAAGCAGGCGGTCGCGCACCTGATCCCGTACATCGAAGCCGAGAAGCTCAGGACCGGCGCGACGTCGAAAGGCCGCATCGTTGTCGCGACCGTCAAGGGCGACGTGCACGACATCGGCAAGAACATCGTCGGCGTCGTGCTCGGTTGCAACGGCTACGAAATCATCGACCTCGGCGTGATGGTGCCGGCGGAGAAGATCCTGAACGCCGCGCGCGAGCACGGCGCCCAGGCGATCGGCCTGTCGGGGCTGATCACGCCGTCGCTCGAGGAGATGAGCCACGTCGCCGCCGAAATGCAGCGCCAGGGCTTCGCCGACGGCATGCCGTTGCCGCTCCTGATCGGGGGTGCTACGACGAGCCGCGCGCACACCGCGATCAAGATCGCGCCGCACTACAACGGCCCGGTCGTGTATGTGCCGGACGCGTCGCGCGCGGTCGGCGTCGTCACCGCGCTGCTGTCCGAAGGTGGCGCCGCGGACTTCAAGACGCAGCTCGCCGCCGACTACGACAAGATCCGCGCGCAGCACGCGAACAAGAAGGGTGTGCAGCTTGTGAGCCTGGAAGCGGCGCGCGCGAACGCGTTTCGCACCGACTGGGCAGCCGTTCCGGCCGCGGCGGGCGACGAGCCCGGCGAAGTCCGCGAAGCGAAGGCGGGTGCGGGCTATCTGCCGCCGAAGCCGAACACGTTCGGCGTGCACGCACTCGACGTGCCGCTCGCCGAGCTTGTCCCGTTCATCGACTGGGGGCCGTTCTTCCAGACCTGGGACCTCGCCGGCAGCTACCCGAAGATCCTCGACGACGAGCTCGTCGGCGAGACCGCGCGCAGCGTGTTTGCCGATGGCCGGGCGCTGCTCGAGCGCGTCATCGCCGAAAGCTGGTTGCAGGTGCGCGCCGTGTTCGGCCTGTTCCCGGCGAACAGCCTCGGCGACGACATCGCGTTCTACGGTGACGAGACGCGCTCGGCGGCGCTGATGATGTGGCACGGCCTGCGCCAGCAGCACGAACGCCCGGCGGACAAGCCGCATTACTGCCTCGCGGATTTTGTCGCGCCGAAGGATTCGGGCGTTGCCGATTACGCCGGCGCGTTCGCGGTCACCGCCGGCATCGGCATCGAGAAGAGGCTCGCCGACTTCCACGCCGTGCACGACGACTATCACGCGATCATGCTCAAAAGCCTCGCCGACCGGCTCGCCGAAGCCTGCGCCGAGTGGCTGCATGCGCGCGTGCGCAGGGAGTTCTGGGGCTATGCCGCCGACGAGGCGCTCGACAACGACGCGCTGATCCGCGAGCAATATCGCGGCATCCGCCCGGCGCCGGGCTACCCGGCGTGCCCGGACCACACCGTCAAGGCCGCACTGTTCGAGCTGCTCGATGCGCCGAGGAACGCCGGCATGGCGCTGACCGAATCCTTCGCGATGAGTCCGGCGGCCTCCGTCAGCGGCTTCTATTTCGCGCACCCGGACGCCCGTTATTTCGCGATCCCGAAGATCGGTCGCGACCAGCTCGAGGACTGGGCGCAGCGCACCGGCATGACGGTCGACGCCGCCGCGCGCTGGCTCGCGCCGCTGCTGTGAGTCCCGTGTCACAGCCGGCTGCGGCGAGAACGAACGCGTCCGGGATGTTTTAGCGAACCCCGCATCCGGCCGGCATCGCCCGCATCGCATGTTTTCACCTCGACAGGTGCATTACAGATGACGAAAGAACATTTGCTGTTCGGCGACGCCTACCAACCGCGCGAGATCGCGCGACGGGTCGAGGCGCTCGGGGTCGTGAAGGCCCGCGCGGACGCGCTGACAATTCTCGTGCTCGCGGTGCTCGCCGGCGCGTTCATTTCGCTCGGCGCGCTCTTCTTCACGATCGTCGTGACCGGCAGCAACCTCGGCTTCGGTGTCACGCGCTTGCTCGGCGGTCTGAGTTTCTGCCTCGGTCTGGTCCTCGTCGTGATCGGCGGCGCGGAACTCTTCACCGGCAACAACCTCCTCGCGATGGCGTGGGCGAGCGGCATGATCAGCGCGCGCGACGTGTTGAGGAACTGGTGCCTCGCTTATCTCGGTAACGTCGTCGGCTGTCTCGGTACGGTGCTGCTCGTCGTCTGGGCCGACAGCGCTGCGCTCGGCGGCGGCACGGTCGGCGAGACCGCGCTGCAGATCGCCCGAACGAAGGCGGACCTGCCGCTGCGCGAGGCGTTCGTGCGCGGCATCCTGTGCAACACACTGGTGTGCCTTGCGGTCTGGCTCGCGATGGGCGGTCACAGCGTGACCGACAAGTTCCTCGCGATCCTGCTGCCGATCAGCGCCTTCGTCGCGATCGGCTTCGAACATTCGATCGCCAACTGGTTTTTCCTGCCGTTCGGCCTCGCGCTGGACGGGCAGGGTAGCGTGTCGATGCCGGGCGCCGCCCGCAACCTGGCGGCGGTCACCGCCGGCAACATCCTCGGCGGCACGCTGCTCGTCGCCGGTGTGTACTGGCTCGCCTATCTGAGGAACGGCTCGCCGCGGGATGGCCCGTCGTCGTAGCCCGCGTAGTGCGGAAAAGCGCAGCGCGCTCCCGCTTGAGCGGCTCGCATTGCGGCCGGGCGGCATCGCGCCTCGCTGGGGCCAAGGCGCGAAGCATTCCGCAGTCAGTGAGCCGCTTCGCGCGCGCTTCAACGCATGTCGAATGCTTCCTGATGGAAGCGCAAGCGCCCGCGCCACGCCCGCGCGAGACCGCTCCGAAGCTGCTCGGCAAACGCCCGCGGGCCGCAGAACCACACTTCGGCGCGCTGTCGGCAATCATGCAAGGTCGCCAGCCTTTCCGCAGTCAGCGCGCCATGCCGAGCGGTATCGTGAACATGCAGTGTGACCGATGGCAGGTCTTGGCACAGCGTTTCCAGTCGCCCGACGAAAGGATCGTCCGCGCCGGCGCGGGTGCAGTAGTGCAGGTCGGCGAGCGGCGCTGCGGCGGGACTTGCCCGAAGCGCGTCGAGCCAGGCGAGGAAAGGCGTGATGCCGATTCCCCCGGCGACCCAGATCTGCCTCGCCTTGCGGTCCTGACGCGCCAGTTCGAAGCGCCCATACGGGCCCTCGACGGTGACGGCCTGGCCGACTGCGATGCGGCGCGAGAGCTCACGCGTGTAGTCACCCAGCGCCTTGATCTGGAACCCCACGCTGCGGTCGCCCTGGTCGGCGCTGGCGATCGTGAAGGGATGCGCGCCCTCGATGCGATTGAAGGTCACGAACGCGAACTGCCCCGCCTGGTGTCCGCGCCAATTCCCGTCGAGGCGACACACCACTTCGGTCACCTCCGCCGCAGGCGATGACACCGCGGTCACGATGCCACGCGCCTGCCGACCGCGGCCGATGCGCCCGGCCAGGGACCAGACGGCGGCAACCGTGCCGGCCGATAATGCCACTGCAAGCAGCAACCCGGCCGGCTCGCTCCAGTAAGCCGTCGGCGCCAGCACGGCGGCATGGAATGCGAGCATCAGATACAGCACCGGCATCGCGCGGTGAATGTGTCGCCAGAATTTGTACGGAAAGCGCTTCCATAGCGCGAGGATGATCATCGCGAGAACGAGGTAGATCGCGAATTCGCCGAGCTCCTCCCCGGCATCCCGGAGCGTATCGAGCACGCCCGAGACGTTGTCGTCAGCCCCGCGGCCGGCTTCGCCGTACCACTTTTCGATCACGTCGTCGGACATCTCGAGCAGCCAATGCAATGAGGCGAAGCCGGCGGCCAGAATGCCCGCCCACTTGTGCAGTCGATAAGCGCGGTCCATGCCCCCGAGCAGGCGCTCGACCCCGGGCGGTCGCGTCGCCATCACCATCGCCAGCGACATCAATGCAATCGCGAGCAGGCCGCTCAGGTAGAGCCCCTGTTCGTAGACGACCCAGGGCACTGATCCCGAGCCCGCACCGTTCACGGCAAGGTCCCAGCCCCAGGCTCCGGCAACAAGGGCGATCAATGCAGTCAGTGTGGGAATCATGCGCGTTCTCCGACGGGGGGGAATGGCTGGCAATCTGAGCAATCAGCTCAGGTGATGGATGACGCTCAGACCGTACATAGCCTTGGCTCAAGACTTCTTCGTCTTAGCCTCGACGACACTGCCGTCGACCGGGTTGTGGTAGATCTCGACCTTGTTGCCGTCCTTGTCCGTGCCATATAGCTCATAGCAATTCCCCTTCGTGATCTGGAAGCGCTCGAGCGTGTAGCCGGCGTCGACGAGCTTCCTGAGCATGGTCGTTTGCGGCATCCAGCTGCTTTCCGGGGTTTCGGTGCACGTCGGGCCGGCGAACGCGGTGGTGCCAACCAGCACGCTGGAAGCGGCGACGATGAGATGACGAAGTTTCATGACTGTTCTCCTTTCATGCCGGGATGGCATGGAATCCATTCTGTGGAAACGGAGATGAATAAAAGCTGAACGAGCGACTCAGTCGCGGCGGAATCGGAGATGGCCAACAACTCACGGGCAAGGGCGATCCGTGCATCCAGGATGGGCACTGACAGGTACGGATACACGGCACGCCTCGTTCCTCCATGCTCGTTAAGCGGCGGTTCAGGTTCGGTACGACAGAATGCGTCCTGTGCCGATGGGGCATGCAAACCAACTAGGAGAATCCCGATGAGAACCCTGAACGCCTTGCTTGCCGTCGCCGGCCTGACGCTGAGCGCCGTTGCCTTCGCCGGCCCGCAGTGCACCGACAAGCCGAAATCGGACTGGATGTCCGAGGGAGCGATGAAACAGAAGATCGCCGAACAGGGCTATACCGTCGACAAGTTCAAGACGACGGACGGCAACTGCTACGAAATCTATGGCAAGGACAAGGACGGCAAGAAGGTCGAGATCTACTTCAGCCCGATCGACGGCAGCGTGGTCAAAGAGAAGCGCGGGTAAGCGCGATGCCAGAGGAGGCCACGATGGCCATGGAAAAGATCAGAGTATGGGATCGCCCGGTGCGCATTTTTCACTGGGGATTGGTCGCTGCGGTGACGGCCGCCTATCTCACCTCCGAGGACGCCGAGTCTCCTCACCAGTGGGCAGGATACTTCGCGCTCGCATTGATTGCGTTCCGCATCGTGTGGGGATTCGTCGGTAGTCCCCACGCGCGCTTTGCCGACTTCGTGCCACGGCCGGCGACATTGATCGACTATGTCGGTCGACTGGCGCGCGGTCGCGAGCCGCGCCATCTGGGGCACAATCCGGCAGCCGCGGTGATGGTCGTGTTTCTGATGGCAATGGTGGCAACGATCGGCACTACCGGCTGGCTGATGACGACCGACTGGGGGTGGGGAAGTGAGATTCTCGAGGAGGTGCACGGCCTCGCCGTCAATCTGACGCTCGGCGCGATTGCGCTCCACGTCGCCGCGGCGATCTTCGAAAGCGTGCGCCACCATGAAAACCTCATCCTGTCGATGCTGACCGGCTACAAGCGGCGATAGCCGTGCGGACCCTGCGAGAAGCGGGACGGGAGTGCCAAGCGAAAGAACGCGGCCGCAGTTTGTAGGATTATCGGTTTTTCTCGCTTCGGGCGTTAAATGCCGAAATGAAACCGGACTCGCTCTTCCAGCAGTCGCCGGACATCCTCCTCGTTGCACTGACCGAGGCGGTTGAACACTTCTCGGGCAATCGCGCGGAAGGCAGCCATCACGTGGGGGTCGAAATGGCTCCCGGTGTCCGCCGCCAGGATCGACATCGTTGTCTCGAAGCTCATCGGTTCTTTGTAGGGTCGTTTCGAGCTGAGCGCATCGAAGACGTCCGCCACGGCAAATATGCGCGCTGCAAGCGGGATGGCCTCGCCCGACAGTTTGCGCGGATAACCCGAGCCGTCCCACTTTTCGTGATGGGCTGCGACAACGGCATGCGCGTCCTTCAGCCATCCGATGCCGGAAACGATTTCCTCGCCATGGGCTACGTGCGTATGCATGATCTTGCTCTCTTCAGCGTCGAGCTTGCCCGGTTTGAGCAAAATCGCATCGGGAATGCTGATCTTGCCGACGTCGTGCAGAAAACTGCCGACGATCAAGGACTGCATTGCCCTGTCGCGCAGGCCGAGGCGTTCGCCGATGCGCGCAGCAATCCAGGCAACCCGAAAATTGTGGGCGCCGGTATCGGAATCCCGCATCGCGACGGCGCGCCCGAGCGCTTCCATCATCGAGAGGTGCGAATCAAGGATTTCGCGAGCCTTGCGCTCGTTGTCGGTCGACAGGCGTACGACGACGGGATAGATTGCGGTGCCGCACACCAGTGAGGCGAACCCGACCATCAGGGCAGCGCTGAGCGCGTTCGCGCGCATCTGCTCGCGTTGCCAGGTCGGGACGACGCGGACACCTTCGAAGTATCCAGTGATTCGATCCGTGTCGGCCGCTCCTCGCAAGGGTACAAAAACTCGCAATACCCAACGCTTGTCTTCAAGTCTGAAGCGCTCGTGAAAGCCTGCACGGTAAATGGGACGAACGTGCGAAGGCAGCTGTTCTTCAATCGCTTTGCCCTCCTCGGTCATTGCCTGAGCGAGCTTCACTCCCTCTTGATTGTAAATTTCAGCAATGTCGAACAGTCCCCCTGCAAGGGCATCTGCGGCCTTGCGGGCCTTGTCGTCGGCATCCATGCCGCTCAGCGTAATAGCGCCGAAGTGATGCAGAAGGCGGCGTGACTCGTCGAGTGCAAGCCATACCGTTCCATCCTCGGTACGTTTATACGTGACCAACCACGCGACAGGACTGGCCAGCGCAGCGAGCAGCGCGCTGACGAGCGCAATCCGTACTGCGGTTCGCTTGTTGAACGAGTTCATGTTCTGCTCCCGACGAGTGGCTGTGCGCAGCCCGGCCGAAGACGTACCGGCCAAAGATTCCGATTTTTTCTAGCCGGGCGCGCCGTCTCGAATTCTTGCCGACTTCCGTGCCTGGGGCTTGTTGGATGGCGGCTAGCCGCAGCGTGTGAAGGGGCATGAAGCCTGCGCACGTAGCGGCGCTCACCGTTCATTTTGCGTTCAGCGTGAGCAGCGTAACGTTCAAACCTGATTCCACGGTAACTGGAAAACGTCATGAACTCGAAGGTCCGAAAGGCAAGAACGGGGAGTCGGTTTGCGGCCGCCGGCTCACCCGTTTCATCCCAGACCGCTTCCAGGCGGGCCCGAATTGCGGGACGGCCTTCAGTGGCAACAGAAAGGAGACAGGAAATGAACGCGAAATCTGCAAGAAAACTGGTCGTCGCGTGCGCGCTCGCGCTGAGCGGCGTTGCGGGCGTAAGCATCGGAGCAGTCGCTGCAGACTTTCAGGCACCGTCCACGCAGGCCGACGTCAAATGGCAAACTGACCCGGCGCTCGAGCAAGGCATGCTGAATATCCGGGCAGTCGTGGAACAGAGTCTCCCGCGGATTCGGGCGAACCAATTCGGCGACGAACACTACAATGCCCTGGGCCAGGCGATCGAAACGCAGGCCGCATACATTGTGAAAAACTGCAAACTCGAGCCTGCGGCAGACGCCGTGTTGCACGATCTTCTGCAGGACGTGTCGAGCGGCATCGACCGGGTCACCGCGAGGACGGCCGAGAACCAGCGCACCCACGGTGTCAGTTACATCATCGCCGCGCTGGACAACTACGGTCGCCATTTCGACCACGCCGGCTGGACGCCGATTAAGGTCGTGCCCTGAGGCGGCGGTCGGTGCCCGGCAGGACGGGCGCCACCGGTCGATCGCGGCCGTTTCCCCTACCCGAACAGCGCGCCGACGCTCTCGCCGCTGTGGATGCGTTCGATCGCCGCCGCGAACAGCGGCGCGACGGTCAACTGCGTGATCTTGTCGAGCCGCTTGGCCGGCGGCACATGCACGGTGTCGGTGACGACGATCGATTCGATCGGCGCATTGCGCAGCCGCTCGATCGCCGGTCCGCACAGCACCGCGTGCACCGCGCCGGCGTGGATCGAACGTGCGCCGGCCGCGCGCAGCGTGTCGATCGTCGCCAGCAGCGTGCCGCCGGTCGAGATCTCGTCCTCGAAGATCACCGCATCGAGCCCGGCGACCTCGCCGACGACGCGGCCCTGCTTGACGTCGGTGTCGCTGACGCGGCGTTTGTCGATGATCGCCATCGGAATGCCGAGCCGCTCCGAGAAGCGGCCGACGCGTTTCGCGCCGCCGGCGTCGGTCGCCACCGCGACCATCCGCGACAGGTCGTAGTGCTGGCGGAAATGCTCGGCGATCGTCGGGATCGCGGTGAGGTGATCGACCGGCACGCTGAAGAAGCCGTGCACCTGGTCGGCGTGCAGATCCATCGTCAGCACGCGGTTCGCGCCGGCGGTCGCGAGCATGTCGGCGATCAGCCGGCCGGTGATCGAGATGCGCGGCGCGTCTTTCTTGTCCGAACGCGCATACGAATAATACGGGATCACCGCGGTCACCCGCCGCGCCGAGGCGCTGCGCAAGGCGTCGAGCGTGATCAGCAGTTCCATGATGTGCTCGCTGACCGGCTCGGTGAAGGACTGCACGACGAAGACGTCGCGTTCGCGCACGTTGTCGAGGATCTGGACGCGCAGGTTGTCGTTCGAAAAACGCGAGATGTCGACGGGGCTCAGGCGCATGCCGAGGTGCTCGCAGATTTCCCCGGCGAGTGCGCGGTTCGAGTTGCAGGCGAAAATGCGGAGGGCGTCGTTCATCGCGTTTCTCGCTGGAAGCTGACGCGCGGATTGTAGGCTTTTCGGCTCGCGCCGCAAAAATTGTGCAACAAACCTGCGAGCCGCCGTCAGCGGTACAGCACAAACGCTTCGCGCTCCTGTTGCCACGCGGCTTCGTCCGGCTGCGCCAGCGCTTCGAGGTCCGCCGGGGTCGCGCCCGGATCGTCGACCCAGTCGCGCAGCAGTTCGCTGCCGTTGATCAGGTCGATCGCGAGGCGGTCGTGCTCGTATTCGTACGCGAAGTCGCGCCATAGCGGGTAGTCGGGCCACAGCAGGCGCAGCACCTTGAACGCGAGCGCCTGCAGGCGCCACGGGCGGAACGCGGCGTGGTCATAGTGTGCCGGGTCGTCGACGTGGATCTGCAGGCCGCTGCACAGGCGGCCGGCGTGCTTGTGGAAGGTCGGCTCGAACCAGCATTCGCGCAGCACGCAGCCGGCGAGCCAGTCGGGCGCGAGCGCGCGCATGCCGGCCCGCAGCGCGCGGGCGTCGATGTCCGGCGCGCCGAAGAGTTCGAGCGGGCGCGTCGTGCCGCGGCCTTCGGACAGCGTCGTGCCTTCGAGCATCACGGTGCCGGCATACGCGCGCGCCATCGACAGGCTCGGCGCGTTCGGGCTCGGGTTGACCCAGCTGCGCTCGCCCGCCGGCCAGCCGAAGCCAGGCGCGGCGTCGGGCTCCCAGCCTTGCATCGTGACGACCTCGCAGTCGACGTCGAGCCGCAGCGTCGTGATGAACCAGCGCGCGAGCTCGCCGATCGTCAGGCCGTGGCGCATCGGCAGCGGCCCGGCGCCGACGAAGCTTTCCCAGCCGGGGCGCAGCAGCAGGCCTTCGACCGGCCGCCCGGCGGGATTCGGGCGATCGAGTACCCACACCGTCTTGCCGTGCTCGGCAGCGGCTTCGAGCACGTAGCGCAGCGTCGTGATGAAGGTGTAGATGCGGCAGCCCAGATCCTGCAGGTCGACGAGCAGCACGTCGAAGCTGTCCATCATCGCGTCGGTCGGCCGGCGCACTTCGCCGTACAGGCTGAATACCGGGATGTGATGCAGCGGGTCGACGAAATCGGGCGACTCGACCATGTTGTCCTGCTTGTCCCCGCGCAGCCCGTGCTGCGGCCCGAAGGCGGCGCTCAGCTGCAGGTCGGGCAGGGCGGCGAGCGCGTCGAGCGAATGGACGAGGCTGCGGGTCACGGAAGCGGGATGCGCGAGCAGCGCGACACGGCGTCCGGCGAGCGGGCGGCGCAGCGCCGGGGTGTCGAGCAGGCGGTCGAGGCCGAACTGGATCGAGGGTTTCATGGGGTCCTTTGACGCAGCCGCGGAATGGCCGCGGCGGCGTGTCCGAGCGTGAGTGCGAAGCCCCCGCGAAGGTGAAAGTCGGGGGCCGCGCCGGGATGGCGCAGCGCCCAGTACGAGCACACGCCGTCGATGTCTTCGATGACCGCCGTCAGCCCGAGTTGCAGGCCGTCGATGCTGCCTGCGGGCAACGCGGCGGCGTGAACGTGGACGTCGAGATCGAGCCGGCCGCCGTCCGCGTGCATGACGATGCGCGGCGCGACCGCCGCCAGCGCGGGCGCGACCTCGTCGTCGCGCTCGCGGTAGGCGCGAAACGCATATGCCGCCCATTCGCCGGACGGCGAAAAATTGAATTCGCGGTAAGCCCCGGTGCCGGCCGCGGCGACGAAAAATTCGAAGCACGTATGCGCCCACAGGCCGTCGACGCGGGCGGCGGGGCGCGGCGACGGAATGCGCAGCCGCGCCAGGTCGCCTTGCAGCCGGTAGCGCAGGCCGAGCATGCCATCGGGCGCGACGCCGACCCGCACATCGAGCGCTTGGACTGCCGCGCACGGCGTTCGCGGATGGGGGAACAGCGCAATGGAATCGCCGGCGACGCTCATCGCGGCTGTCAGTCGAGCGCCAGCGCGATCGAGAGATAGACCTGCCGCGTTGCCGGATTGGCCACGCGCCCGCCATGCAGCATCTGCTCGCTGCCGTTCGCGATCTCCTGGTGGCGTGGCCCGAGGTTCAGCGCGCTCAGCGCGAATCGCAGCG
The DNA here is from genome assembly GCF_017894365.1 of Aromatoleum bremense. Lineage (NCBI taxonomy): Bacteria > Pseudomonadati > Pseudomonadota > Betaproteobacteria > Rhodocyclales > Rhodocyclaceae > Aromatoleum > Aromatoleum bremense. The sequence continues at coordinate 2,055,205 of NZ_CP059467.1, forward strand.
GTTTTCCGCCGAGTCGCGTCTCGTAGCTCAGGTTTGCGTCGACCGTCGTATAGGACCGGGCGACGTAGCGCAAGCGCGGCACGTAGCCCTCGCCGCCGGCGAGCGGCCCGATGCGCAGCACGCTGAGCATGCTTTTCCAGCCCGTGCCGTAATCCTGCAGCCAGCTCAGGCTCGCGGTGTAGGGCGCCGCACGGGCTTCGAGGCCGCGGTCCCCGGCGTCGCGGTCGATGAGGCTGTGCGCGAGACGCAGTTCGGTTCCGCTACGCGGCCGCGCGACGAGCTGGTATTCGACGCCGCGCAGCGTGACCGGCCGGTCGAGGTTCTCGTAGCGTGTCGAGCCGAGAAAGCCGGCGAGGACCGGCGCCGGCAGCAGCTCGGGCTGCGGCACGCGCACCACGAAATCGTCGATGCGCTCGTTGAAGAGGCGCACGTCGAGCTTCGTGTTCCACGTTGCGAAGCGGCCGAAGTAACCGAATTCGACGGTATCGACGCGCGCCTGGCGCAGATCCCGATGCGGCAGGAACGGGCGGGCGAGGAGTTCGCCGCTGGCCGGGTCGATGGCGCGGATGTCGCCATGGCGTTCGAAGAGATTGTGCTGGCGCCAGGCGCGCGAATAGCCGCCGCGCAGCGTGTCGGTGTCGGTCGCCTGCCAGTTGGCGAACGCGCGCGGGCTGAAACGCGCCGGCGCGGTGGAATACTTTTCCTGGGCGCCGCCGAGGTTCAGCGTCAGTCGCGGCAGCGGGCGCCATTCGGCGTTGCCGAACAGGCGATACAGGCGTTGCGGAGCGGGGTTGCCGGTGAAGAACAGGAACGGCGCGTCGACCTCGTCGCGCCGCGCCCCGGTGCCCCACACCAGTTGCAGGGCCGGCGACGGCCTGCTGCGATGCTGCAGTTCGAGGTGGTTGCGCACGCTGTGCCGGTTGCGGTCGAGCGGTACGAGCGGGTAGCCCGGCGCGCTCGCAATCCATTCGTCCCGCACCCGTTCGTCGGTGCGGTAATAATTCAGCAGCCATTCCTCGCCGTCGTCGACGCCGTGGCGCCCCTTCAGGTGCAGCGTCGTGGTTTCGCTGCGCGCGTTGCGCGGGCCGTTGTTGCCGAACACCGAATCCGCGTAGCCCTCGCCGCGCAGTCCGGCGCTCGCACCGGCGCGCAGCATCACGCTGTCCTGCGACGACAATTGCCAGTCGCCGCGTACCGTGGCGATATCCATGTGGCGCGTGTCGTGCAGCCCGTCAAAGCCGTCGTCGCGCTGCGAAGCGGCGTTGATCCGCAGCGAAACCGGCGAGCCGCCGTTGCTCGTCCAGCCCGCTTCGGCGTCACGCACGCCGCCGCTGCCCAAGCGCAGCGCGCCGCGGGTGCCTGCGCCTTCGGCGCTGTGGCGCGTGATGATATTGATGACGCCGAGAAACGCATTGGCGCCGAAGCTCGCGGCGTTGGTGCCGCGCACGATCTCGATGCGGTCGATTTCGTCGAGGGTCAGCGGCAGCGCGCTCCAGTCGACGCCGCCGAACGCACTCGGCGTGATCACCGAGCGCCCGTCGATCAGCACCTGCATCTCGGTCGGGAAATCGTTCGACAGGCCGTGGTACGTGACCCACTGGGCGTGGCCGCGCTCCTGCCCGACCTGCATCCCGGGGACGAGCCGGAACACCCTGGCGAGGTCGCGGTAACCGGTGGCGGCGAGCAGTTCGCGGTCGATCACCGTGACGGCGCCGGGCGCCTCGTGCAGCGGCTGCGGCAGCCGCGACGCGCTGAGCACGTGCGGCAGTTCTTCGAGATAGGGCAATTCGCTGCCGGCGCCCGCGCACGTCGCGATGGCGCAACTTGCGAACGGCACCCAGAGGCATTGGGCGGTACGGGAAATCGTCATCGTGGTCGGGGCGGAGGGCTGCACAGCCGGCGGCAGCACGGCGCGAAGGATACCGCTTCTACTACGTCGAAGGTATGGGCGGCCGCCTCCCCATCCGTATTCGCACAGGCGCAGGGGGGCCGGCGTGACAAGAATAATGTAAATGTTGATTTCCTGCGCCGACCTCCGCGCGCCGCCCGGAGGCGCGCACGGGTCGCTGTATACCGCCGGCCGGAGCGCGAGTCCCGGAATTTCTGGTAACAAAAGCGGCTGGAAAACGGGAACGGCGTGTTTCCGCGTTCCGTCCGAAAAAGGAGCGGCGCGGATTGGGTCGACCGTCGCCGCCTGAAAACCTGCTTTTGCAGTCAGGAGGTCATCATGAACATCCGAACCGGTGTTTCGGCAATAGTGCTGGCGATCGCCGCCAGCGGTTGTGCAACGTGGGACAACATGTCGTCGCGCGAAAGGAGTGCCGTGATCGGCGCGGGTGTCGGCGGCACGGCCGGGGCAGTCATGAGTGACGGCGGGGTCCTCGGCACGGTCGGGGGTGCGGCGATCGGCGGTGTGATCGGCGACCAGATCGGCAAGCGGCGCCATCCTTGAGGTTTTCGCCGCTTGCGCGAAGGTGCGGTTCCGGCGCCGACCACGGGTGTCCGGCGCCGGGACCCGCGGTTCGGCATTTTCGACGACAACGTGTTGTATAGTCGGGCGCCATCGCATCCGCATGACACGCCATGATCGAACTCCTGACCGACCCGCAGCTGATATTCGCCTTCCTCACCCTCACCGTTCTCGAGTTGGTGCTCGGGATCGACAACATCATCTTCATCTCGATCCTCGTCGACAAGCTGCCGCCCGAGCGACGCGCCTTCGCCCGGCGGCTCGGCCTGTTCCTCGCGATGTTCATGCGCCTCGCGCTGCTGTCGCTCCTCGCCTGGCTCGCCGGCCTGAACACGGCACTGTTCGAGCTGTTCGGGCATGGTTTCTCGGCGCGCGACCTGATTCTGTTGCTCGGCGGCCTGTTCCTCGTGTGGAAGAGCACCGGCGAGATCCACCAGCTGATGGAAGGCGAGGAGGGCGAGGCGTCGAGCGCGGTCAAGGCGACGTTCGCCGCGGTGATCACGCAGATCATCGTCATCGACCTGGTGTTCTCGCTCGACTCGATCATCACCGCGATCGGCATGGTGAACAACCTCGCCGTGATGGTCGCAGCGGTCGTTGCGTCGGTCGGGCTGATGATGGTCGCTTCGGCGCCGATCGGCGATTTCGTCTCGGCGCACCCGACGGTGAAGATGCTGGCGCTGTCGTTCCTGATGGTCGTCGGCGTCGTGCTGATCGCCGAAGGCTTCGGCCACCACGTGCCGAAAGGCTACATCTACTCGGCGATGGCGTTCTCGGTCGTCGTCGAGATGCTCAACATCCGCATGCGCAAGCGGGCGGCGAAGCCGGTGGTGCTGCACGAGCCGTATGTTGCCGGCAAGGCGGGGGAGCGGGCCTGAGCGAAGCGGCGGAATCCCGCGCCCGGAGGGAGTCCCTCTGCGGCGCGGGGCGGGCCGGGGGATCCCGCCGCACAGCCGGCGGTGGCGATGTGGCGTCGTTAGCGCTGATCGTTCGCACCGCGCTGTTCGCGCTCCTCGCGGGCGACGGCCGACAGATCGCGCAAATACCACGCCGCGTACGCGAACCCCGCGACCGAGACCAGCGCCGTGAACAGCAGCGTGCGGTCGAACGGCAGCCCGGCGGCGAGATTGGCGATGATGACGTAGCCGAGGTAGCACGCGGCGACGAGGCCGGCGAGGATGCGGGTGAGGGCGAAGATCTTGCGCTGGCGCAGCGTCGGAGTGGCTCGGGACATGACGATATCGTCGAATTGCGGGAGGGCCGCATCATCGCAGATTTCCGCCCGCCTGCGCCAATCTGCTGCGATCCGGTAATTACTTGATAGAATTGGGCTTGTCCCCGCCCGGCCGCTCGGCTCGGCGGCTTTGTTTTTTTGCGAACCGACCATGGCCGACACTCCCTCCGCCACGCCCTCAGTGACCCCTTCAGCGACCCCCTCAGCGATCCCTTTTCCGCCTGAATTGCTGCGCGACGTCGAACGCCGCCGCACCTTCGGCATCATCTCCCACCCCGACGCCGGTAAGACCACGCTGACCGAAAAGCTGCTGCTGTTCGGCGGCGCAATCCAGCTCGCCGGCACCGTCAAGGCGCGCAAGAGCGCGCGCCACGCGACCTCCGACTGGATGGAAGTCGAAAAGCAGCGCGGCATCTCGGTGAGCAGCTCGGTGATGCAGTTCGATTACGCTGGGCACACCATCAACCTGCTCGACACGCCCGGCCACCAAGACTTCTCGGAAGACACCTACCGCGTGCTGACCGCGGTCGACGCGGCGGTGATGGTCATCGACGCCGCGAAAGGCGTCGAGACGCAGACGATCAAGCTGCTCGAAGTGTGCCGGCTGCGCAACACGCCGATCATCACCTTCGTCAACAAGATGGACCGCGAAGTGCGCGAGAGCTTCGATCTGCTGCAGGAGATCGAGGAGGTGCTGAAGATCGACTGTGCGCCGATCACCTGGCCGATCGGCATGGGCAAGACGTTCCGCGGCGTCTATCACCTGCTCGAAGACCGCGTGCTGCGCTTCGCTCCCGGCGAGGAAAAGCGCAGCGAGGCAGAAGTCATCAAGGGCATCGCCAACGCGCAGCTCGACGAGCTGTTCCCGCTCGAAGTCGGCAAGCTGCGCGAGGAAGTCGAGCTGATTCAGGGCGCGTCGCACCCGTTCTCGCTCGGCGACTTCCTCGCCGGCAAGCAGACGCCGGTGTTCTTCGGCTCCGGCATCAACAACTTCGGCGTGCAGGAGATCCTGCAGGCGCTGCTCGACTGGGCGCCGCCGCCCCAGCCGCGAGTGGCAGGCGTCACGGCGGCTGGCGTCAATGCGGCGGACACCCGCCTCGTGATGCCGGCCGAAGCACCCTTCACCGGTTTCGTGTTCAAGATCCAGGCCAACATGGATCCGAAGCACCGCGACCGCATCGCGTTCTTCCGCATCTGCTCGGGCCGCTACAGCTCCGGCATGAAAGTGAAGCACGTGCGCATGGGGCGCGAGATGAAGCTCGCCAACGCGCTGACCTTCATGGCCAACGAGCGCGTGCTGATGGAAGACGGCGTCGCCGGCGACATCATCGGCATCCACAACCACGGCCAGCTGCACATCGGCGACACGCTGACCGAAGGCGAAAACCTCGGCTACAAGGGCATCCCGTATTTCTCGCCCGAACTCTTCAGCGCCGCGCGCCTGCGCGACCCGCTGAAGTCCAAGCAATTGCAGAAAGGCCTGCAGGAGCTCGGCGAGGAAGGGGCGATCCAGGTGTTCGAGCAGGAAGGCGGCAACATGCTGCTCGGCGCGGTCGGCCAGCTGCAGTTCGAAGTCGTCGCCCAGCGCCTCAAGGACGAGTACAAGGTCGACGCGGTCTTCGAGTCCGCCGACATCCACACCGCGCGCTGGCTGACTTTCCCGGACGAAGTCACGCGCCGCAACTTCGAGCGCGAACAGGGCATGCGCGTCGGCAAGGATGTCGACGGCAACCCGGTGTATCTGGCGACGAGCCGCTACAACCTCGAAGTGACGATGGAAAAGTGGCCGAAAGTCGGCTTCCACGCGACCCGGGAACACGGCGAAAAGCTGAGCTGAAATCCGCGGCGCGTGCGATGGCGCGCCGCATGACGATCTTCATCAGCGCTCCGCGCTCAGACACGCCGCGATGCTGGTCGCGATTTCGCCGGCCATCAGGTCGGCCGTGCTCGCGACAGGAAGCGCATCACGCCAGCGCGCGCGAGTCACGAGACGACGCGGGCAGCCGGCGCGGACGCGCGGGGCGGTGGCCCGCCGCAGGGTACGAACAGCCGCTCGAAGGCTTCGGCGCTGAGGGGGCGATGGAAAAGGTAGCCCTGCCCCATCTCGCAGTGCTGATCCTTGAGGAATGCCAGCTGGTCTTCGGTCTCGATGCCTTCCGCGAGCACCTGCATCCCCAGTGCATGCGCCATGTCGATGATCGCGGTAATGATCGAGCGTTTGTTGGCCTCGCCGGCGATACCCCGCACGAAGCTCTGGTCCACCTTGAGTTCGTGGATCGGCAGGCGGCCGAGATAGGCCAGGGATGAATAGCCGGTGCCAAAATCGTCGATGCTGATGGCGATACCGTGCTCGGTGAGCCGGGACAGCATCTGGCTGGCGCCTTCCAGGTCTTCCATCAGCGACCCTTCGGTCAGTTCGAGACAGATCGCTGCGGGCGGCACCCCGCGGGTTTCGAGTAGTTCGCAGACGTGTTCGACGAAATGCGGTTCGCGCAGCTGCTGGGCGGCGACGTTGATCGAGATCCGGGGCGGCATGAGACCCTGACGGCGCCACAGGGCAATCCGGCTCAGCACCTTGGCCAGCACCTGCTCACTCAGCGTGACGATCAGTCCGGCTTCCACCGCCGCGGGAATGAAGCGCGCCGCGGGGACGTCGCCGAGGACTGGATCCTTCCAGCGCAACAGGGCCTCGGCGCCCACCAGCTCGCCGCCGGCCAGCGCGGTCTGTGGCTGATAGACGACCTCGAAGCGGTCGTTGTCGATCGCCGCCCGCAGGCCGGCTTCCAGCGTCATGCGCTGCTGCACCAGGGCCTGCATCTCCGCCGCGAAAAACCGGAAGCGATTGCGGCCCTGCGCCTTGGCCTCGTACAGCGCGGTGTCGGCGTTCTGCAGGAGGCCGGTCGCGGTATCGCCATCTTCGGGGAAGAGGCTGATCCCGATGCTGGCGGCGCCGGACAGTTCATGCCCCCGAATGCAGAAGGATCCCGACAGATAGTCGAGGGTATGCGCCGCGAGGCGACGGATCTCGTCGATCGTGAGGCTGCGCACGATGACGGCGAACTCGTCGCCGCCGGCACGGGCCAGGGTGTGGGCATCGCACAGGCAGCGCCGCAGGCGCTCGGCCACCTGTTGCAGCAACAGGTCGCCCACGTCGTGGCCGAGCGAGTCGTTGATGTCCTTGAAGTTGTCCAGGTCGATGAGCATCACCGCAAGGCTGTCCCGCCGCCGCCGCGCGTCGGCGATGCAGTCCGACAGGCGCTCCATCAGCAGCTTGCGGTTGGGCAGGCCGGTCAGCCCGTCGTGCATCGTCATGAACTCCACGCACTGCCGCGCGCTGCTGTCGCCGAAGATCGCGATGTAGCTCTGCACCTCCCCGTCGGCGCCCTTCACCGCATAGATCGTCAGCCATTCCGGAAAAATCTCGCCGCTCTTGCGCCGGTTCTGGATCTCCCCCTGCCAGCGGCCATGCTCGGCCAGGCTGAGCCATAATCGTTCGTAGAACTCCTGCGAATGGAGCCCGGACTGCAGGATGCTGGGAAGCTTGCCCGCGACGTCCTGGAGGCTGTAGCCGGTGATCCGCGTGAAGGCGGCGTTGACGGTCAGGATCACGCCCCGCGCATCGGTGATCATGACCCCTTCGTCGGCACGCCCCATCGCATCGGCCGCGCTCGGCGCCGTGGCCTGCAGGCCGGGGCGGCCGAGTTCGGTCGCCTGCGTGCACAGCGCCGTGATCCGACCGGCTTCGTCGAAGATCGGGAAGCGGACCGCAGCCAGGCGGACCTGACGGTAGCCGAGGTCGATCTCCTCCGCCGATTCGCTGTGGACGGTCCGCTCGACGGCCTCAAGATCCCGCGCGCGCATCTGCCGGGCCTGTTGTGAATGGCGGTCGAAATGCGCGTAAATCTGGCGCCGTGACATTGGCGGCGGAGCCGGTAGCGGTGTTTTGATTTACCGGGGATTCCGGTTTCAGGCGTGGTTCTGAATGGTGCGGCAGAGGGCGCGTTGGAAGGAGCCCGTAGGGCGACTGGAAACGCGCCCTTTGCCGCGCGGCCCCCGACGGGGAGCGGCAAGCGACAGGGATGACAGCTGAGTTCGAGATGCGGTAGAAAGACTCCGCCGAAGAGAACAGGCACGACGCCGGCCCAAACCGCCAAGTTCACACCGATGTCGTGCCCCACACCGTGCCGGGCACGGGTGCAGGGTGAGTATTCCACGAGTCGGAAGCCCCTGTCGACAGCTCCTTGGCGTGACTTGGACCGCCAATGGAATCCACGGGCCGATTCTTCCTCTGCGCGCGCTGCCGCGTGCAGGTATTGATTTGCAGCCCCTGCGACCATGGCCAGATCTACTGCGCCGGCGGCTGCGCGCCGACGGCGCGGCAGGACTCGATCCGCAGAGCGGGTCGGCGCTACCAAACGAGCCGCCATGGCCGCTTCACCCATGCCGAACGCAGCCGTCGCTACCGTGCGCGACAGAAGAACGTGACGCATCAGGGTTCCCCCGCGCCGGCGGCCGATGATCTACTGGCCGTGAGCTCGACGCCCATGGCGACGGCGTCATCGAAGGTGATCCAGACGACGTCCACGTCACAACACTGTCATTTTTGTGACTGTCCGTGTTCGGCGTTGGTCCGAATCGGCCCCTTGCGCCGTCGAGTTCCTCACACCGTCTGCCGACTAGATCGAAGAGGAACTGACCGTGACCATAGCCCCTGAGCTCGAAGCGCATATCCTTCGCTACTACCACGTCGAGAAATGGCGAACCGGCACGATCGCCCGCCAATTGCGCGTGCATCACGGCACGGTGCGCCGCGTCCTGGCGCAAGCCGGGCTGCCCAGGACCGGCGGCGTGCAGCGCCCGTCGCAGCTCGACGCCTACCTGCCCTTCATTGGCCAGACGCTGGAGAAATTCCCGACGCTGACCGCCAGTCGCCTGTACGCGATGGTGCGCGAACGCGGCTATGGCGGCGGCCCCGACCACTTTCGCCACCTGATTTCCCTGCATCGGCCTCGGCCGAAAGCAGAAGCCTTCCTGCGCCTGCGCACACTCGCCGGTGAGCAAGGGCAAGTCGATTGGGCGCACTTCGGTCACCTCGAGATCGGCCGTGCCCGCCGGCCGCTGATGGCCTTCGTCCTGGTCCTGTCCTGGTCGCGGCGCATCTTCCTGCGTTTCTTCCTCGATGCGCGCATGGAGAACTTCCTGCGCGGCCACGTCGGCGCCTTCGCCGCCTGGCAAGGGCTGCCGAGAGTCCTGCTCTACGACAATCTGAAGAGCGCCGTGCTCGAGCGCCAGAATGACGCCATCCGCTTTCACCCGACGCTGCTCGCGTTCGCCGGACACTACCGCTTCGAGCCGCGGCCGGTCGCCGTTGCGCGAGGAAATGAGAAGGGGCGGGTCGAACGGGCGATTCGTTATGCCCGCGAGAGCTTCTTCGCCGCCCGCAGCTTCGCGGACCTCGATGATCTGAACGCCCAGGCGCAAGCCTGGTGCGACGGCCAGGCGGCCGATCGGCCTTGCCCAGAGGAGCGCTCGATCAGCGTGCGCGAAGCCTTTGCCCGCGAGCAGCCCCGCCTGCTCGCGCTGCCGGAGAACCCCTATCCGACCGATGAGCACTTGACGGTGACGGCGGGCAAGACGCCGTACGTGCGCTTCGACCTCAACGACTATTCGATTCCGCACACGTATGTGCGGCGGCTGCTGACGGTCCGCGCCGATCCCTCGCGCGTGCGCGTCCTCGACGGCGGCGAGGTGCTCGCCGATCACCCGCGCAGCTACGATAGCCGAGACCAGATCGAAGATCCGGCCCACATCAAGACGCTGATCGAGCTCAAGCGCGAAGCCCGGCATCACCGCGGTCAGAACCACCTGGCTCAGGTCGCACCGGCGAGCCGGGACCTCTTGCTCAGCGCCGCCGAACGCGGCGCCAACCTCGGCACGATCACCTCGGGTTTGCTGCGGCTCCTCGATCGCTACGGCGCCTCGGAATTGCAGGCGGCCATCGTCGAGGCGCTGGCCGGTGGCGTGCCGCACCCCAACGCGGTGCGCCTGGCGCTCGAGCGCCGGCGGGAGGCGCGCCACGAGGCGCCCCCGGTCGCCACCTGCCTGCCGCCGCACGTCAAAGACAAGGACGCACCGGTCCAGCCGCACCGACTCGATACCTACGACACCCTCACTGGAGAGGACGATGAGCACGCTTGAAGCGTTGCGCCAGCGCGCGCACGCGCTGCACCTCCACGGCCTGCTGGCGCACTGGCCGGACGCGGCCACGGCGGGCTGGGTCGAGCCGCTGCTGCAGTGGGAAGAGGACGAGCGCAGCCGGCGCAGTCTCGAGCGCCGGCTCAAGGACGCGCATATCGGCCGCTTCAAGCCGCTGTGCGATTTCGATTGGCTCTGGCCCCGGCGCTGCGACCGCGCGGCGATCGAGGAACTGATGGCGCTCGACTTCCTCAAGGAATCGGCCAACGCCGTGCTGCTCGGCCCCAACGGCGTCGGCAAATCGACCTTGGCGAAAAATATCGCCCATCAGGCGCTGATCCACGGCCGCACCGTGCTCTTTACGACCGCCGGCCAACTGCTCGGCGATCTGGCCGCGCTCGATAGCGATTCGGCACTGCGCCGGCGACTGCGCCACTATGCCGCGCCGGATTTGCTGGCCATCGACGAGGTCGGCTACCTCTCCTATTCGAACCGCCACGCCGATCTGCTCTTCGAGCTGATCAGCCGCCGTTATGAGACGAAGAGCACGCTGGTCACCACGAATCGACCGTTCGCCGAATGGTCCGAGGTCTTTCCCAATGCCGCCTGCGTCGTCTCGCTCGTCGATCGCCTGGTGCACAACGCCGAAGTCATTGCCATCGACGGCGACTCCTATCGCCTGAAGGAGGCCAAGGAACGCTCGGAGCAACGGGCAAAGCAACGACGGAGGGCGAAATCATGAAGCCCTGGCTCCTGCCCTCCGGGCACCAGCGCGGCATCCCCTTCATCGTGCCCGACCACTGGACGCCCGAGCAGGCACTGGCCGTCGTCGAGTTGCTCGACGATCTGCGCGAACGCATCTGGGCGCATTACCAGATCCCGCTTCACGAGCTTATGCGTGAGGAGTACGCACCAACCCACGCCCCTGATCTGCGCCACACCGATACCGACGACCCGCCATTCTGACGACTGCCCGGCATCGCAACGCCAAACCACAAGGGGCCTACGAAGGCCCCTTGTGCTCTTTGCCGTCCGCACAGCATTTCGTCGCCAAGTAGCAGCGGATTTACACCGCCGCTAACACCTGTTCCCGCTCGAACAGCTGCGCATCGGTCCGACCCACGATGTCGGCGGATTTCATGCCGAACACCTCTTCGAAGCGGCGGTTCACGAATTCGTAGCGGCCATCCAGGTCCTTGAGAGAAACCAGCGAGGCCGTCTGGTCGATCATCGTCGCCAGCATCGCTTGCTGGCCGCCCGACTCCCTGGCCGGCACCGGCGCCGTTTCGGCCGAGGCGTTGCCCGGCGTCTGCGGCGAGACGGCGGGCAGCGGGATGGAGACGACGAATCCGAGCAGCCCGGCGCCCCGGAAGACGGGTTCGATGCGACTGGCGACGACCCAGTCCGGCAGTTGCGGCGGAGCCATCTCGGACGGTCCGCTGCCGACCGGAATGCGGGTGTCCGTACTCAGCGTGACTCCCCATGCGGCCAGCGCCGGCGCCGCCCGCTCGTTGACTTTGACCAGCCGGCCGCGGCCATCGAAGACGATCACGCCCTCCGCGGCGGACAGCCGCTGCACGGTCGCCTCCAACAACTGGAAGCGCCGCTCCAGTTCCATCTGCGCCAACCGGGCTTCGATGCTGTTCGCGGTGGTGGCGATCAACGGCAGGCTGTGCTGGCTGTAGTCGCGCCTGAGGCCGGAAAGGTCGAGCACGCCGAGGACCGATGCATCCACCGGGTCGCGGATCACGGCGGCGGCGCAGGTCCACCTTTGGACTTCTTCACAGAAGTGCTCGGACGCATGGACCTGGATCGGCTGCCCGAGGGCCAGGGCGGTGCCGATGGCATTGGTGCCCATGCTCGACTCCTGCCAGTTGTGGCCCGGCACCAGCCCCGCGCGCTGGATCGGGTCCCGCAGATGCGCGTCGCCTTCCACGTCGAGGATCGTGCCCTCGGGGTCCGTGAGGATCATCACCGTGCCGGTGTGGGCGAGAAATTCCCGGGCCTGGATCATGAAGGGGGCGCTGGCCGAGATCAGGCGTTCATTCCGGTTGCGCAATGCCTCCAGTTCGCCGCGCTCCACCGGCGGCCGCGCCCCGCCGCGCCCGGGATCCACCTGCCCGACGAGGCAGCGCCGCCACGAGTCGTCGATCGCGGGGCGCAGCGCGCGGGTCGTGCCACGGAATTGCCCGCTCAGGAGCTTCTCCCATGCGGCCTTGATCTGGGGATTGTTCTCCGGGTGAGACAACGAACTTCCCTGGATTGCTTTTTTCACGGTGTCACCCCGGCCGCTTGAAGCTGCCCTTCGATGAGATTGATGGCCCGCCGACGCTTCGGAAGAAGCATCATCCCTCGCGCAATTCGAACGCCGTCCGCAGCGGAAATTCCCTTGCTGCCCGGCAGCCTTGCGGGGGGAAGCCGCGCGTGAGGGAGCTGGAGATCGCGTTGGCGTTCTGCGTGCGCAGACGGGGAAGCACAAGCAGGCCTTGGCTTTCAGGAAATGTGCTCATCACGTCGCCTCACGCCCCTCGACATCTCCGCGCGGCAGCGGTTGCCCCAGTTCGGCGTTCAGCCAATTACCGAAACGCCTGCCGATCTGCGCAGGTCAGTCCATGTGTGAGGCCATGCGGAGCGAAAGTCGGCGTCGCCATCCTGCATCCATTCGAGCCGCGAGCGTTCATCCATGCGCAGCCCCAATATGCCGATCACGGACTGACCTCAATGTGCCGGTCATGAGGTGGCTCCAATGTGCCGGTCGGTGACACTCGATGACCGGTACCGGGCGGCCTATCCCCGCGGACGCGGGGAAACTCGGCCGAGCGGGCGACCACGCAGCCATCGTTGGGCCTATCCCCGCGGACGCGGGGGAAACACGCCCACATGCAACGGGGAATGTCTGCTGACGGGCCTATCCCCGCGGACGCGGGGGAAACTGGGCCTGGACGAATCGCGCGGGACTGCAAAGGGGCCTATCCCCGCGGACGCGGGGGAAACGAGCGGGCAGGGGATCGCGGCGGCTCGGGAAGGGGCCTATCCCCGCGGACGCGGGGGAAACGCCATCCGCGACCGGGAGCAGAAGACCGGAAAGGGCCTATCCCCGCGGACGCGGGGGAAACGCGCGGGCGTCGTCAGCTGGGGAGGGCAAACCGGGCCTATCCCCGCGGACGCGGGGGAAACATGGCAATATCCCGGTGCCGAACAGTACTGCGGATTCCGACCCAACGTGACCGCTGATTCCGAAATAGTGTGACCGGTGAATCCGCGGGTCGTGACCGCGGATTCCGATTTGATCGTGACCGATTTCGGCGAGTTGTCGGAATGGGCGGTCACGATGTCGGAATCGTCGGTCACGATCAAATCGGAACGGGTTTGTGAGGCCAAGCGTGGCAACGTCGTTTGTCAGGCCGGCTACCCTCGCGCGCTTTGCGCGGAGACGGGAATGCCGGCGGAGCGGATTGCCATGCACAAGATCAGGGAGCTGTTACGGCTCAAATACGACTGCGCGCTGTCGCATGAGCGCATTGCCCGCGCGCTGTCGATTTCCAAAGGCGTGGTCGCCAAGTATGTGAAGGCGGCCGAGGAGTGCGGCCGGCCGTGGGCCGAGTTGTCGGCGGCCGACGAGGCAGAGCTGCGCCGGGTGCTGGGGGTCGCCCGGCGTGGACGTGGCGCGAGCGTCGCGAATGTGCCGCCGGATCTGGCGGCGGTGCATCAGGGGCTCAAGCGAAAGAACGTCACGCTGGCGCTGCTGTGGGAAGAGTACGTGCAGACGGCCGGCGGGCCGAGCTATCAGTACTCGCGCTTTTGCGACCTGTACCGCGCGTTCGCCCGCACGCTCAAGCGCTCGATGCGCCAGGTGCACCGCGCCGGCGAGAAACTCTTCATCGATTACGCTGGCGACACGGTGCCGATCGTCGACGCCGACACTGGCGAGATTTCGCGCGCGCAGATCTTCGTCGCGGTGCTCGGCGCCTCGAGCTATACGTTCGCCTGCGCCACGGCGACGCAGTCGCAGGCCGACTGGCTGGGCTCGCTTGCCCGGGCGCTGGCCTTTATCGGCGGCCTGCCCGAGCTCGTGGTGCCCGACAATACGCGCTCGCTCGTCGGGCAGGCCGACCGCTACGAACCGCAACTGCAGCGCACCACCGCCGAGTTCGCCGCGCACTACGGCGTGGCGATCCTGCCCACGCGCCCCTACAAGCCGCAGGACAAATCCAAGGTCGAAGTCGGCGTACAGATCGTGCAGCGCTGGATTCTGGCGCGGTTGCGGCATCAGCGTTTCTTCTCGCTGGTGGAGCTCAACGGTGCGATCGCCGCGTTACTCGAGCCGCTGAACACGCGTCCCTTCCGGCGCCTGCCAGGCTCGCGCCGCGAAGCGTTCGAGACGCTCGACCGGCCGGCGCTGCGCCCGTTGCCCGCCACCGCGTTCCAGTTCGCCCAGTGGAAACGGGCCAAGCCCAATATCGATTACCACGTCGAGTTCGACGGGCATTACTACAGCGTGCCGTATGCGCTCGCCGGCCAACCGGTGGAGTTGCGCATCACCGCGAGCAGCATCGAATGCTTTGCCGCAGGCCGTCGCGTCGCGGTGCATGCGAGAAGCCACCGGCCCGGCGTCTACTCCACGCTCACCGAACACATGCCCGCATCCCATCAGGCGCATCGCCAGTGGTCGCCCGGCAAACTCATCGCCTGGGGCGCCACCGTCGGCCCGCACACCGAGCAGGTGGTCAGCCACCAACTCGAACGCATGCCGCACCCCGAGCAGGGCTACCGGGCGTGCCTCGGGCTGATGCGCCTCGGTCGCCAATACGGCAACGAACGGCTCGAAGCCGCGGCGACCCGCGCCGTCACCCTCGGGGCGATGCGTTACCGCAACGTCGCCTCGATCCTCAAGAGCGGGCTCGACCGCGCACCGCTCCCCACTCCCACTGCCGCTAGCCAAACCGAACTGGCGCTCCCCGCCGTGCACGAGAACCTGCGCGGGGCGCGCTACTACCACTGATTCCACCCACCGGAGAACATCGATGCTGATACAACACAGCCTGCAACAACTGCGCACCCTGCGCCTGGAAGGCATGGCCCGCGCCTTCGAGGAGCAGCTCACCCAGCCCGCCATCACCGCGCTCAGCTTCGAGGAGCGCTTGGCGCACCTCATCGATCGGGAGTGCCTGCTGCGCGACGGCAAACGCATCGATCGGCTGCTCAAGGCCGCCCGCATCAAAGCCGCTGCCGCCTGCCTGGAGGACGTCGACTACCGCGCCGGCCGGGGCCTCGAGCGCAGTCAGATCGCCGCGCTCGGCACCGGTCAATGGATTCGCCATCACCAGAACTGCCTCATCACGGGGCCCACCGGCAGCGGCAAGACCTGGCTCGCCTGCGCGCTCGCCAACGCAGCGTGCCGGCAGGGCCTCGCGGCCTACTACGTGCGTCTGCCGCGGCTCTTCGAGGAACTGCGCATCGCGCATGCCGACGGCAGCTTCAGCCGACGCCTGATGCAGCTCGCGCGCATGGATCTCATCGTCATCGACGATTGGGGCCTGGCCGCGCCGTCGGCGCAGGAGCGAAGCGACCTGCTGGAGCTGCTCGACGACCGGGTCGGCACGCGTTCGACCGTGATCACCAGCCAGCTGCCGATCGAGCACTGGCACACCTACCTGGGCGACCCGACCTTCGCCGATGCGATCCTCGATCGCGTCGTGCACGCCGCGCACAAGCTCGCCCTCAAGGGCGAGTCGATGAGAAGAAAGGAAAAGGCATGAGGCCGTGCGCGCGAGACGCCTTACCCACAGGCGCCCGCCCGCCAGCGCATGAGGCGCACTGGCGGCCGCCTGTGGATAAGCCTGCGCCGTGCCTCGAATCGAGCGTCATCGTGACCGACGCGGTTAGAATCTGAACACCACGCTTCGCGCGCAGACCCCACCGGTCACGTTCGTCGGTGCAGGCGGTCACGTTCGTCGGAATGCGCACAGTACAAGCGGGCCTATCCCCGCGGACGCGGGGGAAACACCGAGTAATACCCCGTCGAGTGCTCGCGCCCGGGCCTATCCCCGCGGACGCGGGGGAAACAATCCGTCCTTGACTCAGGCACGTGCGACGACGGGCCTATCCCCGCGGACGCGGGGGAAACGCCGGCTGCGATACGCTCATCTCGGTGAACCAGGGCCTATCCCCGCGGACGCGGGGGAAACAGGTAGATCGGTCCGCGGGCCGGCGCAGTGCCGGGCCTATCCCCGCGGACGCGGGGGAAACGCGATGGTGGGGAGCGCGCGGAGGCGTCGGCGGGGCCTATCCCCGCGGACGCGGGGGAAACGATCGGCGGTTGATCGCCGATGAAGGATTCGAGGGCCTATCCCCGCGGACGCGGGGGAAACTCATCTCGTCGTACGTCCGGGTCGCCGTGCCGGGGCCTATCCCCGCGGACGCGGGGGAAACAAGGCCGGCTTCATCGAAAGCCGCGCCGCGCAGGGCCTATCCCCGCGGACGCGGGGGAAACTCGACCTGATGGTCAATATCGTCGCGGACCTGGGGCCTATCCCCGCGGACGCGGGGGAAACAACGGTCAAATCGATCCGGGCGGCGGCGAAGGGGGCCTATCCCCGCGGACGCGGGGGAAACGCCTGCGGTGCGCTGTACGTCACACGCCGGTCGGGCCTATCCCCGCGGACGCGGGGGAAACACTGCCCTGCGACCTGGTTGGCCTTGTTGATGGGGCCTATCCCCGCGGACGCGGGGGAAACGAGGAATGGGCGCTGAAAGCCGGCTGCTTTCCGGGCCTATCCCCGCGGACGCGGGGGAAACGCTGCCGGCGATCTCGGCGCGGTAGTTCTCCAGGGCCTATCCCCGCGGACGCGGGGGAAACACCGCCATCCAGGCACCTCCTTGAGCGATCCAGGGCCTATCCCCGCGGACGCGGGGGAAACGGTTGGGCGGCGAGCCTGACGAGTGCTCGGGCGGGCCTATCCCCGCGGACGCGGGGGAAACGAGGCGCGCGCGCAGACGGCGCTGGATGATGAGGGCCTATCCCCGCGGACGCGGGGGAAACGCGATCTGGCTGCAGCGGGCGTGGGGCGTGGAGGGCCTATCCCCGCGGACGCGGGGGAAACATCATCGACAACGCTGGCGCCGAAGTCGGCGAAGGCCTATCCCCGCGGACGCGGGGGAAACGTGCGCGGCGGTAACGAATTGCTCCCAGACAGGGGCCTATCCCCGCGGACGCGGGGGAAACTTCATCCACTGTTTTTCAACTTTCTATAGGGGGGGCCTATCCCCGCGGACGCGGGGGAAACGCCAGATCGTCGATGATCATGCCGGGGGCGAAGGGCCTATCCCCGCGGACGCGGGGGAAACTCCCCCAGCCATCTGCCGCCGGGTTTTTCGGGGGGCCTATCCCCGCGGACGCGGGGGAAACTTGATATAGGCCACCGCATTGCCGAGCTTCAGGGGCCTATCCCCGCGGACGCGGGGGAAACGATCGGCAGGCGCTCGCGCTGGCGGGCTAATCGGGCCTATCCCCGCGGACGCGGGGGAAACTGACGGTTGCGCCTGAGATGTGCGCGAAGATCGGGCCTATCCCCGCGGACGCGGGGGAAACGGGAAGGTTGGGAAGTAGCAGTGTTTGTGCGGGGGCCTATCCCCGCGGACGCGGGGGAAACACCGCCAGCGTGCCGCCGCGCATCATCGACTGGGGCCTATCCCCGCGGACGCGGGGGAAACTCCAGATCCCGACGCAGGTGATCGATCAGCCGGGGCCTATCCCCGCGGACGCGGGGGAAACGCCTTATCGCCGACGCATGATCTTGGCCACGTGGGCCTATCCCCGCGGACGCGGGGGAAACCTCGGCGCGGTCGCGCTCTTCCTGCCCGTGGAGGGCCTATCCCCGCGGACGCGGGGGAAACGCCGAGCAGATGGAAGTGGCGCACCTGGTCGAGGGCCTATCCCCGCGGACGCGGGGGAAACACACGGCGCGTAACGAGCGCGCTTTTGCTCCAGGGCCTATCCCCGCGGACGCGGGGGAAACACCGCCTGGGCCGTCGGCCGCGGCGAAGAGATGGGCCTATCCCCGCGGACGCGGGGGAAACATCAAGCCGGCGCCTTGCCTCGATCTGGCCGAGGGCCTATCCCCGCGGACGCGGGGGAAACCCGTCGCCTATGCCAACGATGCGAACGCCCGCGGGCCTATCCCCGCGGACGCGGGGGGAAACGCGGCCTCGCGGGACATTCTTGGGACGCTGCCGGGCCTATCCCCGCGGACGCGGGGGAAACATCCCGCATGAACCGTTTCACGGCGAGCGCATGGGCCTATCCCCGCGGACGCGGGGGAAACGAAGAGCAGCGATTGCTCGCGCCGATTCGGCAGGGCCTATCCCCGCGGACGCGGGGGAAACACGCACGGATATTCCGGGTGACGCAGCATCGGGGGCCTATCCCCGCGGACGCGGGGGAAACCTCGCCCCGCGTGCGCCGGTCACCATCGCGACGGGCCTATCCCCGCGGACGCGGGGGAAACACACGGCGCGTAACGAGCGCGCTTTTGCTCCAGGGCCTATCCCCGCGGACGCGGGGGAAACATTTGGTTTCGGCGTTCATGCTGCTTCCTTGAGGGCCTATCCCCGCGGACGCGGGGGAAACTCTCGCCCGCCAGCTGCCGACGCTGTGGTCACGGGCCTATCCCCGCGGACGCGGGGGAAACCCGGAGCAGGCCAAGCGGGGGATGCCGGAGCCGGGCCTATCCCCGCGGACGCGGGGGAAACATCTGCTCCAGGTTGTCCCGCAATCCATCGAGGGGCCTATCCCCGCGGACGCGGGGGAAACAGCCACAGGGCTCAGCGCATCGGCCATGGACTGGGCCTATCCCCGCGGACGCGGGGGAAACGTCGCCCGGCTATGGCCCGGCAGCGAGGGGATGGGCCTATCCCCGCGGACGCGGGGGAAACCGTACGGCGCCATCATGTTCAATGCCGTGCTTGGGCCTATCCCCGCGGACGCGGGGGAAACAAGGACGAACGGCTCGCCGTGCTCGCGGTCGGGGGCCTATCCCCGCGGACGCGGGGGAAACGCGACGGTCTCGCCGAGCAGCATCAGCTTGAGGGGCCTATCCCCGCGGACGCGGGGGAAACGGGCGATGGTGAGTTCATAGTCGGCGGCCTCCGGGCCTATCCCCGCGGACGCGGGGGAAACCATAAAGCCGCGCCAGTCGCCTCACCTCCAGCGGGCCTATCCCCGCGGACGCGGGGGAAACTCGCCCACCTCGACAAGCACAAAGCGATCGGAGGGCCTATCCCCGCGGACGCGGGGGAAACCGCTCGGAGCCGAGGAGATGCTCGAGCTTGGTGGGCCTATCCCCGCGGACGCGGGGGAAACTGGACGCCGAAATCTTCAAGGACTGCCTGCAGGGGCCTATCCCCGCGGACGCGGGGGAAACTTCGTCGGCAAGCTCGCTGCCGTGCAGCGCGAGGGCCTATCCCCGCGGACGCGGGGGAAACTCGCGGCGAGACGCCGAGCATCTCAGCGAGACGGGCCTATCCCCGCGGACGCGGGGGAAACAAATGGAAACTGGTATTTCCGCGAACGGTCGCGGGCCTATCCCCGCGGACGCGGGGGAAACCTCGGCCGGAATCAGCTTCCCGCGGCGCTCCGCGGGCCTATCCCCGCGGACGCGGGGGAAACGAAGTACAGACGTCTGGACGGGAGCGGCCGACGGGCCTATCCCCGCGGACGCGGGGGGAAACACTTCTACAACTTTTCGCATATGGACAGCCTCGGGCCTATCCCCGCGGACGCGGGGGAAACGGGGGATTTGTCGTTTGGCGGTGGCACGTATCGGGCCTATCCCCGCGGACGCGGGGGAAACAGGCGGCGCACACTCGCCGTTTTCATTGATTACGGCCTATCCCCGCGGACGCGGGGGAAACCGCGGTATCGGTCGCGCCGGCGCCGCCGCCCAGGGCCTATCCCCGCGGACGCGGGGGAAACGGCATGACCCGCATGGAAACACGAATCCTGTCGGGCCTATCCCCGCGGACGCGGGGGAAACGACGGCGTCGATCTCTGCGTGCGTCTTGGAGAGGGCCTATCCCCGCGGACGCGGGGGAAACGATTGCAGGAATTTGCCCGCGAGCATGGGCCGGGGCCTATCCCCGCGGACGCGGGGGAAACTTGAAACCTGCAAAGAGCATGGAATTGCGATGGGGCCTATCCCCGCGGACGCGGGGGAAACACATCCGCCTGGGCGCCGAGGAGCGCGGCGGCGGGCCTATCCCCGCGGACGCGGGGGAAACCACGGGTGATCGCCTGCAGTGCCGGGCTTCCAGGGCCTATCCCCGCGGACGCGGGGGAAACGTCGGTGAATTCCTGCCAGTCGGGAATATTGAGGGCCTATCCCCGCGGACGCGGGGGAAACTTCCGTTGTCGTGGTGCTACTCGACCCGTCCGGGGCCTATCCCCGCGGACGCGGGGGAAACACCGGAAAGGGGGTGCCGGAGTGCATCGCGAAGGGCCTATCCCCGCGGACGCGGGGGAAACTCGACCAGACCGGACCGGTACAGCTCCGGCCAGGGCCTATCCCCGCGGACGCGGGGGAAACAATGTCGCCGGCTAGTCCAGATTAAACGAACGGGGCCTATCCCCGCGGACGCGGGGGAAACGGATCGAGTGCGGTTTGAATGATGCCGTGCTCGGGCCTATCCCCGCGGACGCGGGGGAAACGGCGCCGCGCACGCAGCGCAGCGCGACATCCAGGGCCTATCCCCGCGGACGCGGGGGAAACTTAGGGTTTGGGAGGCGCAGCGGGTGCCGCGCGGGCCTATCCCCGCGGACGCGGGGGAAACGTGGTGGAGGATTGACAGACGGTGACCCGCCACGGCCTATCCCCGCGGACGCGGGGGAAACGACACGAGGCCGACGAAGCCGGACACGATGATGGGCCTATCCCCGCGGACGCGGGGGAAACCATACAACCGCTTCATGTCGTACTCCGCGCCCGGGCCTATCCCCGCGGACGCGGGGGAAACATTCCAACCCGCAGAATCTGCACCGCGATTTTGGGCCTATCCCCGCGGACGCGGGGGAAACTTCGAGGATGCTTTCCGGCGTAGCCTTTTCCGGGGCCTATCCCCGCGGACGCGGGGGAAACCGCTCACCGCTTTCTTTGCCACGAAAATTCCGGGGCCTATCCCCGCGGACGCGGGGGAAACCGTTAACAAACCTACGGGGTGACGAAATGAAAGGGCCTATCCCCGCGGACGCGGGGGAAACTGCACCCGACCACGTACTGCCAAACGCATACGGGGCCTATCCCCGCGGACGCGGGGGAAACCAACAGCGTCAGCCTGATAGCCGGAAATCGTGGGGCCTATCCCCGCGGACGCGGGGGAAACGGTCGGCCCGGGACGTGTCCAGAAGGTGAAACGGGCCTATCCCCGCGGACGCGGGGGAAACGAAGTCGGGTTCGTCACGACGGACGACGGCCTGGGCCTATCCCCGCGGACGCGGGGGAAACTCTTGTGGATAGTATTTTGATCCAAAAGGAGAAAACGGAAAACTCATTCAAGTTTTTAAAGTGCGGATTACAACATCTTTTTCACCAACCACGTGCCGTCGACTTCTATGAGTTGGCGAGGCGGTTCGCCCAAGGATTCTATTCCGACGCCGCCCGTTTCATTGACGTCGCGCCACACCATCGTGATGCTCCCGCGTGGCT
This sequence comes from Aromatoleum bremense, assembly GCF_017894365.1. Classification (NCBI taxonomy): domain Bacteria; kingdom Pseudomonadati; phylum Pseudomonadota; class Betaproteobacteria; order Rhodocyclales; family Rhodocyclaceae; genus Aromatoleum; species Aromatoleum bremense. Next base: position 2,076,803 of record NZ_CP059467.1, read on the forward strand.
CTTCACTGTGCCAACTCGACAACACGTCCCACGTTCTGCTGCGAACACCCGGGTTCATGCGAGGCGACACATACACGGCCGGTGCCACTTCGAGCATGATCGACGCCAAGAAGCCGCGATAGCGGTCGGCGACGTCACGAGTCACGATCATCACCAACGCCATCGATTTCCTCAGTGCGTAAGACTTGTTTGATCTTGTCGATCATGGCCGGAATGACGGACTGCTTGCGAAACACCGTTGACGCCTCTCGCCTTACCAAGCGATCTATGCTGTCCGTGTGTCCAGCCAACGCCTTCTGGGCAGCCGAGAAAGCGATTTGTAGCGTGACGGTGTCGCGGAACAGATCGGCAATATCGAGAACGAAGGCTTGCCCCGAATCTTCATGAATAAACCCGAGTTGTGGGATCGCCGCGAGTGACTGCACCGCGATCGCGGCGGCGCCTTGTACTGCTGTCGCGGCGTGGTTGATTGCTTGATTGGGGATATCAGCCGCGAGGGGATTGTTCCGGTCATAGTGCCGCCCATCCCAGTCGATTCCGTATTTTTCGGCCATCAAGCGGTAGATCGCCTTGACTCGGGCGCCTTCGATACCCCGTAGCGTGTCCAGGTCGCGATGAGGAAGAACCTCGCCGAGACGCAGCGCGTACATGTGACGGGCGACGCTGACGCGGCGGCGAGGGGCGCCCCATAGTTCGGCTTGGCGTCGGGCAACATCGGAACGATCCGGTAGCAAGGGAGGCGCCGTATAGGTGCGCACGCCGTCCTGTCCCACGGCGGCCATCAGCGTGCCGTGACGTGCCAGCAAGCGCAGCGCGTCGTGAGTGACACTGCTTCCCGGTCCGAGCAGGATCATGGACACGGCTTGATGAGGCACCTGGAGAATGTGGGGCGTCAGGGAGTCCTTGCCGGCTACGAAATGCAAGCAGCCATCCACCACGCAGAGTTCTCCGCGTTCCAGCCAGATCAGGCCGTGTCGATCCGCATGCGGAACGCGGGCTGTTTCCAGCCCGAGTCGTCCCTTCAACATGTAGACGCAGGTCTGAGGAGCAGCATGCCAAAACCGAACGCCCGGTGGCGGCCGACTCCCCGTGCCAGCAAGCCTGCGAAAGCTTCCACGTCGCCCACCTCCAACTGGCCTTTGAACACGGTATCCGGGCCGCAGACGAAGCGCGTATGGCGTTTGCCGGTGCCGTTTGCACCCGTTTTTCGCATTACCCGGGTGAGTCGAAATGCGTCCATTCGGGCTTCGATGATTCGCGCCGCACCGTCCGGCGAAAGCTGCTTCGCCAGCCAGCCGGTGTAGATCGTTGCCCGCTCGGCGAGCGTGTCATGTTCCGCGGTTGGCGCAGATTCCGAATCCTCGCCGATGGCGTGCAGGAATGCATCCCGCTCGCGTCCGTCCTTGGCGCGGACCACGGGGCGTACCCGCACTTCGAAAGCCAGACGTTGCCCCGTGTTCCAGACGGTCGGAAAGGGGCGGGCGTCCAGTTCATCCAGCCCAAGGGCGCGGGCGACATCCGGTGCGGCCATTTGCGCGTGCAAGCGCAAAGCGTCAAGGTCGGCGGACGTGTATGCGAGCAAGCCCTGTCGGCCGCCCAGGTAGCGAAGTGGCTTGGGGGCCAGCTCGCCGAAGGCGGCGTGGAGCAGCGCGTGGAATGCGTAGCCGTAGTCGCCGTCCGGGGAGAGCAATTCGTGGCGAGTCGCCCAGGTGGCCAAGGCTGCGGGGTCCGGTTGCAGGCGCAGTAACTGGAAGGTCATTGACGGACTCCGGATGCTGTAAAGCTGCCTTCTCGTACAGGGCGCCATCCGCCGTGTACGCCGCTGACCCAATTGCGCTCGTCGCACAGATCGATTCGGCGGTCTCCGGCCAGCGTGCCTTCGCCGTCGGGCCATTGCAGTCGAAAGCGAAGGTCGAGATCGGGAAGTTGAGCAGTTTGCAAGGCGTGCAGCATGTTGTCAGCTTCCTGCCAGCCGGCGAAAACCCGGCAACTGGGCAGGCAGCTTTTGCGGCCGATGAACAAGGGGCGGGCAGGACGATCGAGCGCGTCGGCCAGTTCGCCCAAGGTCGGCGACTCGTCAGCCGACTCCAGGCGCAGCGCAACAAGGACGTTCAGGCTGGCGTGATAGTCGCGATAACGTTGCCAAGTGAGTGATTTTCGCCCGTCCGGCTGCATCGAATAACTGGGACTCGCAGCGCGGCCTTCCGGCTGGCCGAAGGTTGTCCAGCCCTGGTCCTTTTCGAAAAGCTGGGCGGTTTGGTATTCGCGCATCCGCTGAACGTCACTATCCAGCCGAGCGCCGACTATCAGCCGGCTCTGCAGCCGATCGTGCCGTTCACTTTCCTCCCGCCGCCAGCCCAAGGCATTGGCGAGCAGACCGGTGATCATCGAAAGCGCGGGAAACTCGCGAATCACGCCGTAGTTGTCGATGGTCTCTCCGCCGAAAGCCATCAGCGGCGCCTGCAGACGCATGAGCAGATGCCGCGACATGTCAGCATTCCCCTTGCTGCACGATATCCCTTGCCCAATCGGCCAGTTTGTTCAGGTTGGTCCGTTCGGCGCCAGCCACTTCAACCGGGTCGAGCGCCAGGAAGCGGCGGGCCAATGGTGCGCCGTAGGCTTCGTCCATGGCGGCGATTTCGTCGGACAGGCGGGCGACGGTCCGCTGCCGGATGGTGCCGGAGTTGTGTTTGTCCTCCAGCGGCAGCGCGTCATGAAAGGCTCCGGCCAGGCTGCGGGGTTGCCAGTCGCCGGCCTCCACGAGGACGAATTTCGCCCAGTCGAAGGGTGCGGTAGAGCCGCGCTTCGCGCCGGGGCTGACGGTGGCGATCAGGTGCAGCAGATGTTGCACGACGCGTCCCGCCAGCTCGCGGCGCGCCGGCGGCGTGTCTGGAGAAAAGCAGTCCTGGACGGCGATGCCTTCCAGGTTTTCAATCAACTGTGGAACGTCCACGACGACGTAGCCGTAGTAAAGGCCGGAAGCGAGTTCGGTGTCGAAAATGCCGGCAGAGCCCAGTTCGCCGGCTTCATGAAGCAGGTCGTCAACTACGGTGAAATAGTCGTTCTCGACTTGCGCTGGATGAACGGTGAATGCATGGGCGACATAGATGGAGGCATCACGGCTGGCCAGTATATCGGACGTCACCATGCGCCCGAACAGCGCGGATTCCAGCCCGCTGCCGTGCTTGAGCGCCTCGATGTTCTTCTTCTCGTCCTTCAACGCCTTGGCGACGTCGGTCTTGAGTACTTGTTCGTCTGCCGCGGATTCGGCCAGTTCGGTGCAGCGCTTGACCAGATAGTCAATTTCGGCCTTGCCTAGCAGGACGGCCTGTCCGGTCTTCAGTGCATCTTCCCCCTTCTTGTCTTTACCGCCTTTGTCGAGCAGGCCCGCATCGCGCAGCGCTTCGGCGGCCGCCTGAGCCATTGCCGCAGATATTCCGTTTTCCTGAACTCGCTTGCTGATATGTTCCAGCGTGGCACGGGAGCGAATCGCCATCGGTACGTCGAGACGAGACAGCGCGAACTTGTCGTCCGTGACCCGCCAATGCCGCTTGAGGCACTGCGAGGAGATACGGGTGCGCACCGCATTGCCGAGGGGCAGACGCTTTGCGAGCCCTGCGTCGTCACGGTTGAGCAGTGCGGCGGGGTAGGTGTGCAGGGTATGAATCTGAATGAAGCGGGGCAGGCGCATGATCTGACTCCAGTCCGTCGATTAATGTTTGGGTTTTCTTGCTTCGGCTGAAAAATAACGTCCGGCGATTCGCAATCGGATGGCCTCGGCCTCTTCCTCGTCGCGTCCCTGGTTCAGGATCAGGCCGCCCAGATCGTGCCAATTGGGGGCCTTCTCCTTGCTGGCCAGCAGGCGCAACAGGCGCGGAAGCAGTTGCCGGAACGCATCATCACGAGCGGTCAGCAGCTTGGTGACGCGGGATTCGGACACACCGGCATCACTGAGCTGGATCCCGAGGCTTCGGCTACCGTCGTGCCCGGCCAGAGCAATGCCGTGAGCAATCAGCGCCCACCGTTGCCAGGTGTCCGGGTGCCAGTTTTCGGGGGCCAGATCGGCGTATATAAGCGCCCGCGACAGGGCAGCGATTTCATGCGGACGCAGTTCTCCGTCCGGATCCAGGCGGGCCAGGGCTGCGCGTTCGCCGTTGTCGAGCCCATGTGAATCGCCCTGATAACAAGCCGAGCGTCCCACTATTCTGGCCAGTCGGGAGATCGGACCTTCCGTCCGTGGCGTGGCCCCGGTATCGGACTGAGGTTGGCCCCGTGGATCGGCGTCATGCGTGCTCATGTGCAGGCTCCTTGTCGATGGATGGTTGGCGGAGATGGTTGGCGAGGACCGGCAGTGCCTTGCTGTTCCTGAGGCCCGCGTGGAAACGCGACAGGGCCGCCGCTCGGGCTCGATAACGCTGTTCGCAAGCCTGCGGTCCTGCTGTAAAGGCACTTATCAAGACGACTTCGGCACGTTCGGCCATGGAGAGGAGCCATCGCAGGTGTACTTCGTCAGGGGTCTCGGATTCGATTTCGTCATTGAGCGCATTAAAAAACCTGGCGTCCTCGCCTTGCTCAAAGGACTTGATCAAAGCGGCTGCCTTCTTGTTGGTGCTTTCTGGAATGTCGCTGGGATTACTGCGCTGCTTGCCGCCATCGAACAAAGTGATAACGGAATTCCTGAGTAAGTACGCCATCTGCCCAATAGCCTGAACTCGCTCTTCAGCAACTTTCGCGAGACGATCGCGTTGCTGTTGAAGCAGCATCTTGTGGACCGTGGGTGAAATCGGTATGCGACGCTCGTGGTAACCCTCTGTCTTCCCCTTGCCGCGCGTTACTCCTTGCGCCAACACCTCCAAGCCCTTAGCTCCGTCACTTGTCACTGGAATTTGTGCGATTGGACGTGTGAACTTGGCACCAAACATCAACTCGGCGGCTAATCGGTAGTCGAAGCCACGCGAGCTGATTGAGAGCGCCTTACCTTCGACCGTATTGATCGGTGTCCAAGGATCGCCGGTCATGCCGTTACGCTGGTCGGCGGCTATCCGGGCAGACTTGCTGCCTGTCGTGATCGCGAAAATCGCTTGGTTGTGATCCCCGAGGGTAAGGCGGACTCGACGGCAAATTTCAATGTAGAAGGGATCCAAAGAGGCAAAGCTCCGACTGCTTTCGCCGCTCCACACTTCCAGCCATAGAAGACCAACACCGTCTTTGTCCTGTAAACCATGGTGCTCGACGACTGAGGCTCGATTTGCCAACAGGGTCCGGACATCCCTTTTCCAGCGCTGTCCCCAATCGCCTTTGGGCACTATGCCGATCGCAGGTCGGTTGGCGAATCCGCCAAACATGCGGGAAATGCCGTAATTGCCCGCGCCAAGGAAACCCTCTTGTGTTTGAAGGCTGATCAGGGCCATCAACCAATCGTCGACTTTGGCTTGTCGCATCCGAGCCGATTTCAGATCGTGGTTCTTCGAAGTGACCAACATGTCCAGCTCGTCGGCGGCATGGATAACGTTTTTCCAAGCATCGACGTTTCCATTCGGAACCGGCGCCTGCATGAAAGCCGGCCTGTCATGCGGCGCGACCAGGCACCAGGCGGCACCATCCGGGTGGTCGGGTGTAAGGTCGAGCAGCGCAGCCTTCCATTCGCCTTCGGTCCGGAACGGCTCGTCCGCCCCCAGACGATGCAGCGCCATTGCGGCTAGTTGCACGAGGAAGGCGTGCCACGGATGGCGTTGATGGGGGCGCAGGGCAGGGAAATCCCGGATCTCGTCATGTACCAACGCCACCAACAATCCCGGCAGGCTGTATGCCCGAGGCTGGCCGTTGGCGATCAGCCGTGTGCGGATCAGCGGCTCGTCAAGCAAGTTGTATTGCAGTGTCACGGCGGATCTCCTGCAGCAAGCGTTCATTTGTCATTGATGCGTTCCAGCCCCAGGCGGCTATAGCTGAATCGGGCGTCGCCCAGCCGAAAGGTGATGCGGTTTTCATTGCAGATAATGCCACTTGGTTCGGTGTCGGGAGGCAATTTTTTCGGGAGTAGGTGATGGCGTATCGGCAGCTCCCTGAGGGGAAAGCCGAAGGGGCCTTGATCGATCTTGAAATGGACGAGGCGGTCCTGGGCACCGAGCCGGGTGGCAATCCGGACGTCCGAAGGGAACGAAAATTCGCCAAACACTTGCTCGACATCCAGGGCGTGTAGATGCGCCACCGCCTTTTCTGCGCTCGTGTCCCCTTCGATCTGCTGGCCCACCTTTTTCCAGGCCTCGCCTTTTTGTTCCTGGAGAATATTCAGCTTTTCGGGGTGAGTGGCGGCCTCGACGAGGTAGCGGTTGTCATCCGGGATGGTCACTTCAGGCCGTTCCGCGATGAGTGCGCGGGTAGCTTCGAGAATGCGGAGATCATCATAGATACCCCCTCCATTGTGAAAACGTCCCAGCCCGTGCCGAGATCTAATCAGCATAGGGGCTAAATCGTGGCTGGCCGGCGTCAATATGCAGGCTTGGGCGGACCGGAAGGGGGCGGGGCGTTCCGCGGCGGATCGCACGTGACGGTGCAGGCGGCCAACGCGCTGCAGCAGTACGTCCATCGGACACAGATCGGTGATCAGCAGATCGGCGTCGATATCCAGGCTCTGTTCCAGCGTTTGGGTGCCGACGACAATGAGCGGGCCGGCGGGGCGTGTCTTGCCAAGCTGGGTTTCGATCGCCGCATCGAGCGCCGGGCGGTCCTGGCGGCTGAAGCGGCTGTGATGCAGCGTCGGGATGCCGTTGAGGCTGAATAGCCAGTGCTGATCGGGTATGCGTTGCTCGAGCGCAGTCAGCGTGGCGACGGCCGCAGGAACCGTATTGCGGATGATCAGTACTTTTGCACCTTGCGTGGCCGCCGCGATCGCCACTTCAGCGATTTGCTCTGGAGTGTCGATGATGTCACGAGGTGTCCAACTGACCTTCTTGGACTGGCCGGTTGGCGCAGCACAGCGGATAGCCCGATTGTCGGAAAGCGCTGGGTACGGCGTCACGCAGGCCGCCTCGAACGACATCCGTTCGGACGGTCGCCGTTGCGCGTGGGTGCCCAGCGCAAGGTAGCGGCTGCGGGCACTTGAACCCAAGGTGGCGGAAAGCAGCAGCGCATGGCCGCCGCTGTTCAGGTGCGTCTTGAGGAGATGCTCCAGCAATACTGTCATGTACGCGTCGGAAGCGTGGACCTCATCAACCACCAACAGACTGCGGGCAAGGGTCGCGGAGCGCAGATGGGCGTGGCGAACTTGCAGGGCGCCAAGCAGTGCCTGGTCGATCGTGCCGACCGCAACCGGTGCCGCGAGAAAGCGCTTGGCGGATTCGGCAGCCCAGCGCTGGTGGGCCTTCTGGTCGGCCGGATCGTCGTTCCATTGAACTTCGAAATCGGCGAGGAGTGAGGCTTCGGCTCCATCTGCACTGATGTAGCCGGGCAGGGCACGGACGGCGAGTGGTGGATTCTCCGGCCACAAGCGCCGGAGGGTGTTCTTCACGCGCTCGTAGATTTGGGTCGCGGCAACCCGGGTGGGGAGGGCAAAGTACAGGCCGTCCACCAACCCCGCCTGGAAAAGGTGGACGTAGCGCCACAACGCGGCTTCGGTCTTGCCACTGCCGGTTTCTGATTCGAGGATAAGGAGCGGGCCGAGCGTGTCGTCGCTCATCTTTTCCTGAATAGGGCGCGGCGCGGGTACGTCGAAAGTATGGGTAAAGCTTGGGGCGCAGGCGGCCAGTGTGCTGCGCCATGCTTCGCCGTCCAGGCCGATGGTAGCGATGGCCTTCGCCGACATGGCGGGGGCTTCGTTTGCCCGATTTTCGCCTGCCTTGGTAAAGGGGAAAAACCGGGTGTCGGAGCCGAGCCAATCGGCCAATTGCACAAGACCCGCGAAAAGGTGTGCGAACGCGGGCGGGTCGGGAAGCGATTTTCCGCCCGATTCGAACGCTTCGGGGCTAAACGCCAACGCGCGGGCAGCGATTTCCGCCAGCGTGGCGACGGGGGAGTACGTGTCCGGGATGGATTTCCATATTGCGGGTAACCGCGTGGCGGTATCCTTGATCGGGCGCCCGTGATGGCTAATGCTGGCGATCAGCAAAGAATTGCAGGCGTCGCCCCACAGACATATCTGCTCCGTCAGCGGCGCAAGCGCCTCGCTGGCTGCAGGTTCGTCAAACAGCTTGAACGCTTCGACGCCATGGCCTGCGTGAACACGGACAGGCCAACCAGGTGGGATGTCTCGTTCGTTCTTCCAGCGCTTGGCCTGGAAACCGCTGTTAGCTTTGCCGATGTCATGGAGAAAGACCAATGCCGCCAAACGAGCAATATCCTGGTTGGTGAGCTTGCGGGTAGCGGCCGCCTCGAGTGCCCTGCGAACTGCACGGCAACGACATAGAGCGACGAAGCAGGCAGCCACATCTGTCATGTGATCGATAAGCGTATGCGTCCCAGTAATTTGGCCGTGATCGTCACGGTCAAGCTTGCCAAATGCCTCGATCCTTACTGCCATGTCTGGACTTCCTGTCAAATAACGGAAAAGCGGTCGATATATCGCAAAAACATATGTTCTGCGCCGATCCGCCTCGCGTGTTCCGGGCTGAAACGCAGCTTTGCCCGCTGCGGTTCGTTGGCCGCGAACATGCCGGGGCCGAGGCCGGTGTTGAGAGTCTTGTTCGGGACGTTTTTGGCAGCAGTTTCGAGCACTTCGACTGCCCGGATGCTGTCCGGCGAAGTTGCGCCGCGCGCCGCGCAGGCGACTCTAGGCGGCGCAGCAGGGCCGAGCCGCTGTTCTTGAAGAGGATGAGCGTCGTGCTGCGCTGGCCGACGCCGATGATCAGCACGCGGCAACGGACCCCAACGGCGCGCCGCTGGTCGAGCAGCGCGCGGATGCGGACGATGCGATCGGTCTGGCTCACGGCAACCTCGCGGGTGGGGTTGCGTGATCGTAGCGATTCCTACGGCATTTTGCGATGACTTATGGCTTTGCTCTTTGCATAGATGTGCGAGTCAGCCTTCCGTCTTCCCAAGCCGCGCCGAGATCGACTCCGCGCAGCCCCGCAGTTTCTCTGCCAGCGGGCCGTGCCAGTCCGCATCGAAGTTGTCGGCGGCGCCCATCGCGGTGATCGTCAGCGCGATGTGGCCGTTGTGGTCGAAGACCGGGGCGCAGAATGCGTTGATGCCGGGGATCGGCTGGCCGACGGCGCGGGCGAGGCGCTGGCGGCGGATTTCTTCGAGCTCGTCGTCGAGCTGTCTTCTCGTCAGGCGCAGCGACGGGTCGGCGGCGCGGGCGAGATGGGCGAGCTCTTCGGCGATCAGCGTTTCGGTCAGGCGCGCCGGCAGGAATGCGGCGAAAACGCGGCCGGTCGCGGAGGTGACGAGGTTCATCACCGTGCCGACGCGCATGTTCACGTGCACCTGGCGGCTGCATTCCTCGATGCTGACGACCGTCGCGCCCTGGTTGCCCCAGACGGCGATCGCGACGTTCTGGCCGATGTCGTCGGAGAGCTTCGCGGCTTCCGGCGTCGCGACGCGCAGCGGGTTGAGGCCGTGCAGCGCCGACAGGCCCAGCTGCAGCGAGAACGTGCCGAGCCCGTAACGGCCGGTGAGCGGGTCCTGTTCGATCAGGCCGAGCTTGCCGAAGCTGACGAGGTAGGGGTGGGCCTTGGCCGGCGGCATGCCGGCTGCGCGGGCGAGGTCCTTGAGGATCATCGGTGCGCCGTGGCGCACGAGCGCCTGCAGCAGCGCGCCGCCGACTTCGATCGACTGGATGCCGCGGCGGTCGCCGTTGCGTTCCGCAGGGCGGGTGGCGATCGGCTCGGCCATTTGCTCGTCTTTCACTGTTCTCTCCTGTGCGGCGCGAATCTTAGTGCGTGTTATGAACTTGCTTCCAGTGCCAGCCAGAACGCGGCCTTGGGCAGCATGAGGATGCAGAAGACGACGAAATGCAATCCGGCCAGCACTTGCGGCATCCGCTCGAAATCCCGACTCAGTCGTCTGAATCGGGACAGCCACCCGAAACTGCGCTCGACGACCCAGCGCCGGGGCAGCAATACAAATCCCTTCTTCGCCTCGGGAAGTTTGACGATTTGAAGATCGATACCCGCCGCCTTGGCCGCTTTCCGAGCTTCGTCGCCCGTGTAGCCTTGGTCGGCCCACGCCACTTTGACCGTTTCACCCGTGGCTTGCTGCACCGCCTCGCACAGGTCCTTGACCTGCGCGCGCTCCTGTTCATCGGCCGGCGTGACGGTCAGCGCAATGAGTTGCCCCAGCGTATCCACGGCCATATGTACTTTGCTGCCCCGACGCCGCTTGTAGCCGTCGTAGCCGGCACGCGGCCCGCTTTCGCAGCTGCTTTGCAGCGTTCGCCCATCGAGAATCACGGCACTGGGCTGGGCCTTGCGACCGTCGCCGACTCGGATGATCGAACGCATGTCGCTCACCATCGCCTCGAAACAGCCCGCATCGTTCCAGCGGCGAAACTGCTGATACACCATCTGCCAGGGCGGAAAATCATTCGGCAAGAGTCGCCATGGCGCGCCGGCCCGAGCCAGCCAGCGCAACGCGTTGAACACTTCGCGCAAGGGGTAGCTGCGCTGCGGCGCCTGCTCGGTCATCAGCGTCAGATACGGCGCCACGAAATGCCACTCCTCTTCACTGACATCGCTCGGGTAGGGTTTTCTGCTCACAGTGATCAAAAAACATCAACTATATCAGCTGCATAAGTTCATAACACGCTCTAGCAGCGAGGGCGGAAAAGACGTGCCCTCCGGCGTGGGTAAATTTAACAATAGCGAATCGATTGACTAATAACAAATCGTCGACTACGCTTTGTCCATCCCGCCGCACTTCAAGGAGTCCGTTCATGAACACCAAGGTTTTCGCTTCGCAAGCCGACCTCGAAGAGAAGCAGATCAGCTTCGACCAGCTTTCCGATCACGCCTGGGCCTACACCGCCGAAGGCGATCCGAACACCGGCATCATCGTCGGCGACGACGGCGTGATGATCATCGACGCGACCGCGACACCCGTGATGGCGCAGGGCGTCATCGCGAAGGTGCGCGAGATCACCGACAAGCCGATCAAGTACGTCGTGCTGACGCATTACCACGCCGTGCGCGTGCTCGGCGCGTCCGGCTACAAGAGCGAGGGGCTCGAGCAGATCATCGCCAGCCGCGACACGTATGACCTGATCGTCGAGCGCGGCCAGCAGGACATGGATTCCGAGATCGGCCGCTTCCCGCGCCTGTTCGACGCGGTCGAGAGCGTGCCCGGGCTGACCTGGCCGACGCTCACGTTCCAGGGTGAGATGAGCCTGTGGCTGGGCAAGCTCGAAGTGAAGATCATGCAGGTCGGCCGCGGCCACACGAAGGGCGACACGGTGGTGTGGCTGCCGCAGGACGGCGTACTGTTCTCGGGCGATCTCGTCGAATACGACGCGGCGTGCTACACCGGCGACGCGTATCTGGCCGACTGGCCGGCGACGCTCGACCGGCTGGCCCAGTTCGGTGCGGCAAAGCTCGTGCCGGGCCGCGGTCCGGCGCTGAAGACGCCGGAGCAGGTCGAGCAGGGGCTCGCCTACACGAAGGCTTTCGTCATCGCCTTGTACCGCAGCGCGCAGGAGGCGGTCGCGCAGGGCATGGACCTGAAGGCAACGATGGAACTCACGCGCAAGCACATGGATCCGCATTTCGGCGAGGTGTTCATCTACGAGCACTGCCTGCCGTTCGACGTGACACGCGCGTTCGACGAGGCGTCGGGCATCCGTGATCCGCGCATCTGGACCGCCGAGCGCGACCAGCAGATGTGGCACGCGCTGCAGCAATAGCCGCCGCACCCCCGCCCCGACAGACGAGACAGACGACAGGCCGGTGACCGCCCGCAGAAGGTGGCGTCGGCCGATCAAAAGCAGAGAGGAGGAGAACCCGTGCTCAGCACGTACAACTATCCGAAGTTCGAATACCGCAGGCCGCCAGAGCTTGCCGGGCAGCGCGACGGGCATTATCCGGTCGTCGTCGTCGGCGCCGGCCCGGTGGGCCTTGCCGCAGCGATCGACCTGGCGATCCAGGGGACGCCGGTCGTGCTGCTCGACAATGACGACACGGTGAGCATCGGCTCGCGCGGCGTGTGCTATGCGAAGCGCGCGCTCGAGATCATGGACCGGCTCGGCTGCGCCGAGGAGATGGTGCAGAAAGGCGTGTCGTGGAACGTCGGGCGCACCTTCTTCCACGAGGAAGAAGTGTTCAACTTCAACCTGTGCCCGCAGCCCGACCACCACCGCCCGGGCATGATCAACCTGCAGCAGTACTACCTCGAGGAATACCTCGTGCGCCGGGCGCAGAGCCTGCCGAACATCGACCTGCGCTGGAAGAGCAAGGTCATCGGCGTGGCCGACGACGGCGAGCGCGTCGCGCTGCGTGTCGAGACACCCGACGGCGCATATTCGCTCGACGCCGACTGGCTGGTCGTCGCCGACGGCGCGCGCAGTCCGATCCGTCACATGATGGGGCTGGAAGTCGAAGGCAAGATCTTCATGGACCGCTTCCTGATCGCCGACGTCGTCATGAAGGCGGATTACCCGGCGGAACGCTGGTTCTGGTTCGATCCGCCGTTCCACCCGAACCAGTCGGTGCTGCTGCACAGCCAGGCCGACAACGTGTGGCGCATCGACTTCCAGCTCGGCTGGCACGCTGACCCGGAAGAGGAGAAGAAGCCCGAGAACGTGATCCCGCGCATCAAGGCGATGCTCGCAGCGAAGGGTAATGAGGAGCGCGAGTTCGAGCTCGAATGGGTCAGCGTGTATACCTTCCAGTGCCGCCGCATGCACGAGTTCCGCCACGGTCGGCTGCTGTTCACCGGGGATGCCGCGCACCAGGTGTCGCCGTTCGGCGCGCGCGGGGCGAACTCGGGCATCCAGGACATCGACAACCTGGTGTGGAAGCTGAAACTGGTGCTCGACGGCAAGGCGCCGCAGACGCTGCTCGACACGTATTCGGAAGAGCGCGTGTTCGCCGCCGACGAGAACCTGATGAATTCGACGCGCTCGACCGATTTCATCACGCCAAAGAGCGCGGTCAGCAAGACGTTCCGCAACGCGGTGCTGGGGCTGGCGAAGGACTACCCGTTCGCCCGCGCGCTGGTCAATTCCGGCCGCCTGTCGGTGCCCAGCTTCCTCACCGAGTCGCGCCTCAACACGCCCGATGCCGATGCCTTCGCCGGCGTCATGGTGCCGGGCGCGCCGCTCGACGACGCGCCGTGCGAGACGCCGGGCGGCGAGCAGTGGCTGCTGCAGGCCACCGGCAACCGCTTCCAGCTGCTCTATTACATGCCGGACGCAGCCGGCATTCCCCCTGCGGACGCGGCGGCCCTGGCTGCGCTGGCCGACGCGCCGGTCCCGATCGAAGCCCTCGTCGTCGCCGAGCGCGGCACCGCCCCGGGCGGCCTGAAGACGCTGATCGACAGCCGCGGGCGCATTCGCGAGCGCTACGACCTGCAACCGGGCACGACCTACCTCGTGCGGCCCGACCAGCATGTCGCGGCGCGCTGGCGCACGTTCGACGCCGGCCTCGTTCGTGCCGCGCTCGACCGCGCAACCTGCAACGCCTGAAGGAACGAAACATGAGCCTCAACACCGATTCGAACTTCTTCACTCCCGGCAAGCGCTATTTCCGTGCGTTCAGCCCCGGCGACGACTTCTACGAGGCGCTGATCGAGACGCACCGCGACCTCACCGCCGAGCAGAGCGCGATGGTCAATGCGCGTCTGATCCTGCTGCTCGCGAACCATATCGGCGACATCTCGGTGCTGCGCGAAGCGATGAAAATCGCCCGTGACGGCGCGTGATGCGCCTTCCGCCCAGGAGAACCTTATGCTGATCAAGAAAATCCACCACGTCGCGTACCGCTGCCGCGATGCGAAGGAAACCGTCGAGTGGTACGAAAAGCACCTCGGCATGAAGCTCGTGCTTGCGATCGCCGAGGACGAAGTGCCGTCGACGAAAGCGCCGGACCCGTACATGCACATCTTCCTCGACGCCGGCCAGGGCAACGTGCTGGCGTTCTTCGAACTGCCGACCAAGCCGCCGATGGACCGCGACCGCAACACGCCGGACTGGGTGCAGCATCTGGCGATGGAAGTCGGCTCGGTCGAAGAGCTGCTCGCGGCGAAGGCACGGCTCGAAGCCGCCGGCATCGAGGTCGTCGGCCCGACCGATCACACGATCTTCAAGTCGATCTACTTCTTCGACCCGAGCGGTCACCGGCTCGAACTCGCGGCGAACACCGCCACGCCGGAAATGCTGCAGAAGCTCGACGCGGTCAAGCGGGAGATGATCGAGGAATGGTCGCGCACCAAACAGGCGCCGCAGCACGCACGCTGGATGCACGACGGCAGCATGAACCGGGAAGGGGGCGCACGATGAAGCTCGCGACGCTCAAGCGCGGCGGGCGCGACGGCACGCTGGTCGTCGTCAGCCGCGACCTCACGCGCTGCCAGCCGGTCGCCGCCATCGCGAAGACGCTGCAGGCGGCGCTCGACGACTGGGACGCCGTCGTCGACGACCTCGATCTGGTCTACGACTTGCTCAACCACGGGCGGGTCGGAAAATTCGGCCGGCATGTGATCCCGTTCGACCCGGCGCAGTGCCATTCGCCGCTGCCGCGCGCGTACCAGTGGGCGGACGGTTCGGCGTACGTCAACCACGTCGAGCTCGTGCGTCGCGCCCGCGGTGCCGAGCTGCCCGAGTCGTTCCAGACCGATCCGCTGATGTACCAGGGCGGCTCGGACAGTTTCATCGGCCCGCGCGATGACATCGTCGCGGCGAGCGAGGACTGGGGGATCGACTTCGAGGCCGAAGTGGCGGTCATCACCGGCGACGTGCCCCTTGGCGCCTCCGCCGACGAATGCGCGCTGAAGATCCGCCTGCTGATGCTCGTCAATGACGTTTCGCTGCGCAACCTGATTCCGGCCGAGCTCGCGAAAGGCTTCGGTTTCTTCCAGTCGAAGCCGGCCTCGGCGTTCTCTCCGGTCGCGGTCACGCCGGACGAGCTCGACATGGCGTGGCACGACGGGCGCGTGCATCTGCCGCTGCGCGTGACGCACAACGGCCAGCCGTTCGGCTGCCCGAACGCCGGCGTCGACATGACCTTCAACTTTCCGCAGCTGATCGCCCATGTCGCGAAGACGCGCGAGCTCGAAGCCGGCTCGATCATCGGTTCGGGCACCGTGTCGAACAGGCAGGGCGGGCTGCACGGTTCGAGCATCGAACACGGTGGCGTCGGCTACTGCTGCCTCGCCGAAGTGCGGACTTACGAGACGATCGAAACCGGCACGCCAAAGACGCCGTTCATGCGTTTCGGCGATCGCGTGCGGATCGAGATGCTGACCGCGCGCGGCGAGGACGTGTTCGGCGCGATCGAGCAGACGGTGGTGCCGCTCGATCGCTGACGGTCAGACGCCCCACACGACCGGTACGCCGTCCTTCAGCGACGATTGCAGCATGTCGAGCAGCGGCCACGCGCGCTGGGCGAGACCGACCGGCGCGCCCATGCCGGTCTTGCCCGCGGCGGCGGCGGCCTCCTTTTCTTCCTCGGTCTCCTCGTCACGCGCAGCCTGCCGTGCCTTGTCCTCGTCGATCGCGACGCGCAGCCGCTCGATCGCGTCGGGCAGTTGTTCGACGGTGACGATGCCTTTCACGTCTTCCGGATCCTTGCCGAGGATCGCGACCAGCTTCTTCGCGACGTCGGCGAACATGATGACGTCGGCGGCGGCGTCCGATTTGAATGTGTACAGCATCGCAGATCTCCTCAAAGTCCCTTCACTGCGTATATCCCCGGCGCGTTGCGCCAGTAGCCCTTGTAGTCCATGCCGCAGCCGAACAGGAAGCGGTCGGCGACGTCGATTCCGGTGAAATCCGCCCGCATCCCGGGGTAGGCCTTGCGGTCGTGCACCTTGTGCGCGAGCACCGCGGCCAGCACTTCCTTCGCCCCTTCGGCGCGCAGGTACTGCAGGATCGCGTGCAGCGTGTGGCCTTCGTCGAGGATGTCGTCGAGCACCAGCACGGTGCGCCCGCGCAGGTCGGACGTCGGGCGCACGCGCCAATCGAGCTGCGTGCCCTTCAGCGCATGGCCGTAGCGCGTCGCGTGCAGGTAGCTGACTTCGAGCGGGAAGGGCAGCCGCGGCAGGATGCGACCGGCGAGGATCAGTCCCCCGTTCATCACCGTGTACACCATCGGATTGCTGCCGGCCAGCTGCGCGGTGATTTCCGCCGCCATGCGCGCAAGCGCAGCATCGACCGTAGTGGCGTCGGCGAGGCAATCGGCCTCCTCGCGGGCGCGGATGATTTCGTCCATATCGACCGGCATTGCAGCAGCCTCCTGAAGCATTACGAAAACGTCGGATCGGCCATTCTACCGGGCGATGGCCGCGGTTCCCGGTTCAGCGCGGGCCAGCGGGCGGCTCCTGCCTGACAAACCGGTCCGCTACGTGAGGCTGCAGCCGGCACCGGAAGTTTCGCGGGCGGGAGCCCAAATCGCTACAGGCGGGCGGCGCGCCAGCGCTCGAACGCCCCGAGCGCGGGTGCGAACCGCTGGCCGAGCTTCCTGAAAACGATCCAGCCGAGCCACGCCCGGCGCGCCACGCGCAAGGTCGCGCGCGGCCTGACGAGCGCCACGATCAGCACCACGGAAGACAGCAGCGGGACGTGCTCGCGCGCCCAGCGCACCTGGTCGCGCGCCCGGTCGACGAGGTCGAGCGCGGATTCGATGCCGCGCAGGTGCCGGAGCATTTCCGTGCGCTGCTGGTCTGCCCGGATCTGCAGCCGCTGCTTCTTCAGCGCCAGTTCGACGAGCTTGGGGTTCATTCCTTGTGCCGCACCGCTTCGCGATCGCGCGCGAGTTCAGCGAGGCTGGCCGCGAACAGCCGGGTGCCGCGCCGCAGATCGGCGGCGGCGTTGGAGGCGGTGAACAAGCCCGCGCCGAACAGGGCCGCAGTGCCGAGCCCGAGGGCGAGGAGGCGATGCTCTTCCCAGAACAGGACGGTGAGGAAAATCGCCAGGAACACGATGCCGAATCCGACCAGCACCGCGGTGAGCACGATGTTCAGCAGCAGGCTGGCGAGGCGCAGCTTTTCTTCCTGCACCTCGACGACGAGCAGTTCGAGCCGCGACTGGACGATCCCCAACCCCGAATCCAGGAGGCCGCGCAGGCTGGCGGCCAGACGCGGCCTCGAATCCTCCGGCATCGGGTATCAGCGACGCCCGGCCAGCAGGCCGAGCAGGAACGCGATGCCGGCGGCGACGCCGACCGATTGCCAGGGATTCTTGTGAACGTAGTCGTCGGTCGCAAAGGCGACTTTCTTCGTCTGTTCGCGTAGCGCGGATTCGGCATCCGCGATGCGGTCCTTGGCCGTGACCAAGCGGTCGCCCAGCCGCGTGCGTACATCGGTGAGCTTCTCGCCTGCCTGGCCGGCGGTCAGTTTCAGCAGTTCCTCGGCATCCGCGATCACCACCTTGAAGTCTGCGACGAGCTTGTCGCGGGACACCGTATCGGTTGTATTCAGCATGTTGCTATCCCCTCTTCAGGTCATGACATCCGCGCGGACGCGCGAGCTAAGTACACGCTAGCTCCATTCCCAAATGAAGGCAAATCGTGAGTGAAATGATGCATTCGGGGAGTGCGCCGGATTGACGTCACGCGACCGTAACGGCCGCGTCACTGCGCCGCAATGCACGGTTTCGAGAATGCCGGCATCGAACGGCAGGAGGTCAGCGTCATGCTCCAGAAACGGCACGTACCCGCGAAGCGCGCGGCCCGCAATCTCCATGTCGGGCTCGCCGGCTGCGAGACCGAGATCATCGAGGCGCAGAAGCTGCGCTACCGGATCTTCGCCGACGAGATGGGCGCCCGCCTGTCATCCCGCACGCCGGGCGTCGATCGCGACCTCTACGATTCCTTCTGCGAGCACCTGATCGTGCGCGACGAGGATGCCGGTCGCATCGTCGGCACCTACCGTATCCTGTCGCCGTCGGCAGCGCGCCGCGTCGGCGGTTACTATTCCGAGAACGAGTTCGACCTGACGCGTCTGCACCATCTGCGCGACCGGCTCGTCGAGATCGGGCGCTCGTGCATCGATGCCGAATATCGCACGGGCGCGGTGATCACGCTGCTGTGGGCGGGTCTCGCGCGCTACATGCAGGAGAACGGCTACGATTATCTGATCGGCTGCGCGTCGGTGAGCATGGCCGACGGCGGCCACGGCGCGGCCAGCCTCTATAATCGGCTCAAGGACGTGCATGCATCGCCGCTCGAATACCGTGTGTTCCCGCGCTGCCCGCTGCCGCTCGATCGGCTGCGCGGCGACCTCGACGCCGAAGCGCCGGCGCTAATCAAGGGGTATCTGCGCGCCGGCGCGTGGATCTGCGGCGAGCCAGCCTGGGACCCCGATTTCAACACCGCCGACTTGCCGATCCTGCTGCCGATGAACCGCGTCGACGGCAGATACGCCCGGCACTTCCTGGGACGCACAGACTGAACGCTTCCACCTTTCCCGTCCCGACGAGCCGCCTCGTCCGCGCGTGGCGGCTCGTCCGCGTCGGGCTTCATCTCGCCAGCGGCGCGGCGACCGTCCTGACGGTATTTCCGCTGGTCGGCGCCTCGACCCGGCTCGCGCTTCGGCAGCGCTGGTCGCGCCGGATGCTGGCTGTCCTCGGCATCGAGCTGCGCGCCCACGGTGCCGCGATCGAGCCGGGATGCCTGCTCGTCGCGAACCACATCTCCTGGCTCGATATCTTCGTGATCAACGCGCTCGTGCCGTCGGCCTTCGTCTCGAAGGCCGAGGTGCGCGGCTGGCCGCTCTTCGGCTGGCTCGCGGCGAAGAACGAGACCGTGTTCCTGCGCCGGGGCAGCCGCGGCCACGCGAAGATCATCAACGCCGAGATCGGCGCGCTGCTCGACGCCGGGCGCAATGTCGCGATCTTCCCCGAAGGCACGACGACTGACGGCAGCCAGGTCCTGCATTTTCACGCCGCGCTGCTGCAACCGGCGATTGCATGCGGCCACGCGGTGCAGCCGGTCGCGATCTCCTACCGCCGGCCGGACGGCACGTTCAGCCGCGCGCCGGCCTACGACGGCGATGTGACGCTCGGCCAGTGCCTCGTCGCAATGCTCGCCGAGCCGCGGATCGTCGCCTGCACGCTCGCTGCCGAACCGTTGCCGTCCGGTCCCGGCTCGGATCGTCGCAGCCTCGCGCAGGCCGCGCGCGCTGCCGTTGTCATCGGTATCGGGCGGGAATACGCTCCGATCGAACGCCCGCCGCGCGTCGAGGAGCGAAGCCATGACCGGGTTTCCGGCGGAAGTCCCGTTCAACCCTGAGGCGCGCAGAAGCAGAGTCAATGGTCTGACTCCGGCGGGCATTATGCAGCAGGGGGTGTCCGGTCGAGGCCCCGGCCACCGTGACGTCCCGCGTCGCCCCGAGACTTTCGCCCGCGCCGCGTTTATCATCGCATCGGCATAATGCCGCTCGCACACGCCCGCCCGCTGCGGCGCTCTTTTGGTCCACCGTCCGCCAGAAGGAAAAAGAACATGTCGAAACGCAAGGCCCTGCTGCTCGCCGTCGGCCTGCCCTTGTCCGTCACCGCGCTGGCCGCCGCGGCCGAGGCGCCGGCTTCCGCGCTGTGCGTCAAGGGCCGGGCGGTCAGCGTGCTGTACGGCGGCGACTGGTATCCCGCCAAGGTGCTCGACGGCCCCGACCGCATGGGCACCTGCCTCGTCTCCTACGACGGCTACGGCTCCAACTGGGACGAATGGGTCAATGCGAAACGCATGCGGTCCGCGGCAGCCAGGCAGGCGCAGACCGTTTCGACCGACCCCGCGACAGCGCCGGCAAGCGCCGGGTCGGACGCCGTTCCCGCCGGAAAGTACGGCTGCTACACCTTCGACAACGGCCAGCTCAACTATGCCTATACCGACGTCGTCATTCAGGCGGACGGCCGCTACGCGGTGGGCGACAAGGGCGGGCGCTATACCCTGTCCGACGGCGGCGCGATGCGCTTCACCGGCACCATGGCAAACGCCACCGGCAAGTTTACGGTGAAGAATGGCGGCAAGCCGCAGATCGATCTCGTGTTCAACGGCGACGCGCGGGCGTCGATGAGCTGCCCGAAGGCGCGCTGAGCGAAGGTCCGACATGCAGCACTTCGCCTCGCGGCGCTTCCTGTTGCCCCTCGACATCGCGACTGCCCTGCCCGTGCCGGCTGGCGCAGGCGCCGAACCCGCTGGGCGTCGAGTGGGCCGGCATCACCGGACGCCTCGAGCTGGTCATGCTTGCGGCCGATGCGTTCGCCGCATCGGATAAATCGTGGTTCGAATCCGGCCAGACAGGCTACCTTCCAGGCGCTTTTTTTACCCGCCCATGAAGCGGGTCGTGCATCGCCAGCTGTCGTACCCTACCGGGTGGGAACCGGGGCTTGGGCAGGGCGGTACAGAACCAGTCGATAGGTTCCCAGGCAAATCACCCAATCGAACAATAGTGTCCAGATGTTATGGGATAGGAAGTGAGCGCCCTGCATCATGCGCCCCACCGAAAATACTGTTCCCAGGCTCAAGGCCAGAGCAAGCGCATATCTGGCCGCACGCGGCCGACGGTCACGCAGGAAAAAGAACACGGCGATCAGCGAGAAGCCTGCGGAAGCGCGGCCACCCGGCCAGCAGCGTCCGGGTTTACTCAGAAGGCGGGAAGTAAGGCGACATGGTGGGGAACTTTCGCCGTCCTGGCGATCCGATGAGGATGAAACGAGACGGACGAAAACTGGATCACGGGACGCTGGAAACGATTCGTAGGATGGCCATTGAGCGGGTGCGGGAAGGCGAAGCGCCGAGCCAGGTGATCGCCAGCTACGGATTTCATCGCAGCGTGATCTATCGCTGGCTGAAAGCGGCGGCGGGCCGCGGCCATGGGCTGCGGGCGCTGGCGTCGCATCCGATCACTGGACGGCCCCCGAAACTCACCGCGCAGCAGGCGCGGCAGGTATTGCGCTGGATCGACGGGCACTCGCCGATGGAACATGGCTTCGACACCGGGCTGTGGACACGGGGCTTGGTACGGGACTTGGTGCAGAGCAAATTTGGCATCACCCTGAGCCTGTCCTCGATTGGTGCGCTGCTGGCGCGACTGGGCCTGACGGTGCAAAAGCCGCTGCAGCGCGCTTACCAGCGTGATCCGGCGGCGATTGAGCGCTGGCAGCACGAGACCTATCCGGCGCTGATGCGGCGCGCCAGGGAAGAGAAAGCCGAGATTCTCTTTTGGGACGAATCCGGCTTTCGCGCCGACGCCGTGCAGGGCAGGACTTGGGGCGCCAAGGGTCGCACACCGGTGGTCGCGGTGCCCGGGCAGCGGCAAAGTATCAGTGCGGCCTCGGCCGTCAGCATGAAGGGCGGCTTCTGGTTCGCCATCTACCCTGGGGCATTGAACGGCGAACTGTTTGTGGACTTGCTCAGGAAGCTGATGCACCGCCGCAGGAAGCCATTGCACCTGGTGCTCGACGGACTGCCCGCCCACAAGAAGGCGGGGGTCAAGACGTATGTCGCCAGCACGCAAGGCAAGCTGACGCTGCATTTCCTGCCGGGCTATGCCCCCGACCTGAATCCGGATGAACTGGTGTGGAGCCACGCCAAGCGTACCGGCAACGCCCGCCGGCCCCTGCAAAAAGGCGAGACCCTGCAAGAACGTGTGCATGACCAGTTGGCCGATATCGGCAAGCATCCCGCCTTGGTGCGCTCTTTCTTCAAGCATCCCAGTGTCGCCTATATTTCCGCCTCATGAGTAAGGGTTGGGGTTCTCTCGCTCAACAAGGGAGTGTAGGTTTCCGAGCCGCCAAAATCTCTCAGACTCCAGGGGCAGTGAACTGCCGTCAGTGTCTTCAAGGGCGTAACGATGCTGGTGGAAACGACCAAGGCCAGCACCAGATAGCCGAGCGAGCGGCGCCGGACTTTAAACCTTGTCGGCAACAAGCTCAGCAGGAATCCCGCGATAGCCAGTATCCCGACGGTGATGACCGCTTGCTTTGCGCGGTCGTGAAGCACGTCCTCAAGAAACCAGCTGTGTTTGCCGATGAACCCAGTCTGTGAAGTGTAGAACAGTTTAGAGATCGCAAAATCGATACCGGTCGGGTCGCTTGCCAACAGGAGCAGCATTAACGCGAGCGGAATACCCAGGCCGAGGTAAAAGTTGAACGGCCTGGATATGTCCGAATTGGCAACGGAAGGCATAGCGATATTTTTGGCGACACCCGGACTATGGGCGCCAGTATGGTGGTA
Source organism: Aromatoleum bremense (assembly GCF_017894365.1). NCBI lineage: Bacteria > Pseudomonadati > Pseudomonadota > Betaproteobacteria > Rhodocyclales > Rhodocyclaceae > Aromatoleum > Aromatoleum bremense. The sequence goes on from NZ_CP059467.1 coordinate 2,099,116, forward strand.
GATATTGTCAGCGCTGGCTGAGCTGGGTCGGGTTCTGTCGGCCAGGCTGCCAGCTCAGCAGCCCTTGCGAGTAGTCGTAGCTTGCTCCCTGGTAATAGGCGACATCACGTCGAACCAGCGGATCTTCGAGCCCGGCATTCGACTCATGGGTCATTTGAAGCGCGTCGTCGTGACGGCGCACCGCGCGACGAGGGCTCAGAATCGCCAGATCCTTTCCATCGAACAGCCCCAGGTTTTGGTAGTTGCCGATCAACGCGCGGCCTGGCGCAGCGTCGTCCCGCAGCACGTTGCGTCCGAAGAAGGTTGAGACGTAATCCATGTTGAGGAGGCCAAGCAGGGTCGGTGCGAGATCGATTTGACTGGCCAAACCCGAGAACTCACGGGGCTCGACGAACTTCGGTGCGTAGATGAGTAGCGGGATGTGGTAATTGGCCACGGGCAGGTCTTCCGTTCCGGCGCTTCCGGCTGTGTGATCAGCGACGAAGATGAAAACGGTCTGATCGAACCAGGGTTTCCCGCGTGCCTGGTCGAGGAATCGGCCAATGGCGTAGTCGGTATATTTCACCGCCCCTGCGCGACCGTCTCCCGAGGGAATGTCTATACGCCCTTCCGGATAGGTGTACGGCCGATGGTTGGACGTCGTCATCAGTTGCAGGAAAAATGGCTTTCCGGCGGAATGATCCGAATCCGCCTCTTTGATCGCTTGGGTATACAAGTCTTCATCGGACATGCCCCAGGCGTTCTTGAAATGGATATCCGCTTCGGCGACGCTGCTCTGATCGACGATGCGATAGCCATTGCCGCCGAAGAAGGCATTCATGTTGTCGAAGTAACCGCGCCCACCGTATAAGAAGACACTGTCGTAGCCCTGCGCATTGAATTGTTGTCCCAGGCTGGCAAAACCACTTTCCCGGCCAATTCGCTTGACGATAGAACGTCCGGGAGTTGGCGGGATCGCGAGCGTGATGGCTTCGAGCCCGCGATCGGTACGCGTACCGGTGGCGTAGAAGTTATTGAAGAACAGGCTTTGTTTGCGCAATTTGTCCAGGTTCGGCGTCAGGTTGCGTGCGTCACCAAAGCTGCCCATGTATTTGGCACTCAAGCTTTCGATGGTCACCAGCACCACGTTCAGCGCCACAGGTATGCCTGGGTTGTCGATAGCCCGGCGTATATCCAGGGGATCGGTGCCGATGAAGCGGCCGTTGGGTTCGCTCACCTCCTGGCGAAGCTGGTCGGCCACCTCGGGCAGGGGCAGCGTCGCATAAAACCCGGGATATTCCAGTTCGTTGTTGCGGAACGCCGCGAAGAACTGGTAGGGGCCATTGGCAGCCAGCTCCCGTTGATAGGCATTGCCGCCGATACCGCGGGGAAATTCCTGGCTGACCCCCAGCCCGATCATCACTGCAATGATCGACAACCCGCCCAGCTTCTGCCAGGTGTGACGCCATGGCAGCAGGGGTGCGCGCACGGCGGCGTCGATAATATTTCGCAGCAACGCCGCACCCGCGACCGCCATCAGTGCCAGCAACGCCAGCAGCGGATAAACGGGATAGGACTCGAGAATGTTGTTGACCACTTCATCCGAATAAACCAGGTAGTCCACCGCGATGAAATTGAAACGTACGCCGAACTCATCCCAGAATAGCCATTCGGCCACGGCAGTGAACAACATGGCGAACAGGCTGATCGCCACCAATACATGCAGGAACTGAAGGTGCCAATGCGTCTGCCAGATACGCCGCGGGCACAGCAACAGATAAAGCGACAACGGCAACGCCGCGAAAGTCAGAAAGGCGAGATCATAGATGATGCCTATGCCATAGACGGCGAACAGTTGGCTATTAACCCGGCAATCAAATAGATTTTGATATAATTCGGGCATGGAAAAGATCGACGCCCGCAAGCTCCCGCCCGAAGCACTGGAGCACATTCGCCGCCAAGCATTTGTCCTGCGAAAGCAAGGTTACGCGTGGGCGCACATCGCTGAGGTGTGCGGGGTTCATGTCGGCACCGTGTTGAAATGGGCGCGTCGCGCCCAAGCCGACAGCGTCGATACGGTGATCAAGGGCGGACAACGTGGCCGTCGCCATGGCTCGGGGCGAACACTGACGCTGGTTCAAGAGGAGCAGTTGCGCTTGAAGATCATTGGCTCGAATCCCGCCCAGCTGCAGCTCGAATTCGCGCTGTGGAATCGCCGCGCGGTCATGCTCGCCATCAAGCAGCTCTTCGGTATCGACATGCCCATTCGCACTGTCGGCGAGTACCTTCGGCGTTGGGGCTTCACCCCGCAGCGGCCGGTCAAGCGCGCACTCGAGCAGGATCCGGCCCGGCTCAAGGCGTGGCTCCAGGAGGAGTACCCGCAGATCGTCACCCGTGCCAAGGCCGAAGATGCCGAGATTTACTGGGGGGACGAGACTGCCATTCGCCAGGACGCGAACTGGGTGCGCGGCTACTCGATGGCGGGGATGACGCCTGAGCTTCGACTGCCGGCCGGTCGCCATGGATCGACGTCGATGATCTCGGCGATCACCAACCAGGGCTTGGTGCGCTTCTCGTTCTTCGAAGGGGCCATCGATGCCGAGCGTTTCATCGTCTTTTTGAAAGATCTGATTAAGGACGCTCAGCGTAAGGTGTTCCTGATCGTCGACAACCTGCGCGTGCATCGCGCCAACCGTGTCCGAGAGTGGGCCGCCGAGAACGCCGAGAAGATCGAACTGTTTTACCTGCCGCCGTACGCGCCTGAGCTCAACCCCGACGAGTATCTGAACCGGGATCTGAAGACGACGATACGCTCCGGGCCAATTGCCAAGACCGCCGCCGCACTTCTTGAAAAGGCGCGAACCTGCATGGAGCGCATTGCTGCGATGCCGGATCGAGTGCGTTCGTATTTCAGCCATGAGCACGTTCGGTACGCCCAGTAAATTAGCTATTTGATTGCCGGGTTAATAACGCTGACGCCGGCATCATTGAAATGGCCGACGAGGAGCACGCTGCGGGTCAGCAAGAACAACGCCAGCCAAATAGTGAGAATTAGCGAGAGGTAGCGGAGCTGAGCAGATCGGGGCCAGAGCATTGTATGATTTGTTGTGGATGAACGGGCCGCAGTCTGCCGACGAACGCGTGAGCTGTTCGTAAAAGCGCTGTGAAAAAAACATCATTCCTCCTGTCGTGAGCCCGCCTATGCGCATTCTCGTTATCGAAGACAATCGTGACATTCTCGTCAACGTGCTCGACTATCTGCAGCTCAAGGGCTACATCGTCGACTGTGCCCAGGACGGGTTGAGCGGTTTGCACCTGGCGGTGACCGAGCAGTACGACTTGATCGTCCTGGACATCATGCTGCCGGGTGTCGACGGCTATCAGGTGTGCAAGCGTCTTCGCGAGGATGCGGGGCGTGACACGCCCATCATCATGCTCACGGCGAGGGATGCCCTGGATGATCGTTTGCGGGGCCTCAATGCCGGGGCTGACGACTACTTGATCAAACCCTTCGCTCTGTCGGAACTGGTTGCACGCATCGAGGCAATCCTTCGGCGAAGCCAGGGGAGCCGCACGCGACTTCTACAGGTCGGTGATCTTTCCCTTGACGTGGATACGCTGCAGGCCACCCGTGGCGGGCGGGCGCTCAAGCTCAACCCGATCGGCTTGAAGCTGCTCGAAATCCTCATGCGAAGAAGCCCGGCTGTGGTTCGTCGAGATACGCTCGAGGAAGCCCTATGGGGGGAGAACCTGCCGGAAAGCGACAGTCTGCGCAGCCATATCCATCAGCTGCGCCAAGTCCTCGACAAACCTTTCGCAAAGCCGCTGCTGCATACCATTCACAGCGTTGGTTATCGCCTGTCGGAGAGATCCGATGCTGTCTAAACAACCCTTTGCACGCCGTATCGTCATTGCTTTCACGCTAATGACCCTGGTTGTAAGCGGAATATTTTCGCTAGGTATCGTTGGCATCGTCCATTCCATCGAGCGGCATCTTGTTTCCGAGGAGCTCAATCGCGAAATGAACCTCGTGCTTCACGATGTCGGACAGGGGCTGCCTCCCCGACTCGATTCCAGCACGCGCTTTTTTGCCACGACTTCTTCCGAATCCCGGATTCCGGAGCTGTTCTCGGAAACCCCGCCAGGTTTCGCCGAGGTGGTGGACGGCGAAGACGCCTTTTATGTCTACACGCGCGAGATCAGGGACCAGCGTTATCTGCTCGTGCAGGAGCAACACGAGTTCGAAGCGCGGGAGCAGGCCTTGTTCGATGTAGTGCTGGCCGGTTTTCTGCTTAGCGTCGCGGGAGCTTGGCTGCTCGGCCGATTGATGGCGCGCAAGGTCATGGCGCCAGTGACAAGGCTGGCTCAGCAAGTCCAGCATCGGGACCAGCTTCATCCGGTCGCACCTCCTTTGGCGGCGGAATACTCCGACGACGAGATTGGGCATCTTGCCTCCGCGTTCGACAGCGCGCTCGGGGAATTGCAACTTTCGTTGGAGCGCGAGCGCCTATTCACTAGTGATGTCAGCCATGAACTGCGCACTCCCTTGATGATCGTCGCGACCTCCTGCGAGCTCCTGGAAGCCGTATCCCTGCCTCCCCGCGAAAGGGATCTGGTAGCACGCATCGGCCGCGCGGCCGAGGAGATGGGTGATCTGGTCCAGACTTTCCTGACGCTGGTGCGAATGAGGCCTGAAGAAGTTTCTCTGGGCGGAGAGGCTTCATTGGCGAGCGTTGCTGCGGAGCAAGGCGAGCGCTGGGGGACACCGATGCGCGACAAGGGTCTCCAGTTCGAGTTTCTTGAGGAGGGTAACGACGGGGCGTGTTACAACCGCACCTTCCTGCGCACCGTAATGTCCAATTTGCTGCGTAATGCGCTGCATTACACAGATTCTGGTACGGTGCGTCTGGTTCTGCAGAAAGGCGGGTTCCGCGTCGAGGATACCGGCCTGGGAATTCCACTGGATCAACAGGATCGTATTTTCGAGCCGTTCGTGCGCGGCGAGCGTGCGCGGGGTGAAGGTTTGGGCTTAGGACTCTCGCTGGTGAGGCGAGTCTGCGCACATCAAGGATGGACGATCAGCGTAAGTGACCTCTTGCCCCGAGGGAGTTGTTTCCTCGTCGTGCTGGATCATGCGCCCTGAAGATTTTCACAGGATAGGCCCGGCTTCGCTCAGGACAGGCTTGTCGAAGGGCCATCACAGGGCTTTCGACAGGCTCAGCCCGAACGGTATTTCGTTGCCGCGTTAATAGCCTGCATGGCCGTATCGTCCAGACACTACGACGAATCAGGCCCACCTGAACCTCTTTTGTGAATATGGCGAATGAGCCAACCGCGTCGACGATGGCTGGTGGTGTGAGGCAATCTCCTTCCTGCTCGGTGAACCCCGTTGACCGGGCTTGGAATATCGGCAGATCTGCGCGTATGCCGTTTCCGGCGGTAACGTGGAAGTCCCCGCGAGCCGTCAGAAGCTGAAATCGTAATCGACAGCCAGGGGCGCGTGGTCGCTGAAGCGCTCCGCTTTGTAGACCGCGGCCGACTTCGCAGTCGCGGCGATGCCCGGCGTCGCGATCTGGTAGTCGAGGCGCCAGCCGACGTTCTTCGCCCACGCCTGGCCACGGTTCGACCACCACGTGTAGCCTTCGCCGCCGGCGTCGGGGTACAGCCGGCGATAGACGTCGACCCACGCCTGCTCCTCGAGCACGCGGCTGAACCAGGCGCGCTCCTCGGGGAGGAAGCCGGAATTCTTCTGGTTCGACTTCCAGTTCTTCAGGTCGATTTCCTTGTGCGCGATGTTCCAGTCGCCGCAGACGATGATCTCGCGGCCGCAAGCGCGCAGCGTCGCCAGATGTGGCAGGAAGCGCTCCATGAAGCCGAATTTGATCTGCTGCCGCTCCTCCGAGCTGGAGCCGGACGGCAGGTACAGCGACACCACCGACAGCGGGCCGAAATCGAGCTGCAGGAAGCGGCCTTCGGCGTCGATGTCGGCGATGCCGAGTCCTTCGACGATGCGGTCGGGCTGTCGCCGGGTGTAGAGCCCGACGCCGCTATAGCCTTTCTTTTCGGCGTGGTGGAAGTAGCCGGTGTAGCCATCCGGCGTGCGCACCGCGTCGGTGAGGTCGCCGGCCTGTGCCTTGAGCTCCTGCACGCAGACGACATCGGCGTCCTGCGCGGCGAGCCAGTCGAGGAAGCCCTTGCTGACCGCCGAGCGGACGCCGTTGAGGTTGAGGGTGATGACGCGTAACATTCTGCCGGATAAGCTCAAAGTGGATGCAAGACGTGGATTTTAGCCGGGATTTCATTGCATTGGCCTGCACCAAAGGGGTGCTGCGCTTCGGTTCGTTCGTGACCAAGGCCGGGCGCAATTCGCCGTATTTCTTCAACGCCGGCCTGTTCGACGACGGCGCGTCGTTCCGCGAGCTGTGCGGCTTCTACGCGCGGGCGATTCAGGCTGCGGGCGTGCCGTGCGACATGCTGTTCGGTCCGGCATACAAAGGCATTCCGCTTGTCGCCGGGGTCGCGATCCGGCTCGCCGAGCAGGGCGTGAACCTGCCTTTCGCGTTCAACCGCAAGGAAGCGAAGGACCACGGCGAAGGCGGTACGCTGGTCGGTGCGCCGCTCAAGGGCCGCGTGCTGATTCTCGACGACGTGATTTCCGCCGGCACGTCGGTGCGCGAGTCGGTCGAACTGATCCGCGCCGGCGGGGCTGTCCCGGCCGGTGTGGTGATCGCCCTCGACCGCATGGAGCGCGGCAAGGGCGCCCAGTCGGCGGTCGAGGAAGTGCGCGCGAGCTTCGATATTCCGGTGATCGCCGTGGCGACGCTCGACGACCTCATCGGCTACCTCGGCGACAGCCCGGAACTCGTCGCGAATCTCGACGCGGTGCAGGCCTATCGCGACACGTATGGCATCTGTTCGCCGCGCTGAGCTGCTGTGCATGGTGCTTTTGGCGCTGCCGCCCGTGGTCGCCGCCCAGAGCGAGCGCACGATCTATTGCTGCGAGGACGCGAATGGCAGGCCGGTGTGCGGCGATGTGCTGCCGACCGTCTGCTATGGCCGCGCCTATCGGGAAATCAGTCCGCAGGGCACCGTGCGCAGGCATATCGCGGCGCCGCTGACGAGTCGCGAGATCGCGCAGCGCGATGCCGAGATGCAGCGCCGCAAGGACGAAGAGGCCCGCCTGCTCAAGCAGCGGCGGCTCGACCAGGCGCTGCTCGAGACGTACACGAGCCTCGAAGACATCGACAACCGCCAGGACCGCGCGATCGCGGACATCCGCGGCGAGATCGAAACGGCGCGTGCCCGCGAAACCGAGCTGCTGGGCGAGCGCAGGCGCCTTGCCGAAGAGGCCGCGGCTTACCGCGGCAAGGATCTGCCGCGCAATATCGTGGTCGCACAGCAGAGCGTCGATGGCGAACTCGCGGCGCAAAAAAGCATCATCGATGCGAAGATTCGCGAAACCGAGGCGGTGCACGCGCGTTTCGCCGCCGACCGGCGTCGCTACGCCGAGCTGATCGCGGCCGGAGAAGGGCACCGCTGAACGTTCTCCGCGGGGCGCCGCACGACGCTGCGTTCGCTGCGCGCCGGCCCTGCGGCGCGCGCGATGCATGTGACGGTTTTCAGGAGAACTGATGAGCCAGCCCGTTGAAAAGGTGGTCCGCGCGGCCTGCCCGCACGATTGTCCCGATACCTGCGCGATGGAAGTGACCGTCGCCGACGGCCGGGCGGTGAAGATCCGCGGCGCCGACGACCTGCCGTTCACGAACGGCGCGCTGTGCCCGAAAGTCGCGCGCTACCTCGAACGGGTGTATTCGGACCAGCGCCTGCTGCACCCGATGAAGCGCGTCGGCCGCAAGGGCGAAGGCCGCTTCGAGCGCATCGGCTGGGACGAGGCGCTCGACACGATCGCCGCAAAGTTCGGCGCGATCGCCGCCGACGATGCGCGCGGCATCCTGCCGTACAGCTATGGCGGCACGCTCGGCTTCGTGCAGGGCGGCAGCATGGATTTTCGCTTCTTCCATCGCCTGGGCGCGTCGCTGCTCGATCGCACGATCTGCTCGTCGGCGGGCGTGGCCGGCTGGAAGGCGACGATCGGAGCAATGGTCGGCACGGACCCGGAAGCGCTCGTCGACGCGAAGCTGATCCTGATCTGGGGCGCGAACCCGGTGGTGTCGAACCTGCACGGCTGGCGCTACCTGCAGGAGGCGAAGCGACGCGGCGCGAAGCTCGTCTGCATCGACCCGCGGCGCACGCAGACCGCGGAAAAGTGCGACGAGCATCTCGCGCCGTGGCCCGGCACCGACGGCGCTCTTGCGCTGGCGATGATGCAGGTGCTGATCGATGATGACCTGATCGACCGCGACTACATCGCAGCGCACACGCTCGGCTTCGACGCGCTCGCCGAACGCGTGAAGCCCTGCACGCCGGAATGGGCGGCGCCGCTGACCGGCCTTTCCGCCGATGCGATCCGTCGCCTTGCGCGCGAGTACGGCAGCGTCAAGCCCGCGGCGATCCGCCTCAATTACGGGCTCAACCGCTGCGGCGGCGGCGGCATGGCGGTGCGCAACGTCGCCTGCCTGCCGGCGCTGACCGGCGCGTGGCGCCATCCCGCCGGCGGCGCGGTGCTGTCGACGTCCGGCAATTTTCCGGTCGACCAGCAGGCGCTCGAGCGGCCGGACCTGTACCCGCACGCGCCCGGCCGCCCGCCGCGCACGATCAACATGGCGACGATCGGCGACGCGCTGCTCACCGTGGACGACCCGCCGATCCGCGCGATCTACGTCTACAACTCGAATCCGCTCGCGGTCGCGCCGGACAACCGCCGGGTGCGCGAAGGCTTCGCGCGCGAGGATCTGTTCTGCGTCGTGCACGAACTCTTCCAGACCGACACCGCCGACTACGCCGACATCCTGCTGCCGGCGACGAGCCAGCTCGAGCACCGCGACCTGCACAAGTCCTACGGCCACCTGTACGCGGTCGACAACCAGCCGGCGATCGCGCCGCTCGGCGAGGCGAAGCCGAACACCGAAGTGTTCCGCCTGCTCGCCGCGCGGCTCGGCTTCACCGACCCGGCGCTCGCCGAGTCCGACGACGCGATCGCCGCGGCGGCGTTCAAGCGCCGCGACAACCGTGTGTATGGGCTGGAACGCGGCCTTGCCGGGCAGGGCTGGGCGCGCCTGAATCTGCCGCGGCCGTTTGCGCCGTTCGCGAAAGGGGGTTTCTTCACGCCGTCGGGCAAGTGCGAATTTTTCTCCGCCAGCCTTGCCCGGCAAGGGCACGACCCGCTGCCGGCGTGGGTGCCGCCGCACGAGTCGCCGGTCAGCAACGCGGCGCTCGCGGTGCGCTATCCGTTGGCGATGATTTCGCCGCCGGCGCGCAACTTCCTCAACACCAGCTTCGCGAACCTGCCGCGCTTCACCGAGCAGGAACGCGGCCCGTCGCTCGAGATCCACCCCGCCGACGCGGCAGCGCGCGGCATCGTCGAGGGCGACCGGCTGCGCATCTTCAACGAGCGCGGCGCATTCCACGCGCGCGCAGTGCCGACCGATCGCGTGCGCCCCGGCGTCGTCGTCGCGCCCTCGGTGTGGTGGCGCAAGCTGTCCGGTGATGGCGAGAACGCGAACGCGGTGACATCAAAGGCGCTGACCGACATGGGCGGCGGCCCGACGTTCTATGACTGTCTCGTCGAGGTCGCAAAGGACGCGCACGATGACTGATGCGCAGACTTTCGATGCCGTCGCCCGCCTCATCGCCGATGCCGGCCGCATCCTCTTCATCACCGGCGCCGGCATCTCGGCCGATTCCGGCCTGCCGACCTACCGCGGCATCGGCGGGCTCTACCACGAGCGCCTGACCGACGACGGGCTGACGATCGAAGAGGCGCTGTCGGGCGAGATGATGGAGGCGCGCCCCGAGGTCGCGTGGAAGTACATCGCCGAGATCGAGGCCAACTGCCGCGGCGCCGCGCCGAACATCGCGCACCGCATCATCGCCGCGCTGGAGCACGAGCGCCCCGGCGTGTGGGTGCTGACGCAGAACGTCGACGGCCTGCACCGCGCGGCCGGATCGCGCAACCTCATCGAGATCCACGGCAGCGTGCATCGCCTGCGCTGCACGGAATGCAAGCACGCGCGCTCGGTGCCCGACTATTCGGGGCTGCGGATTCCGCCCGGCTGTCCGGTGTGCGGCGGGGTGTTGCGGCCGGACGTCGTGCTGTTCGGCGAAATGTTGCCGGAAACCGGCCTGCGCCGGCTGGAGGCGCTGCTCGACAACGGCGTCGACCTCGTCGTGTCGATCGGCACCACCAGCGTCTTCCCGTACATCTCCGGGCCGATCTGGTGGGCCGATCAGGCCGGCGTGCCGAGCGTCGAGATCAACCCCGGCGAAACCGGAGTCAGCGAGATCGTCACGCACCGTCTGCGCCTGCGCGCGGCGGAGGCGATGCCGGAACTGTGGCGGCGCCTGCATCCGGAGCGGCCGCTGGAGGATTGAGCCCGAAGGCCGTAAGGGGAGTTGTCTTACCCGAGCCCATGCATGCAGTGTGGAGCCTGCCGCCCGATGACAGCGACTACTTGGCGCGCTGGAAAGCCATCAAGATCGCCTTCGCCAAGACGCTACCGAAGACCGAAGAGCTGTCCGCGGTTCGAGCCGCCAGGGGCGAACGGGGCATCTGGCAATGGCCGGCACGACACCCCTGGCGAACAATCCGGGAAGGGGTGATGTTGCGTTGCAAGATCTGACCCCTATAGTTTTTTTGACCCCTATAGTTTTTTGACCCCTATAGTTTTTTCAACCTGCTCCGCAACGCCCTGCATTACACGGAACGCGGCATGGTGCGTCTCGTCCTCGAGGACGGCGGCTTTCGTGTCGAGGATACCGGTGTTGGCATCCCGGCGGTGGGGGCAGCTGCTCCCAGGTTCGGCTGCGCGAGCCATCTTGACGTTTTTTTTATATTGATTTGACGTCGCCTTGATGCCTTACCCTTTAGATTGGCAGGCACCGCCTTGGAAGTGCTCGTCATCATGCCAACGCGTAGTCTCATCCAGTTCGACTTCTCGCGCAAACGTGACCGCGAACATGCACAGGGACATCTGAAGTATCGGCCCAGCCTCGCCCACCGCCTTTCCAACTGGCGCAATATGCAATTGGCCCGCAATGCTCTCATGCGTGCCGGCGATCCTGCTCTGGCCCTCGACCTGACGGCCGGCCGTAATTCTGGCCGTCCCAACTCTCTATCCGCATGTGATACCTGAAAGTAATTGTCGGGACATTGCTCCAATCGTTACGGAATAGCCGCGTCCCCGCCCCCCATACATGTCCTCCGCCTGGCGCTGTGCCAGCAGCACCATGTCCTGAGGCAATTGACCGATGAACATCAGAGTCGATAAATCCGAAGAGGCGCTGTCTGCCGCCGCCATCATGGGGTTAGTGGTGCTGCTATGCTTCTGGGGGATCGACGATATCCCATTTCTCAGCGTCAACGAAGCGCGCCGCGCAGTAACCGCCCGCGAAATGTACGAGAGCGGTCAATGGCTGCTGCCATACATGAACGGCAAGCTATACCTGGCCAAACCCCCGCTATTCAACTGGCTGACGTTGCTGCCGACACTGCTTCTCGACACGGTGTCAGAGTTGGGGCTGCGCTTGCCTTCGGCCGTGTTCGCGCTGTCTTCCTGCTCCGTTGTTTATGTCCTGGGCAAACACTTGGGCGGGCGACGGGTCGGTCTGTACGCAGCGATGATCCTGGCGGCCAATACCGGCTTTAGTCTGTTCGCCCGTCGCGCGGAAATCGAGATGAGCCTGACCGGGCTGAGCCTACTGTCCCTGCTGGCTGCGTGGCACTACTGCGTATTCCGACCCATCGTGACCGCCCATTCCGAGAAGGGTGTGACCGGTGATTCCGAGGTCGTGACCGGCGATTCCGATTTGATCGTGACCGATTTGGGCCGCCGTCGGAATCACCGGTCACGTTGTCGGAATCGTCGGTCACGATCAAATCGGAACGGCCTGTGCGGCCAGCGTGGCAACCACCTTTGTCACGGCTACCCTTGCGCGCTTTGCACGGAGCGAGGGGATGCCGGCGGAGCGGATTGCCATGCACAACATCAAGGAGCTGTTACGGCTCAAGTACGACTGCGCGCTCTCGCATGAGCGCATCGCGCGCGCGCTGTCGATTTCCAAGGGCGTCGTCGCCAAGTACGTGAAGGCGGCTGAGGCCAGCGGCGTGAGCTGGGCCGAACTGGCGGCGGCCGACGAGGCGCGCCTGCGCGCACTGCTGGGCGGGACGCCGCGTCCGCGCGGGACGGCGGTGGGCTACCGGATGCCCGATCTCGCCGGCGTCCATCAAGGCCTCAAGCGCAAGAACGTCACGCTCGCACTGCTGTGGGAGGAGTACGTCCAGGCGACGGCCGGGCCGACCTACCAGTATTCGCGCTTCTGCGACCTCTATCGGGACTTCGCCAAGGGGCTCAAACGCTCGATGCGCCAGGTGCATCGCGCCGGCGAGAAGCTCTTCATCGACTACGCGGGCGACACGGTGCCGATCGTCGACGCCGAGACCGGCGAGATTTCTCGGGCGCAGATCTTCGTGGCCGTGCTCGGGGCCTCGAACTACACTTTCGCCTGCGCCACGGCCACGCAGTCACAAGCCGACTGGCTGGGGGCGCTGGGGCGGGCGCTGCGTTTCATCGGCGGCGTGCCCGAGCTGATCGTCCCCGACAACACCCGCTCCATGGTCGGCGAACCGGACCGATACGCGCCGCAATTGCAGCGCACCACTGCCGAGTTCGCCCAGCACTACGGCGTGGCGATCCTGCCCGCACGCCCCTATAAGCCGCAGGACAAGAGCAAGGTGGAGGTGGGCGTACAGATCGTGCAGCGCTGGATCCTGGCGCGGCTGCGGCACCGGCGCTTCTTCTCGCTGGCCGAGCTCGACGTGGCCATCGCCGAGCTGCTCGAGGATCTCAACGCACGCCCCTTCCAGCGCCTGCCGGGCAATCGTCGCAGCGCCTTCGAGACGCTCGACCAGCCGGCGCTGCGTGCGCTGCCCGCCACGCCGTTCCAGTTCGCCCAGTGGAAGAAGGCCAAGCCCAACATCGACTATCACGTCGAGTTCGACGGCCACTACTACAGCGTGCCCCACGCGCTGGTCGGGCAGGTGCTGGAGCTTCGCGTCACGCTCTCGAGCATCGAGTGCTTCGCCGGCGGACGCCGCGTGGCGGTGCATGCCCGCAGCCACCGGCGCGGCGCCTTCAGCACGCTCACCGAGCACATGCCAGCCTCGCACCAGGCCCACCGCCAGTGGTCGCCCAGCAAGCTCATCGCCTGGGGCGCCACGGTGGGGCCGCACACCGAGCGCGTGGTCGCCTTCCAGCTCGAACGCATGCCGCACCCCGAACAGGGCTACCGCGCCTGCCTGGGGCTGATGCGCCTGGCCCGCCAGTACGGCAACACACGGCTGGAGGCCGCCGCCACCCGCGCCGTCGCGCTCGGGGCGATGCGCTACAAGAACCTCGCCTCGATGCTCAAGACCGGGCTCGATCGCGCACCGCTGCCGGCGAGTGCGCCGCAACAGGCCGAACTCGCCCTGCCCGATGCGCACGCCAACCTGCGCGGTGCGCACTACTACCACTGATCCGCAGCGCCGTTACGCCGTAACGGCTCGACCCACCCCATTAACCACCCGCACCGGAGAAACCACGATGCTCACCCACCCCACCCTCGACCAACTGCGCGCCCTGCGCCTGGAGGGCATGGCGCGCGCCCTCGAAGAACAACACGCCCATCCCGCCATCGAGGCGCTCACCTTCGACGAGCGCCTTGCCCAGCTCATCGACCGCGAGCTGCTGCTGCGCGACAGCAAGCGCATCGAGCGCCTGCTCAAGGCCGCCCGTATCAAGGTCGGCGGCGCCTGCCTGGAGGATGTCGACTACCGCGCCGGGCGAGGGCTCGAGCGCAGCCAGTTCGCCGCGCTGGGCACCTGCCACTGGATCCGCCAGGCGCAGAACTGCCTGATCACCGGCCCCACCGGCAGCGGCAAGACCTGGCTCGCCTGCGCACTCGCCAACGCCGCCTGCCGCCAGGGGCTGTCGGCCTACTACGTGCGCCTGCCGCGCCTGTTCGAGGAGCTGCGCCTCGCCCACGCCGACGGCAGCTTCAGCCGACGGCTCATGCAGTTGGCCCGGCTCGACCTGATCGTGATCGACGACTGGGGCCTGGCGGCGCCTTCGGCGGCCGAGCGCAGCGATCTGCTCGAGCTCCTCGACGACCGGGTCGGCAGCCGCTCGACGGTGATCACCAGCCAGCTGCCGATCGAGCACTGGCACGCCTACCTCGGCGACCCGACCTTCGCCGACGCGATCCTCGATCGCATCGTGCATGCCGCGCACAAGCTCGCCCTGAAGGGCGAATCGATGCGAAAGAAGGCCACGGCATGAGGCCGCGCGTGCTGTACGGCTTACCCACAGCCGGCCGCCCGCCAGCGTGTGAGGCGCGCTGGCGGCCGCCTGTGGATAAGCCTATGCCATGCCCCGAAATGACCGTGATCGTGACCGACGCGGTTAAACTCTGAACACCACGCTGGCGCGCACAGAGCACCGGTCACGTTCGTCGGTATGAGCGGTCACGATCGTCGGAATGCGCAGTGCCATCGCGGTTCGGTGTCGATCCGGGGGGCCAATTTGGAGGGGAAGTACCTCATTTTGATGGTGTGGGCCGATCGTCCAACGTGATCCTTCAAGGGCTGTTGATGTATATCAATTCGAAAGCGCAATATCTAAGTGTATATTGCGCTTTCGAAAACAAGCCCATGAGACCGCCGTGTTGACTCCCACATCCGTGAAAAAAGGCCTTGTCGTGCTCGCCGCCCTCGTCGCGACCGGCCTGGCGCATGCCGGCGAGGTGACGGTGTCTGCCGCCGCCAGCCTGACGAACGCCTTCAAGGACGTTGCCCAGCGCTATGAGGCGCAGCATCCCGGCTCAAGGGTCCTGCTGAATTTCGGCTCCTCCGATGCGGTGCTGCAGCAAATGGCCAAGGGGGCGCCTGTCGATGTCTTCGCCTCTGCGGACCAAGAGACGATGGACATGGCAGAGGCGCAGGGCTTGGTTGTCCGCGGGGAGCGGCACGACTTTGCCCGCAATGCCCTCGTACTGGTGGTCCCAAGTGACAGCAGGCAGTCCCTCGGCCGCCTGGACGACCTGATGCAGCCCGCTGTGCAGAGGGTCGCTATTGGCAACCCCGCGAGCGTTCCCGTCGGCCGGTATGCCAAGCATGCGCTGGAGGCGGCCAAGCTGTGGTCCGACGTTTCGTCAAAGGCGGTCAGCACCCAGAACGTTCGCCAGTCGCTCGACTACGTGGCGCGTGGCGAGGTGGATGCGGGTTTTGTCTATGCAACTGACGCGGCGGTCATGAAAGACAAGGTGCGTGTGGCTTTCGAGGTGCCGCTGGATGTCGCGATCGCGTATCCGATCGCGCGGACGGTGGGGAGTACGAACGCCGAGGAAGCCCAACGATTCGTTGCCTTCGTGCTGTCGCCGACCGGGCAGGCGATCCTTGGCAAGTATGGCTTCCAGAAGCCGTGAGCCGGGTCTCGATAACACATGGAGTCGGCATGGACGGCGCTGGCCCTCTCATTGAAGGTCGCCGGCTGGGCTACGGCGATCGACCTGGTGCTAGGCGTTGCCGTGGGTTACCTGCTGGCGCGCACGCGCTTCCCCGGGCGAGATCTGCTCGACACGCTGCTGACACTGCCAATGGTGATGCCTCCGACCGTGCTGGGCTATTACCTGCTGGTGATGATCGGGCGGCGTGGCTGGCTGGGGGCGTGGTTGCACGAGCAGTTCGCGATCAACTTGATCTTCACTTGGCAGGGCGCGGTGATCGCGGCCTCCATCGTGGCTTTCCCGCTCGTGTTCAAGCCCGCCCGCGCAGCCTTCGAGGCCGTGGACGGGCAACTGGAGCAGGCTGCGCGGGTGCTGGGTATCCCCGAGGTCGCCGTATTCTTCCGCGTCACCTTGCCGCTGGCGTGGCGTGGCATCCTGGCCGGCTTGCTGCTGGCCTTTGCCCGTGCACTGGGCGAGTTCGGAGCGACCTTGATGGTGGCCGGCAGTATTCCCGGCAAGACACAAACGCTGTCGGTGGCGGTATACGAAGCGGTCCAGGCCGGACAGGACGATACCGCCAACCTGCTCGTGCTCATCACTTCGGTGGTGTGCGTGGTGGTGCTGCTGGCGGCGGGGCGGCTTGCTCCCGGCCGCGTTGCCAGCCGCTAGGGAGGCCGCGCGATGCAGCTTGACCTAGACGTTCGCAAGACCCTGCGGTCCGGCCAGCGGGTGTTCCATCTCGATGTACGTCTTCAATCCAGCAGCCAACGTATCGTGATCCTAGGCCCGTCCGGTTCGGGCAAGAGCCTGACGCTCAAGGCCATCGCTGGCTTGCTGCGCCCGGATTCTGGCCATATTCGCCTTGACGGGAAGGTACTGTTCGACGCTGCAAAAGGCATTCATCTGCCGCCCCAGGGGAGAGAAGTGGCCTACGTCTTCCAAGACTACGCCCTGTTTCCGCACCTGACCGTGCGGCAGAACATTGCCTTTGGGCTGACGCGAGGGTGGTTCAACCCGCTGGCGCATGTCCGGCACGAAACGGTCGAGTACTGGCTGGATGCGTTCCAACTCGCCCATCTCGCCCACCAGTTCCCGGTTGAACTGTCGGGTGGGCAGCGCCAGCGCACTGCGCTGGCACGGGCCTTGGTGGCGAGACCGCGCGCCCTCCTGCTGGACGAACCTTTCGCCGCACTCGATCCGACCTTGCGCATTGCGATGCGCGAGGAGTTGGGAGAACTCCAGCAGCGGCTGCAGGTGCCGATGGTGCTCATCACGCATGACCCGGAAGACGCGGTGGTCTTCGGCGATCACGTCCTGAGCCTGCAAGACGGGCGCTTCGCCGTCGAGGCCGGGGAAGGGGCGCTGGAGGTCTTGCATGCGTGAGCCGCCCATTCGGCTTCGCCACCTGAACAGCGGCCAGGGGAAGGTGTCGCCACTTTTTTTTGCCAATCGTTATATATAAGTTGCTATTGCGAACCAAGGGAGAAATATTGATGTTCAGGCCACCGAGAAATCCATCCTTTCCACGAACGCGACGGGCTGCACTGGCAACGGCCGTTGCCGTTGCGAGTGGCTGCACGGCGGCATGGGCACAGGAAGGGCGCGGCGCAACGCCGTTCGAACTGGGCGCCATCCAGGTGACGGTTCCGCGCCTCGCTCTCGGCGAGATCGCGCCGGAGCAAGTCTCCTCGGTGGTCACGCGCGAGGACATCCAGACGTTCAACCGCGAAACCGTGGGCGAAGCCGTCAATCTGCTCTCCGGGGTGACGGTGTCGACCAACTCGCGCAACGAGCAGACGGTTTACCTGCGCGGCTACGATCCGCGCCAGGCGCCGTTGTTCATCGACGGTATCCCGGTCTATGTGCCCTATGACGGATATGTCGACTTTGGTCGCTTCGACACCGGCGACCTCGCCGCGATACAGGTCGCCAAGGGGTTCAGCTCCGTGGCCTACGGCCCCAACACGCTGGGCGGCGCCATCAACCTGATCTCGCGCAAGCCGGGCAAGGCCTTCGAGGGTGACGCGAGCATCGGTTTCGGCGAGGATGGTGCCCGCCGGGCGGCGGTCAATCTCGGCAGCAACCAGGGCGTCTGGTACGTGCAGGCCGGCGTTGCCCATCGCGAAGCCGATGGCTTCAGGCTGTCCGACGACTTCAGGCCGACCGCGACGGAGGACGGCGGCCGGCGCGACAACGCCTACTACAAGGACAGCAAGGCCTCGTTGAAACTGGGTCTGACCCCCGGAGGCGGCGACGAATACGCGCTGACCTACATCAAGCAGGACGGCGAGAAGGGCCAGCCGCCGTCGACCGACCCGACCGCCGCGCGTTACTGGCAGTGGCCATACTGGGACAAGGAGAGCCTGTACTTCGTCTCGCGCACCGCGTTGGGTGCGCATGAGACGCTGAAGCTGCGCCTCTTTGCCGACTGGTTCGACAATGAGGTGAACAGCTACACCGACGCGACCTACGCCATGCTCAAGACGAGCGGTTCCGGCAGCGTGTCCACCGGCCGCAGCATCTATCACGACAAGACTCATGGCGGCGCTGTGGAACTCGAGTCGCGGCGCTTCGAGGGCCATCTGGTGCGCTTCGTCGCCCAGACGAAGAGCGACCGGCATGAGGAGCGCGACGGTGACGATGCCCTGGGCGCGGATTTCGAGGACACCCTGCGCTCGCTGTCGGTCGAGGACGGCATCTCGATCGGTGACAAGACGTTGCTGTCAATCGGCCTGGCCCATCACGAACTCGAACCGGAAAAGGTGTTCAGCAGCGGTGGCACCTTCACCCTGCCGCGTCGCCAGCGCGCCACCGATGCGCAGATCGGCCTGTTCTACGATCTGACGCCAACGGCGCGACTGTACGCGACCGTGGCGGAGAAGACCCGCTTGCCCACCCTCAAGGATCGCTACTCCATCCGCCTGGGCCGTTTCATCGAGAACCCGGACCTCGAGGTCGAACAGGCGCGCAACTACGAGATCGGCTACCAAGGGCAGCCCTGGGCCGGTGCCCAGGCGGACGCCGCGATCTTCTGGAGCGATATCGAGGACAAGATCCAGAGCGTCAACCTGAATGGCGCGGCCAGCTGCAGCGCCGCCAACCAATGCCAGATGCAGAACGTCGGAAAGGCGCGAATCAAGGGCATCGAGCTTGGCCTCAAGACACCGCTCGGCGCACGCTGGGAGATCGGCGGCAACGCGACCTGGATGGATGTGGAGAACGTCAGCGATCCAGCGACAAGGCTGACGAAAATCCCGGAGACGAAGGTCATCCTGCATGCGCTGTGGCGGGCCGCGGCGGCGGTGGACATGATCGCCTTCGCCGAGCATGACAGCGGCCGCTGGGCCAGCGACACGGTCAAGCTGGACGGGTTCACCACGCTGAATCTCAAGATGGTCTGGCGACCGATGAAGGATCTGTCCGCCGAGCTGCGGGTCAACAACGTCACCGACCGGAACTACGAACTCGAGGCG
Organism: Aromatoleum bremense; assembly: GCF_017894365.1. Classification (NCBI taxonomy): domain Bacteria; kingdom Pseudomonadati; phylum Pseudomonadota; class Betaproteobacteria; order Rhodocyclales; family Rhodocyclaceae; genus Aromatoleum; species Aromatoleum bremense. The sequence continues at coordinate 2,118,168 of NZ_CP059467.1, forward strand.
GGCTTTCCTGCGCCAGGGCGCATGTGGTTCGCCAGTCTGGACTACCGGTTCTGAGGACGGACGATGGCAACCTTGACAGCCCATGCCGCCGGGCCGGCCCTCTCGCCGACCAACACCAGCCCCATCGCCGCAATCGTTCATCTCGAGCACGGCGTCGCCGACGGCGTCCTCGCCGACTTTGCCTTTGCCCTGCGCCAGGCGGGCCGGCGGGTCCGGGGGGTGGTTCAGCAGTCCACGGGCGGTACGGGCAAGGAGGCGACGATGCTCGTCGATCTCGACCAGGGAACTCGCTTCCCCCTCTTCCAGCGCCTCGGCGCGGGCGCCGGCTCGTGCAGCATCGACCAGCACGGCGTGGCTGCCGCGAGCGTGGTCCTGCGCGGTGCGCTCGATGCGGCCCCCGATCTCGTCGTGGTCAATCGTTTTGGTGCGCTGGAGGCGGCGGGCGAGGGATTTGCCGACGAGATGCTGGCCCTGATGAGCGAGGGTATTCCCCTGCTCACCGTCGTCGCCGAAGCCTATCGATTCGACTGGCAGCACTTCACCGGCGGCGCTGGTGTGGAACTCGACCCGAGCCGGGAGGCGCTCGATGCCTGGTTCGCCGGCCTGCAACGGGGTAGCGGCCAGTGAAGCGGCGCGACCTCTTGCGTGCACTGGCCATCGCGCCCTGGCTGGCCTTGGTGCCGGCAGGGGCGCGGGCAAAGGCCGGTGTCGGGAGCACAATCGCCGCTGCCTACGGCACCCTGCCGCCGCCGCAGGCGATTCGCCGCGTGTTCGCCGCCGGCGCGCCGGCCAGCGTGCTCCTGAGCGTGCTCGCACCGGAGAAGCTGATCGGCTGGCCGTTCAAGGTGTCCGAAGAGGCGCGCGCCTGGCTGGCGCCGGTGGTGCGCGCGCTGCCGCAGGTCGGCCGCCTCGCCGGTCGCGGCAGCACGGCGTCGAACGAGGCGCTGCTGCAAATGAAGCCGGACGTCATCCTCGACGTCGGCACCGTCGACGCGACCTACCTCTCCGCCATGCAGCGAGTGGCCGAGCAGACCGGATTGCCGTGCCTGCTGGTGCAGGGACGCATGGCCGACCACCCGGCGCAGTTGCGCGAGGTCGGCCGACTGCTCGGCGTGGCGGCGCGCGGCGAGCGCCTCGCCGCCTGGGCCGAAGAGACCCTCGCGCTGGCGGAGCGCGCGCGCAACGAAGTGCCGCCCGGGGCGCGTCCGCGCGTCTATTACGGGCGTGGCGGCGATGGCCTTGAAACCGGGCTGGACGGATCGATCAACATGGAGGCGATCGAGATCGCCGGTGGCCGCAACGTCGCCGCCGAGTCGGGGCGCGGCGGGCTGACCAAGGTGTCGCCCGAGCAGATCCTCGCCTGGGATCCGGAGGTGATCGTCACGCAGGATCGCGAGTTCGCCCGTGGCGTGCTCGCCGATCCGCTGTGGCGTCCGGTCGCCGCCGTGCGGGCGCGTCGCGTGCACCTGGCGCCGAGCCTTCCGTTTGGCTGGCTGGACGGGCCGCCGGGTGTCAATCGCCTGGTCGGTGTACGCTGGCTGATCGAGCGCCTCCATCCCGGCCGGGCGGGGGGCGAGGCTGCCCTTCAGACGGCTGCCCGCGACTTCTACCGCTTGTTCTACGGCATGGAGCCAGACGGGGCGGGTCTCAGCGCCATGATCGGCGGCCCGGCATGAATGACGCTCCAGACCTTTCCCGTGGCCCGTCCACGCACGGAGCCGGTGTCGCCGCGGCGGTCAACGCTGGCGCGCCGTGCCGCCCCGCGGCGGCTTGGCTGGCGGGTGCCGCCGCGTTGCTGGCGGTGCTCGCCGTGGCCTTCGCGACCGGCAAGTTTCCGGTGGCACCGGCCGACCTGCTGCGTGCGCTGGTCGCGCGCCTGTCCGGCAGCGAGTCCGGCTTGCCCGAGGCCGTGGAAACCGTCATCTGGAACATCCGCCTGCCGCGCGTCGCCGCCGGTGTCGTCGTCGGCGCCGTGCTAGCCGCAGCGGGCGCCGCCTACCAGGGCATGTTCCGCAACCCGCTGGTGTCGCCGGACATCCTCGGGGTCTCCGCTGGTGCCGGTCTGGGCGCCACGCTCGGCATCTACCTCGGCCTGCCGCTCATCTTCGTGCAGGTCGTCGCCTTCGGCGGCGGCATCATCGCCGTCGCCATCGTCTACCGCCTCGCTTCGCTGGTGCGGCGCCATGATCCGGTGCTGGTCCTGGTGCTCGCCGGCGTCGCGCTCGGTGCGCTGCTTGGCGCCGGCATCTCACTGGTCAAGATCCTTTCCGACCCGTATACGCAGCTGCCGACGATCACCTTCTGGCTGCTCGGCGGACTCAACCAGGTGATCTCGCGCGACCTGGCGACCACCGCGCCGGCGATGCTCGCCGGCTTGCTGCCGATGGCGCTGCTGCGCTGGCGCATCAACCTCCTTGGCCTCGCTGACGAAGAGGCGGCAGCGCTCGGGGTCGACGTCGGGCGCCTGCGCCTGGTTCTCGTCACCGCCGCAACGCTGTCGACCGCCGCTGCCGTCTCGCTGGCCGGTATCGTTGGCTGGGTCGGGCTGGTCGTGCCGCATGTCGCGCGCCTGCTCGTCGGCCCTGACTTCACCCGCCTGCTGCCGGCCTCGCTCATGCTCGGGGCCGGCTTCCTCGTCGCGACCGACACGCTGGCCCGGACGATCGCGCCGATCGAGCTGCCGCTCGGCATCCTGACGGCGGTGGTGGGCGCCCCTTTCTTCCTGTGGCTGTTGGCGCGCACGGGGAGGCCGGCATGAGCGTTGCCATCGAGGCCTGCGATCTTGCGATCGGCTACCACGGCCGCCGCGTCGGCACCGACATCTCGCTCGGCATCGACAAAGGCGAGGTGCTCTGCCTGCTCGGCCCGAACGGCAGCGGCAAGACAACGCTGTTCAAGACACTGCTCGGCCTGCTGCCGCCGCTTGCCGGCACGGTGCGCGTACTCGGCGAGCCGGTCGCTGGCTGGTCGCGCGCGGCGTTTGCGCGCAAGGTCGGCTATGTGCCGCAGGCGCATGCCGGCATCTTTCCGTTTACCGTCGAGGACATCGTGCTGATGGGCCGCGCAGCGCGCATCGAGCGCTTCGCCACTCCGTCGCGGCATGACCGTCAGCTCGCTGCCGACTGCTTGGCAGCACTCGGCGTCGCCCACCTGCGCCAGCGCACCTACACCGAGATCAGCGGCGGTGAGCGGCAACTGGCGCTGATCGCCCGCGCGCTGGCGCAGGAGCCGGCGCTGCTGGTGATGGACGAGCCGACGGCCAGCCTCGACTTCGGCAACCAGGTCCGCGTGCTCGAACACGTGTGCCGTCTGCGCGAACGCGGCATTGCCGTGCTGATGTCCACGCACCAGCCGGAACACGCGCTACGCGTTGCCGATCGTATTGCGCTGCTGGCACCGGGCCGGCTGGTCGGCATCGGTGAGTCGTCCGAGGTGGCGACGCCCGCTGCGCTTGCCGCGCTGTACGGCGTCGATGCGACCGCCATTGCCGGCAGCCTGCCATCGATTCCACTCCGGCTGCCACGCCGTCCTGCCGAAGAGAACGCCCCATGAGCATCGCCGCCATCGATTTCGGCCGCCTCTACCGCGACCACCATGCCGCCGCCAACCGCAACCCGAAACCCGCAAGTGTCTGGGACGTCCGTGCCGCCGAGATGAGCGACAAGGTGCACAAGAGCCGCTATGTCGAGGACTTCATCGGCCGCATGGATCTTACCGGTGCGCATTCGCTGCTCGACGTCGGCTGCGGGCCCGGGACCATCTGCCTGCCGCTCGCCGGCCGGCTGCAACGTGTCATCGGCCTCGACTTCAGTCCGCGCATGCTCGATGCCTTGCGCGAAAACGCAGCAGCGCTCGGGCACGACAACGTCGAGGCCCTGCAACTGGCGTGGGAGGACGACTGGTCCGCCGTGCCCGCGTGCGACATCGTCGTCGCCTCGCGCTCGACGACGGTCGCCGACATGGAAGCGGCGCTGCACAAGCTGAACGACAAGGCCAGGCGCCGCGTGTACCTGACCCATCTCGTCGGTGGCCGCTTCATCGACCCGGCGGTGATCGACATCATCGGCCGAGACCTGCCGCCGTTGCCGGACTATGTCTACATCGTGAATATCCTGTACGGGATGGGCATCCATCCCCGGCTCGACTACATCGAGCATGAAGGCCGGCTGGCCGGCGCCACCAGTTTCGACGAATTCGCCCGACGTGTCTCCTGGGCGCTCGGCGAGCTCTCCGATGACGAGCGTGCCCGCCTGCGCACTTGGCACGGGCGTGTCGCGCCGAGCCTCGGTGCTGCTGGGTCGCCGATGCGCTGGGCATTCATTTCCTGGGAAAAGACATCGCGATAGTTGGCAGGCGTCAGTTTCAGACCGCTCACGCCGATCGCTATACACAAGTTGCTATTTCGAGACCAAAACCGATGAACGACCTGCTGGACCACCTTGACACCTCCGCAGCGGCCCGCGATCTGGCTCCTGTCGAGGAAGGCCTGCCCGCCGACTGCAACACGCGTGATGTGCTCGACCTCTATCGACGCTCCGCCGATCCCCGTGTCGCCCCGGCCATCTTCCGCCACGCCGCAGACCTGCGCGACCGCCATGTCGGCCGCAGCCCCTGGTGGTCGGCCGGCGTCTCGGCCATCGTGCCGTGCGAGCTTGAGCCGCTGTGCACCTACTGCACCTTCTTCAGCCGCAAGGCGGTGGCAACCAGCGACATCGTGTCCGCCGTGCGTGCCATCGCCGACCTGGGCATCCGCCATCTTCACCTGTCCGGCGGCACGCGCTTGCCGGTGAAGGGCGAGCCGATCAGCGGCTACGACCGCTACCTGGTCGACCTCGTCGTCGCCATCCGAGATGCAGCCGATGTCGAGATCGAGGTCAATGTCGGCCCATCGCTGACGCGCGGCGGGGTCCGCGCGCTCAAGGAGCTTGGCGTGGCCGCTGTGACCAGCTCGCTGGAGGTGCTGAACGCCGAACTGTTCGCGGCATTCAAGCCGGGCGACAGCCTGAAAGGGCGAATCCGCCTGATGGAGCTGTGCGAGGAAGAGGGCATGCCTATCCGCTCGATGATGCTGGTCGGCCTCGGTGAAACGGACGCGGATCGCATCGACCACCTGTTGTTCCTGCGCCGCTTCTCCATGCTTCGCCACCTGCGCCTGTCGCGGTACATGCCCTTCCCCGGTACCGCGTCCGGCGGCGTGCGCTGCTCGCCCTGGCCGGTGGCACGCCTCACGGCGATTGCGCGCCTGCTCTATCCGACCCTCGATCTCGGCCTGGCGGCCGGCAACGATCCCGACGACATGGCCCTGTGGTGGCTTGCCGGCGGCGGCAACCAGGTCATCGGCGCCACCGCGTCGATGAAGGACCCGCGCGGCAAGGCCGGCGGGGAAGCACGTGCGATCCCGGTCGGCGAGCGTGTCGTGGTGCACGACAACATGGCCCGGGTGACCCGCTATCTCGGCGAACTCGGCCTGACTCCGAGCTTCGCTCCCCAGTCTTCCTGAAACCAACCGATGGAGTCCATCTTGCGTACCCGCATGCGTTCCCCCTTGGCTGCCGCCGTCGCCGCGCTATGCGCGGCCGGCCCGGCTCTCGCCTCTGACGCCACGCTCACCGAAGTGGTTGTCACCGGCGCCCACGAAGCCCCCCTGACACAACCCGATCCGCAGCCCTGGGCGCACAGCCAGGTCTCGCGCGAGGGCGTCGCCATCCTCGGCGGGCCGGCGCAGACCAACCCGTACCGCCTGCTCGACCTGATGCCCTCGGTCAGCGCGGAGTCGGCCGATGCCTATGGCTTGAACTCGCGCGGTGGCCGCAAGCTCAACCTGCGCGGCAAGGGTGACTTCCACTTGACGCGCAACATCGAGGGCGTGCCCCTGTACGGCATCGTCGGCAACAACGACCTGTTCGACCTGGAGAACGTCGCCGGCTTCGAGCTCTACCGCGGAGGCATGCCCGCCAACGCCGGGCTTGGCGTGTCCAACAGCACCGGTGCGCTCGACATGACGCTGCGTCGCCCCGAGGAACTTCCTGGTGTCGAGATCCGCCAGGGCTTCGGCTCGGACAACTTCCGCCGCACCTTTGCCCGCATCGACAGTGGCCGGTTCGGCCCGGCGGATACCGCGCTGTTCGTGTCGGCGTCGGACATGGAGGCCGACAAGTGGAAGGGGGCTGGCCAGACGCCCGGCGCGCGCCGCAACTTCACCGTGGGCCTCGCCCAGCCGTTCTCCAACGGGGCGCGCTTCGAACTGTTCGTCGCCTCCAACCACATCGAGGGGCACGACTACCGGGCGATGAACTACGCGCAGGTCCAGGACAAGTCCAACTGGCGCAGGTTCGACTACGACGAAGATCTCACCGCCGGCCGGCTTGCCCGATACTACGATTTCAACCGCAACGAGTTCGACGACGTCGGCGTCATCGCGAACCTGGTCCTGCCGGTCGGCGAGGCGGGACGTTTCACCCTTCGCCCGTACTGGTGGGACAACGACGGCTATTTCCTGTTTTCGTCGTCCGACACCAATGTCCGCCGCTGGGATGTCGAGCACGAGCAGAAGGGGCTGGTCGCCCAGTATGACCACAGGTTCTCCCCGGCGCTCGACCTCACCGTCGGCTACTGGTGGATGGACATGGAGTCGCCGCCGCCACCCGTCTACCAGAAGAACTACACGGCACAGGCAGATGGCAGCCTGACCTATGCCGGCTGGGCGCTGCTGTCGAAACATGGCAGGCACGAGTTCAACAGCCCCTTCCTGCAGCTGACAGGCCGCAGCGGCGCCACCACGATCTCGGGCGGCGTGCGCCTGCAGCAGCAGTCGCAGCCGTCGTTCTCCTACTACGCCACCGCCGGCCTTCCCGACGTCTCCTACGACGCGGTGTGGGCTTTCAACCCGGCCGTCGACCCCTGGATGCGAGTTTCCGGCAAGACCTACCGCGAGTGGCTGCCGAACCTGTCGCTGCGCCACGAACTGCGGCCCGACATGGCGCTCACCGCCGCCTACGGCCGGCGTATCGGCCGGCCCGACTGGGGGCCGGTCGCATCCACTTATAGCAGCAACAAGGCCAAGTTCGTCGCACAGAACATTACCCTGCAGGATGTCTTCTCCGGGCTGAAACCGGAGATCTCCGACAACCTCGACCTCGGCCTGCGCTACGAGGGGGAACGGCTCTCGCTCGCGCCCAACCTGTACTACGCCCGGACCCGCGACAAGGAGGTCAGCGTCTACGACCCGGGCGTGGACGTGACCTACTACCAGAGCGTCGCCAAGGCCGTCGGCTACGGCGCGGAGCTGGAGGGCAGCTACCGCTTCGACGGCGGGCTGTCGGCGGTCTTCGCCCTGTCCTGGAACCGCTTCGCCTTCGACGGTGACATCCAGGCCAAGGCAGGCGCCGTGACGGGCACCGACGGCAAGCAGGTGCCCAACGCGCCGCGCATGCTGGCCAAGCTGGGCGTCGACTGGCGCAGCGGCAACTGGAATGTCTCGCCGGTGGTGCGCTACGTTGGCAAGCGCTACGGCGACACCCTCAATAAGCAGAAGATCGACGGCTACTTCCTTGCCGACCTGCATGTCGGCTACCAATGGAAGAACGTCGCCATGCTGCAGGAGGTCGGCATCGGCCTGTCGGTGTTGAACCTGTTCGACAAGCGCTACATCGGCCAGATCTCCGCCAGCGACTTTGACCTCAATGCCGGCACGACCTACTACGCCGGCGCACCGCGGACGGCCGTGATGACCGTCAGCGCCAGGTTCTGAGGCCAACGTGAGCGGGCAGGTGGGTAGCATCGTCGATGGCGGGGGCCGGGTGGCCGGCCGCTGGCGCGGGTTGGGTTTCATCACGCCACTTGCGTTCGCGGTGCTGGCGAGCGCGGTGTTCTCGATGGGGTTCGGCCACTACCCGCTCGCCCCGTCGGAAGTGCTCGCGGTGTTGTGGGCGGCGTTGACCGGGACCGAGTCGGGACAACCGCCCATGGCGGAGACCGTCGTGCTGGCGGTGCGCTTGCCGCGCGTGCTCGCCGCCATGCTGGTCGGAGCCAGCCTGGCGGCGGCCGGCGCCGCCTACCAGACCTTGTTCCGCAATCCGCTCGCCTCACCGGCCATCCTCGGCGTCTCGTCTGGCGCCGGCTTCGGCGCGGCGCTGGCCATGCTGCTCTCGGGTAGCGCGCTCGCCGTGCAGGGTGCGGCCTTCGCCGGCGGCCTGCTGGCGGTCGGTGCGGCGATGCTCATCGCCGGGCGTCTGGGCAAGGGTTCGGCGCTGGTGATGGTGCTCGCCGGCCTGGTCGTGTCGGCCCTCTTCCAGGCACTCACCTCCGCACTGAAGTACGTCGCCGATCCGCTCGACACGCTACCGGCCATCGTTTTCTGGTTGCTCGGCAGTCTCGGCCGCGTCGGCACGCATGATCTGGCCTGGGCGGCGCCGTTCGCTCTGGCGGGCATGCTCGCGCTGTTCCTGCTGCGCTGGCCGACACAGGTGCTGGAGGCCGGCGACGACGAGGCGCGCACCCTGGGCGTGCCGGTGCGCGCGCTGCGCCTCGCGCTGATCGCCGCGGCGACGCTGATGACCGCCGCCGCCGTGTCGATCTCCGGCATCGTCGGCTGGGTCGGCCTGCTGGTGCCGCACCTCGCGCGCCTCATCGTCGGCCCGGCCTACGCCGCGCTGCTGCCGGCCTCGCTGCTGCTCGGCGCCGGCTACCTGCTGTTGGTCGATAACCTGTGCCGCAGCGCCTTTGCCGCCGAGTTGCCGCTCGGCATCGTCACTGCTGTGCTCGGCGCGCCGGTGTTCGTCGCCGTCCTGGCCAAGGCGAGGCGGACATGGTCCTGAGCGTGGCTGACCTCGTCTATCGCCGCGCGCCGAGCGAGGCGCCGGTGCTCGACGGCATTGACCTGTCGCTCGCAAGGGGCGAGATCCTGTGCCTGCTGGGGCCCAACGGCACCGGCAAGACGACCCTGCTGCGCTGCCTGGTCGGCGCACTGCGGCACGAGCGTGGCGAGGTGCGCATCGACGGCGAATCCGGCGTCCCTCCCCGGCGTCTCGCCCGCGCGCTCGCCTACGTGCCGCAGGCGGCCGGCGACAGCGGCCTGACCTTGCTCGATGTCGCGCTGATGGGCCGCACGCCGTACCTGCCGCCCCTCAGCCTGCCCGGCCGCCACGATGAGCGGGTCGCGCGCGAGGCGCTGATGCGGGTTGGCATCGCACATCTGGCACAGCGGCCGTTCAACCGCGTCAGCGGCGGCGAGCGCCAGCTCACGCTGATCGCCCGTGCGCTGGCCCAGCAGCCGCGCCTGTTCATGATGGACGAACCGATGGCCAGCCTCGACCTCGGCAACCAGGCCCGCGTGCTGCGCGTGATCCGCGATCTCGCCGCCGATGGCATGGCCGTCCTTGTCACCACCCACCAGCCCGAGCACGCGTTCCTGCTTGGCGCGCGCGTCCTCGCCCTGGCCGGCGGCCGCATCGCCGCCGCCGGTGCGGCGCGGGACGTGCTGCACGCGCACACGCTGACCGCCCTGTACGACACGCCGGTGGAGGTCATCGCCCATCGTGGCGCACCGGCGGCCTGCATTCCGCGCCTGTGAAAGGAGACTTGTGATGTTGTTCCGCTTCCTGCCGTTCCTGGTCGCTTTCGTCGCCGCCATCGCCCAGGCCGCGCCGCCGCGCGTGGTGGAGGACATGGCGGGCGACGAGGTTGCCCTGCCCGCGCGGGTCGAGCGTGTCGCCACCATTGGCGCGGTGCCAGTGCTCAACGGCCTCGTCTTCGCCGTCGGCGAGGGCCGGCGCATCGTCAATGGCCTGCCGGAGTTCGCCCGCAAGCCGCGCTGGGGCTACCAGGCGGTCTTTGCCCCGCACACTGCCGCGCTGCCCACGCTCCAGAACCACGACCGCACGCCGAACCTGGAGGCCCTGCTCGGCGCGGCGCCCGACGCGGTGCTGACCATGGATCGGGCGAGCGCCGACGCCCTGCGCCGTGCCGGCCTGCCGGCGCTCTACCTCGCCTGGCGCCAGCCCGAGGATGTGAAGACGGCGGTGCGCCTGCTCGGCCGCGTCTTCGACCAGCCGCAGGCCGCCGAGCGCTACGCCGAGCGCTTCGACCGCATGCTCGCGGACGTTGCGGCGCGCCTGCGCGACGTGCGGACACGACCGCGCGTGCTCTACTTCAGTCCGAAGACGCTGACGCAACCTCATCTGGTGGTCGAATGGTGGATCCGCGCGGCGGGCGGCGAGAGCGTCACCGACGACGGCCGCACCGTCGAATCGCGCAGCTTCACCCTCGAGCAACTGCTCGCCTGGAACCCCGACATCCTCATCGTCGCCAGCCACGAGGAGGCGGAGACGGTGCGCCGCGAGCCGCGCTTCGCCAACCTGGCCGCCGTGCGCGCTGGGCGCATCCTGGTGGCGCCCAGCGGCGCCCACACCTGGGGCAACCGCACCTCCGAACAGCCGCTCACGGTGCTGTGGGCGGCGAAACACTTCCACCCCGAGCGCTTCGGCGACATCGACGTCGTCGCCGAGACGCAAGCCTTCTATCACGACATTTTCGGCGCCGACCTCTCTGCCGCGCAGGTGCGCGAAATCCTCGATGGCGGCCCCAGGACGACCCTGGCCGCGCGTTGATTCCAATGCTATCGATACCAAGGAGCATGAAATGGACATGACCACGATGAAGTTCGATCTCGCCAGCCTGGAGGCTCCGCCCGCAGTCGCGGTGCTGGACCGCGTCGCCGGAGGGTTCAAGGCCTTCCAGGCCCTGCGCGCGGGCTACGGCAGCGGACTGTTCGACTGGCTGGACCGCAACGGGCCCGCCGAGCGGGCGGTCATCGCCACGGCCCTGAAACTGCGCGGCGCGCATCTGGCGGGCTTCCTCCAGTCCCTGGAGGACCTCGGCCTCGTGTCGCGCCAGGGCAGCGTGTACGCCCTGGTTCCCGAGATGCGCGAGGTGCTCGTCGCCGGCAGTGCCTGGTGCCAGGCAGCGACGATCGAGCGCCTTTTGGCGCCGGAATGCGGCTGGTCAGATCTGCGCGGCTTCCTGTCCGAGGACTGGACGGCGGCGAGCGTGCCCGTGTCGCCATCCCCAAGGCTGCACCCCTTCCTGGTGGAGGCGCGGCTTCTGGCGACCCGGCTGGCGGCGCGGGAGAGGGAACTGCGCGGTGGCGCCAAGCCGCGCCGCCTGCTGTGCTTCGATGGCGGCGGTGGCATAGCGGTGGCGGCCATCTGCCTTGCGCAACCCGGGTTGGACGCGTCCGTCATCGTTGCGCCGGGCGCCGTGCGGGAGGCGACGGAACTGCTCGACGCCTGCGGCCTGGCTGAGCGATGCGTTGTCCATCCCGGTTCTCCGCTCGAAATATCCGTGCCGGCAAGCTACGACCGCGTGGTGCTGTTCCACGCGCTCTACCCCTTGCGCAAGTCCATGGGTGACGCGCTTGCAGCCGTTGCCGCGCGCCTGGCGCCGGGTGGCGAATTGTGTTCGGCCCACTGGTTTTGCCTGGAGGCCTGCGAGACCGCGCCAGGTGGCCTGCGCGACCTGGACCGGGCGGTGCTGACCGACAGCCATCCGCTCTGCCATGTGGAGACCTTCGGCGAGCGATTTGTCGCGGCCGGGCTCGGCGACGAGGGGCGGGAGGACATAGACGGCCCCTGCGGCCACCTGAAGCTGCATTTCGCCTCTCGTGCCCTGGACCCCGTGGTGGTTTCACCGTACCTGCGCTGCTCGCGTTGCTGAGGAATGTCGACATGAAGACAGCGAACGACATGATCCCGAGCCGAATGGCCGACTGCCCGCCAGCCACCTTGCTCGCCGACCTGCACGCGACCGTGGTCGAGCGCCTCGGCGCCGAGGCCGAGTCGCTGACCTTCGAACGCGCCGTCCTCGGCATCTTCTTCACCGGCGTCAAGCTCGCCAACGGCGCCGGCGGCCTGTGCGCGACGCCGATCAAGAGCGTGCCCGAGGCCGTCTGCTGCCCGAGCTCGGCGAAGGCCATGCCGATCCCTGGCAAGATCGCCGGCCGCAAGGCGGTACAGGTGCTCGACGACCTCTACCGGCCGCAGGACCTGCGCCGGACGCTGGCCATCGCTACCTTGAACGCGCTCGCCGAGACGCTGTGGATGCGCGACGGCGGGCCGGCCGGCGCCGAGGTGAGCGACGGCGATGCCTTCGACGCGCTGGTCATCCCGCCCGGCGCGCGCGTCGCGCTGGTCGGCGCCTTCCCGCCGTACATGCGCGAGTTGCGCCGGCGCGGCCAGCCCTTCCACGTGCTGGAAATGGACCCAGCGACGCTGAGGCCCGAGGAAATGCCGTTCTACGCGTCGGCCGACCGGGCGCCGGAGCTCGTGCCGAAGGCCGACGTCTTCATCACCACCGGCACGACGCTGATCAACGGCACGCTCGACGGGCTGCTGCGCCTGCTGCGGCCGGGCGCCGAGGCGGCGGTGATCGGGCCGACGGCGACGCTGATCGCCGAGCCCTTCGCCCGGCGCGGTGTCACCGCCGTCGGCGGCACGCGCGTGCGAGCCCCGGACGAACTGCTCGAACTGCTGGCCGAAGGGGGCTCCGGGTATCACTTCTTTGGCAAGACAGTCGAGCGCGTCACCCTGCGCCTCCCACCGCTGCAGCAGTGATGTCGGCGATGGAGGAGTACCTCTGCGGCAGCGGCAAGCCGGGCCAGGAGAAGGCACCGGTGGCGGCGTGGCGCTGGCGGCGACCGCTGCTGCAGTGGTCCGGGGTCGGCCTCGCGCATGCTGCCCTGCTCGGCATCGTGCTGCAGGTGTCGCCACAGGCAAGGCAGGCGCTGGGTCATGTGATCGAGGCCAGCCTGGTCGTCCCGCGACCGGTGGCCGTGGCGGCCGCGCAGCCGACGGCCGTGGCGGCCGCGCAGCCGACGGCCGTGGCGGCCGCGCAGCCGACGGCCGTGCCGGAGCCGACACCGACGCCGCCCAGGCCGCCGAAGGAGAGCACGCCGGCGCCAAGAGCACCGCGGCCAGCGACGCCGCGACCGATCGCGGCACCGCCCGCCGAGGCGCCGCCGTCCTCCGATGTCGCGTCGGAGCCTGCCGCCGAGCCGGCGTCGGCGGTCGTATCGGTGCCCACCGCCGTTCCCGCCGCACCTCCGCCGCTGGTGCTGCCGGTCTTCAATGCCGACTACCTCGACAACCCGGCGCCGCTGTACCCACCGATGTCGCGCCGTCTCGGCGAAACGGGCCGTGTCCTGCTGCGCGTGCTCGTTTCGGTCGACGGATATGCCGATCAGGTCGAGGTCGGGACCTCGTCGGGGTTCGAGCGGCTCGACGCCGTCGCGCGCCAGGCGGTCGTCCGCTGGCGCTTCGTTCCAGCACGTCGGGGCGACGAGAGGGTCGCCGCGTGGGTGCTGGTCCCGATCTCCTTTGTCATGTGAGTCCCGCCATGTTCGAAAGCTCTCTGGGTATTGCCCATTTCCTGACGCAGGCCGACACGGCGGCGCGCGTCATTCTCATCGCGATGTTGCTCGCCTCACTCGCCAGCTGGGGGATCATCGTCGATCGACTGGTCGCGCACTGGTTGCAGCGGCGACGGCAGGTGGTGTTCCTTGCGCGCTTCCGGCGTGTCCGCGCCTTTGAGGAACTGGGCGCGGTCCTCTCCGCAGGTGCTGAGGATGCGTGCGCCCGCCTGGCGCGCCTGGCGATCGAGTCCGCCCGGCATTTCTCGGCGCACGGGGAGGCCGGTGGACGCCAGGAGTTCCTGGTACGGGCGCTGCGACAAGGCATCGAGGAGGAGGCGGAACGGCTCGAGCGGGGGCTGACGCTGCTCGCCTCGGTCGGCTCGACCGCGCCCTTCGTTGGCCTGCTCGGTACCGTCTGGGGGATCTATCACGCCCTGATCGCCATCGGCCTGTCGGGGCAGGGCACCCTCGACAAAGTGGCCGGCCCGGTCGGCGAGGCGCTGATCATGACGGCCATCGGCCTTGCCGTGGCGATCCCGGCGGTGCTCGGCTACAACGCGCTGACGCGGCGCAACCGTGTCGTGCTCGGCCGCCTCGATGCGCTCGGCCACGACTTGCTTACGCTGGCGCTTACCGGCGCGCCGCTGCGGCGAGGTGCCGCCGAGGCGCCTGCTCGCATCGCGAGGGCTGTGTGATGGGGCTGGGCACGCTGGGTTCGGGCGGCGCCGGACGCCCGATGGCCGAGATCAACATCATTCCGCTGGTCGACGTGATGCTGGTGCTGCTCGTCGTCTTCATCGTCACTGCGCCGCTGCTCACGCATGCCGTCAAGCTCGAATTGCCGCAGGCGAGTAGCCGCCCCAATGTGGCGCCTGCCGAGCATATCGAGATCGCGGTACAGCGCGATGGACAGATGCATTGGAACGGCGAGGCGGTGTCTCGCGCTGAGCTGGAACGACGCGCGTGGCAGCTTGCCGAAAGGGCGGCGGACACCGAGATCCACCTCAAGGGAGATGCCGCGGTGCCCTATGGGGAGATGGCCTGGACCTTGTCGGCGCTGGCGCGGCGCGGGCTGACGCGCGTCGGGTTCGTCACCGATCCCGGCGAGGCCGTGGCGCCCGATCGCGGGGCAGGCGGTGCCGGGGCGTTTCCATGATGCGCAATGGTCCCAGTCCATGGAGCAGAGCAACTTTCGTGAACCCGCCTGGAAGGAGCAAGGCAATGAAGATCGTACGAACCAGCCCGCGATGGCCGGCGCCATCCCAATCGGGCATGTCCCGCCGGATGCCTGGCCGTGACCGGGAGGATGCTGGCGCGGCGCGCGACCATACCCTGATGCTGCGGGCGATATCGGGTGTTCTGCGGAACGCCCAGTGTGGCGAACTTCCAGTGTTCGCGTGGACGCTCGGGCTCCCGCAACAGGCCCTGCTGGAAATGGTCGAGCGATGCTTCCCGGAACTCGGTGCGCTGGAGGGGTTGTCAGATATGCAGTATGCGAGCCTCAAGGCGGCGCAGCCACCGTACTTCCAGGCGCTGGTGGCCCTGTTGATGACGCGGCGTACCGCGGGCGTGGATGAACACGTGGCCACGTGGCTTGCACATGCGATCGCGGCGGCATGCCACGGTGAACGCCATTTGTGGGAAGACCTGGACCTTGGCGGACGCGACGACGTGTCGCGCCTGCTGGAGCGGTACTTCCACCCTTTGTACCTCGCCAACTCACGAAACCTGCGCTGGAAGCGGTTCTTGTTTGCCGAACTCGGTGCCGTCCTGGGGAGAACGGACTGCCTGCCTCCCGGGTGCCATCGGTGCGACCAACACCGGGTATGCTTTCCCGAGTCCAAGGCACAAGGGGTGAGCGTACACGATGGAATCGACCAAGAAGAGCATTGAGCTGCAAGGCTCGGTATGGATGACGGTGGGCGGCGAGAATTTTGGCGGTCCCGGCCGGATCGAGCTGCTGGCCAGGATCGCCGAATGCGGTTCGATCACGCAGGCCGCCAAGGCGATCAAGATGAGCTACAAGGCCGCATGGGATGCCATCGACACCATGAACAACCTGGCCGGGGAGCCGCTGGTCGAGCGCCTGGCAGGCGGCAAGGGCGGTGGCGGAACCCGGCTGACTCGCCGGGGCGAGCAACTGGTCGAGAACTTTCGCCTTGTCCAGCGGGAGCATCGGCGCTTTATCGAGCAATTGGCCCAGCAGGCCGATGACATCGCAGATGACTATTTGTTGATCAGGAGGATGAGCATGAAAACCAGTGCCCGGAACCAGTTTCTCGGCAAGGTCACCTTGGTGAAGCCGGGGGCGGTGAACGACGAGATCGAACTGGAGGTGGCCGGGGGCCAGAAGCTGGTCGCCATCGTGACGCACGAAAGCACCGAGAGCCTCGGCCTGCGCGTCGGGGCCGAAGCCTTCGCCTTGGTCAAGTCGTCATCGATCATCCTGGTCACGGATGACGATGGCGCACGCTTCTCGGCCCGCAACCGGCTCACAGGAACGATTGCCCGCGTCCAGACCGGCGCAGTCAACACGGAAGTCGTGCTTGACCTGCCAAACGGGGCTTCGGTGGCCGCGATCGTGACCAATGAGAGCAGCGCGGCCCTTGGGCTGGCGGCGGGTAAGACGGCGTCGGCCATCTTCAAGGCGTCGAGCATCATCCTCGGGGTTCCGGCCTAGCTTCGCATGGCTTTCTTGTTTTTGGGGGAGCGCCTTGGCTGGCGGCATGCCTACCGCCTTGGCGCGCCCCCTTGCTCCGCCATTCCGACGTGGCTACTGCGGTTGCGGCGAATGGCCCATTTGCGGTTCGCAATCGTCGCGCCGCATCCCGGTTCGGGAGTCACTCGTTGAACGGATGAGTGACGCCCATGGACCTGCGACGCCTGCGTTGTTTCGTGGCCGTAGCCGAGGAGCTGCATTTCACGCGCGCGGCCGCGCGTCTTCACATCGAACAATCACCGCTGTCGCGCACGATCAGGCAACTGGAAAGCGACGTCGGCGCCTCGTTGTTCGAGCGCGGCGGGCGGGGTACGCACCTGACTTGGGCCGGGCAAGTCTTGTTGCGAGATGCCAGGCGCGTTTTCGCGGTGCTGGAGCAGGCCAGGATCAATGTCAAGGCGGCTGCGACAGGCTACCGAGGCATGCTCCGCATCGCGCTTTCGGACGGTATCGCACAAACCCGGCTCACGGCGCTGCTGGCCTTGTGCCGTGAAGAGGAACCCGACGTAGGGATTCGCCTGTTCGAGACACCGTTCGCTGCGCAAGTGCGCGGTATGCGTGATGACTCGTTCGATGCGGGTTTCGCCCAGTCCGACGAGGCCGGTGAAGGCATCCACTGCGAAACGCTCTGGTCCGATCCGCTTGTGGCTGCCATTCCCAATCGGCATCCATTGCTGGCCTTCAAGCAGATCCCGTTGGAGGAATTGCTGAAGTATCCCCTCGTGATGTACCACCCGGAGGCATGCCATGGCGCGAGCCGGCAAATCAAACGGATCCTGCGTTCCACGGATATCCGGCCGAACATCGCAGAGCGTGCGGTGACGCTGGAGTTGATGTTGACGCTGGTCGCCGCCGGCTACGGCCTGGGCTTTGCTACGGCCTCTCAAATCTCGATCTGCCGACACCCGGAGATCGTCACTCGGCCCCTGGCCGATGGGTCGGCGAGGATGACTACGTTCCTGTTGCGTCCGCACAGAGAGCCGTCCGAACCGCTGCAACACTTCGTCGACCGGGCCCGACTCTTACGTGACAATTCCTGCCTGTCTGAACAGGCGTAGCCGGTGCGTTCAAGTCTCGCAGTTGCGGCAGTCCCGTGGGGGCTTTTCGCAGGCATCCAGGGTCCCGCTCAGGCACCTTTCCCGTGGGCTTGAAACAGGGAGCGCTACTGTCCGCATTGTTCGTGGTACGTGCAAGCGTCATGGGTTGTACTGCCGGGAGTCATCAACCCATTGGCGATGCGGATGCGTGTCTTTCTGGCCTCGTTTGGATGTGCTCCGACCATCCTGTCCCTGTTGTTGACGACAGGAGTCGCCACAGCAGCGGATGTTTGGGCTATTACCGTGTCCGGCCACTCCTTGCGGGGATCTCAGGCAACTGACTGTGTCATCGAACCGGTCCCACCAGCTTGCCGCGAAGAAGAACTTGACGCCGGGTTTCCCGAAGATTCGAATTGGGCAGCGGCCCTCGTCCCGCAAGGCCTGAAGCAAGGTGGCTCCGAGCTGCAGCGCAGGCTCGGCACAGCGTACCAGGGCATCGTCGATGCCTGGGGGCTGGGCATCGCCAGGATTCCCGCGGTGGTCGTCGATCGACGCAACGTCGTCTATGGCGAGCCCGACGTGGCACGCGCCGTCGCCCGTATCGATGCCCACCGGAGCGCACGGCCATGACCCTGCCGACCGCGCCGTCCCGGCGCCTGCGGACGGCCATGGCCTCGCTGCTGCTGTGCGGCGCCACATCGACCTTCGCCCTGGATACGGCGACCATCGTTTCCTCGGCCGTGTCGCCGAGCTGTCTGGAGTACCGCGTCGTCGGAATCTGCTACTGGCTGTACTGCACGCCATTCGGCTGCTCGGTTCGCACCTCCGTCAAGGTGCGTCACTACGTCCCCGATGCGGTGGTGTCGAGCTACTCGAACACCGGCGAAAACCCGTGGCTGGAAGTCAGGGCGATGAGCATGCCCAACCCGACCGCCAAGGCTGGCGGTGACGGCACGACCAATCACGACAACGAGAACAACCTCGCCAAGTTCAAGAACGCCGATGTCATCGGCCATCCGGCCGGGATGGTGTTCAGCCAGTTCGCCAGCGCCTCCGGCTACACCTGCGAAGGCGCGGGCACGGCCTTCATGCCGTATCTGCTGAGCACGCTCGACACGATCGCCTGGCGCTACAACATCCCGGAAGCGTTCTACCCCGAAGCGCTCATCCCCGGCCGGCGCGAAATCGGTACGCGCACCGGCCTGAACCTCTGGGGCAACGTGTATCCCCGCGGTGGCTTCCTGCACCAGACCGACGATCACAAGAGCGGCGCCGTGGTCGCGCAGCGCGCGGGCGACATCGTGACGCGCCGCAACCAGATTCACGTGTACCAGCCACTGCTGGCCAACGCCCGCGACGGGTACTGGCCGGCCGGCGCGTTGATGGAGACCGACGCCTCGACGGGCAAGTGGCAGGAGCTGACGCCCACGCTCTCGAACAGTTGCGTGGTCTTCCCGCACAGCCGCACCCGCGTGCAGGCCCAGCAGGGCGACTACGCCTGGGCCTTGTGGCGGCCGTACTCCTGCTGCCGGCGCCGTGGCCAGGTCTTCCTCGGCAGCGTCGATTTCATGTGAGGAACCCACGATGAACGCCTCCCTCCCTGACTTCCTGCGTCGCGCGGGGTCGCACCTGCGGGCCGCGCTGCTCGTGGCGGCCATCACGCTGGTCGTCGGCGTCGCCTGGGCGCAGACCCGCATTGATCCCAATGGCGTGAACGTCAGCGGCAGCGTGATCGGCGACGACGTGCTCTACAGCATCGGCGGCGGCCGGGCCGTGTCGATGGGTGGTGCCGGCAACATGCAGAGCATCGGCGTGGGGATCGGCTGGAACAGCAACCTGATCTGCGGCGACATGAGTATCACTACCACGCTGCAGAACCAGTTGAACGGCATCACCAACGGCTTCCAGACGATCATGTCGAACGTGATCCAGAACGCTACCGCTGCGGTGGCGTCACTCCCGGCTCTCATCATCCAGCGCGCCGATCCGGGCCTGTACAACCTACTCACCAACGGCATCCTGCAGGCGCGCCTGGACTTCGACCGCTCGAAGATGACGTGCCGCGCCATCGCCAACCGCATGGCGGACATGGCCGGCGGCCAGGCGGGCTGGGATCAGCTCGCCGAAGGCATGGCGCTGCGCGATGCGGTCAGCAGCACCGATGCGGTGTCGGCCATCGAGCAGGCCGAGTCCAACCGGGGCAACAACGGCGTGCCCTGGGTTGGCGGCAGCAATGCCGGCGGCAACGGCCAAAGCTCGATCAAGGTGGTCAGCGACGTGACGCAGGCGGGCTACAACCTGCTCAACGGCCGCAGCGTCACCGATACCTCGTCGATCCCGAGCAGTGCCTGCGGCAACCGCCTGACCTGCCAGACCTGGTCTTCGCCGCAGGCCGCGGCCGCGTGGGCGACCCGCGTGCTGGGCGAGCGCGAGCAGCGCACCTGCGAGAGCTGCACCAAGACCCAGACCATGCCGGGTGTCGGCCTCACGCCGCTGATCCAGGAGGAGTACGAGACCAAGCTGCAGGCGCTGCACGAGTTGGTGACGGGCGCCCGGCCCACGACGGCCGCCAACCTCGACGCGGCGGGCAGCAACTCGCTGCCGATCACGCGCGGCGTGATCGAGGCGCTGCGCGACGAGCCCGATCAGGACGTGCTGGGCCGGCGCCTCGCGTCTGAGGCTGCGCTGTCCAGCGTGCTGGAGAAGGCCCTGCTGCTGCAACGCACGTTGCTGACCGGCAAGAAGGAGCCGAACGTCGCCGCCAACGAGCTGGCCGTGCAGGCGGTCGACCAGGAGAACAGCGCGCTGGAGCAGGAGATCAACAACCTCAAGACTGAGCTGGAACTGCGGCGCACGCTGGCCGGCAACTCGGCGATGGCGATCATCCAGCGCCACAGCACCCGCGCTGCCGGCTCGCGCGGCGTCTTCGAGGGCGACACCACACGCGACCGTCTGCGGGAAGTCCAGAAGCCGCGGAGCGGTACGCCATGAGCCGGCTGACCTGGCTGCGGCTGCCATGGCTGTTCAACCGCCGCGTCGGCGTGGCGCTGCTGTGGACCTTGCTGGTGGTGGCCGCCGCGGTGGCGGTGAACATCGCCGGCATCCACGTGGTCGGCGGCGTCGAGGGCTGGCAGCACTGGCTGCAGGCGCACGCCGGCCACTTCTTCGTGTGGCGGCTGTGCCTCTACGGAGCGACGGCCTACGGCTGGTGGTGGATGCGCCGGCGCCTGTTGCGGCGGGAGCCGTCCCGCGAGACGCATCAGCGCCTGCTGCGCACGGAGATAGCGGCCGTGATCGCCGTGGTCGCGCTGGAAGCCAGCCAATTGTTGCAGCACGGCTGAGACCGGGAGGCAGGCATGACGCTCTACACCACGGACTACCTGGAGTATTACCTGACCCTGGTGGCTTGGGTGGTCAACAACGGCATCTGGAGCATTCTCGTGGCCAGCGGCGTGTTCGCGCTGCCGTTCGTGGCCATCGTGATCCAGGAATGGCTCAAGGCCCGCAGCGAAGGTGCGGACGAAGGCAACAAGGGCGTGCTGTCGTCGATGCGCATCGAGAACCGGGTGTGGGTGGCGATCGTGGTCATCATGTTCGCCGGCATCCCGTTCATCCCGGTGGATCTCGCCACGATCAAGTTCGACACCACGCGCTCCGCGCAATGCCAGGTCAACGTCCCGCTGCCCAACGACACGGGCTGGTCCAACGTCTACACGGCGCTCAACGACCAGAGCGCGCTGGTGCCGGTGTGGTGGTTCTTCATGCACGCCATCTCGAAGGCGGTCACAGGCGCCGCGGTGGCAGCGATTCCCTGCGGCACCGACTTGCGTCAGATTCGCATGGATGTGGATGCCACGCGCATCGACGATCCGGTGCTGGCACAGGAGGTCGCCGATTTCACGCACGACTGCTACGGGCCGTCGCGCGCCAAGCTGTTCATGAACCGGCCGACGCTCTCCGACGAGCAGATGAACGACGTGACCTGGATCGGGTCGAGTTACTTCCTCGACACGCCCGGCTTCTACGACACCTATCGCTCTAAGACCCCACGCACGGCCTGGCCCTACGACGCGACCCGCGATGCAGGGCTGGTACAGGTGGACAGCGGCGGCGGCTATCCGTCCTGCCGACAGTGGTGGGCCGATGGCGGCCAGGGACTGCGCAGCCGGCTGCTGGCGCAGGTCGCCCCGGACCTGCTGACCCGCATCGGGCGCTGGGCGGGCTTCCTGTCGCAGAGCGAGGTCAATGACTCGGTGATCCGCGCCGTGGTCTCACCGCGACAGCAGAAGATGAACCAGGGCGCCGTCTACACCGATTACGGCGGCCAGATCGACAAGACGCTGCCGAACGTCGTCACGCGCGGCGCGGGCGACCTGGGGCTGACCGTGGGCTCGCTGGCCTTCTTCCCCGCGATGGACGTGGTGCGCCAGGCGCTGCCGATGGTGCTGACAATGCTCAAGATGGCGCTCGTCATCTGCATCCCGTTGGTGCTGCTGATCGGCACCTACGACCTGAAGACGGTGATGACGGTGAGCTGCGTCCAGTTCGCGCTGTTCTTCGTGGACTTCTGGTTCCAGCTCGCACGCTGGATCGACAGCACGATCCTGGATGCGCTCTACGGATGGGGGTTTGGCGCGGACAGGCCGCACACGAACTTCGATCCGCTGATCGGTTTGAACAACGCCTTTGGCGACATGCTCCTTAACTTCGTCATGGCGATGATGTTCATCGTGCTGCCGACGTTTTGGGTCATGGCATTGGCTTGGGCAGGCGTTCGCACGGGAAATATCGTGCAGGGGTTGTCCACCGCCACCTCGGACGCCAAGGGCGCTGGGGGGCGTGGCGCTGGTATGGCAATGAGCGCCGTATCGAAGAAGTGACCGCCGTTCAGTCGTCGTCGGTCACATGCGGGTCGATGCGCCAGTCGCTCTTGTCATAAAGCCCGAAGCCGTTGGGGCCTTCCCTCCATTCGGGTTGCGGTTCCTCTTGATCAGGGTCGTCGTGCTGCACGAGCCATGCAGCAGTCACCGCAAAGGCAAGCAGCAGGGCCAGCCAGAACGCGGAGTAGAGCAGCGCACCGAGCACGGTGAGCTTGACGATCCAGAGCACCGCCGTCGCCGCGCCCGCAGGCACCCCGCGCGTCACCAGCCAGCCGGCGACACGCTGCTCGCGGCGCAGGTATCCACGCCAGGCACGGCCAGCCCCCCGGCCCAGCCGGTGGCTCCAGCGCCCGTTGTGCGTGTTGGTGGTCATGCTCATATGCCTCGGCTTCAGTGGTGCCTCACCTCGCGGAGCGGCCGGTCGTGGCCTGCCCTCCAGCATAGACCGCGATCAGGAGGGTGGGTTGCGGCCGGCAGAGCCGGGTTGGCTCGGGTCGCAGGTCGATTAGATTTTGCACGATAAATCAAACCTTATGCTACTTTCCATGCACGTTCTTGCAACGGCTCTAGGGGCCGATTGGATTATGTGCTATTTTTATAACATGGATGGAAATTTTCGGCACCAGATAATCAAGCGACTGCAGGCGGGACTCCCTCGCGGGGCGCCGTTCGACCTTGCCACCCTGAGCCAGTTCGGGGTGTCGCCCCAGCTCGCCGCCCACTATGCCGACGGCGGGTGGCTCGTGCGCCTGGCCCATGGCGTCTATGCCTTCCCGAACGATGAGTTCGGGGTCTACGGTGCGCTGAAGTTCCTGCAACAGCGCGTGCCCGGCCTGCATGTCGGCGGCAAGAGCGCCCTGGCCCTGCAGGGCGTGCGGCACAACCTGGGCAGCCGGGAGACGCTGGTGCTGTGGGGGGACGGTCGCTTCGCGTTGCCGGCCTGGTTCACCTCGCGCTTTCCGGCCCGCTACGTCCACGCCCGCCTGTTCGACTGGCCGGACACGGCGCTGCCCGGCAAGACCCTGACCACGCCGCCTGGCTTGCCCGAGGCTCTGCGGGTGGCAGCCCCCGAGCGTGCCGTGCTGGAGCTGCTGTACGAGGCCGGCGTCAAGCAGAGCCTCGAAGAGGCCCGCAACCTCTTCGATGGACTGCGTTCCCCCCGCAAGGACTTGCTCGGGCAACTGCTGTCCTGCTGCGCCAGCGTGAAGGCCGTGCGCCTGTTCCTGACCTGGGCGCGCGAGACCAGCCTCGTGGATGTCGATGCCCTGCTGGAGCAGTACCCGGTTCGCACCGGCAGCAACACGCGCTGGATGAGCCGGCTCGATGACGGCACCTTGCTTAGCCTGAAACCTCATGGATAAGACCTACGCGGACACCGTTCGCCTGCTGCTGGCCGTCGCGCCCGACGTGTTCGCCAACGACATCTTCGCCATGAAGGGCGGCACGGCCATCAACCTCTTCGTGCGGGACATGCCGCGCCTGTCGGTGGACATCGACGTGGTGTACCTCCCGTGGCAGACGCCGCGCGACGAAGCGCTGCAAGCCATCAACCAGGAGCTGGCCGCCATCGCCACGCGCGTTGCGCCACTGGGCGTGCAGACACGCCTGGTTCGCGCCAAGGATCTGGGGGACACTAAGCTGATCGTCGAGAACGACGCCAACCAGGTGAAGATCGAGGTCAACGTCGTGTTCCGCGGCAGCGTGCTGCCCGTCGAGCGGCGGCCGCTGAGCGCCAAGACCAGCGATCTGTTCGGCGTCGAGTTCGAGCTGCCGGTTCTGGCACCGGACGAGCTGTACGCCAGCAAGCTGGTGGCCGCGCTGGATCGGCAGCACCCCCGCGACCTGTTCGACGTGTGGCAGCTCTTTGAGTCGGGCGACATCAGCGACGGCATGGTCGAGTGCTTCGTGGTCTATCTGGCGGGTCACAACCGGCCACCCCACGAAGTGCTGTTCGGCAACGACAAGGACATCGCCGGCGAGTACGAGCGGGCCTTTGTCGGCATGACGGAAGTAGACTGCTCCCTGGAGACACTGCTCGACGCTCGCACCAGGCTGCGGCGCGAGCTGCCACAGCGACTGAGCACCGCGCACAGGCGGTTTCTGAGCGGGCTGGCGCGCGCAGAGCCGGACTGGTCGCTGGTGCAGTGCCAGCATGCCGCGCAACTGCCGGCACTGCGCTGGAAGCTCGCCAATCTCGAAACCTTCCGCAAGCGCCGCCCCGACGACTTCGCAGCGCAATCAGCCGCCCTCGACACCGGCTTGGGCCAGAGCTGACGAACACCCCTGCAGCTTCCGGCTTGCCGGGATTGCCCCATGCCGCATTCATCGTGGCACCCGCGAAGCTGCGGCCCTATACCCAAAGGCTTCCGACAAAGGCCAAAGGCCAAAGGGCTGGGTGCGGATTCCGACCCAACGTGACCGCTGACTCCGAAATAGTGTGACCGGTGAATCCGCGGTCGTGACCGCGGATTCCGATTTGATCGTGACCGATTTCGGCGAGTTGTCGGAATGGGCGGTCACGATGTCGGAATCAATGGTCACGATCAAATCGGAACGGGTTTGTGAGGCCAAGCGTGGCAACGTCGTTTGTCAGGCCGGCTACCCTCGCGCGCTTTGCGCGGAGACCGAGGATGCCGGCGGAGCGGATTGCCATGCACAAGATCAGGGAGCTGTTACGGCTCAAATACGACTGCGCGCTGTCGCATGAGCGCATTGCCCGCGCGCTGTCGATTTCCAAAGGAGTGGTCGCCAAGTATGTGAAGGCGGCCGAGGAGTGCGGCCGGCCGTGGGCCGAGTTGTCGGCGGCCGACGAGGCCGAGTTGCGCC
This sequence comes from Aromatoleum bremense, assembly GCF_017894365.1. Classification (NCBI taxonomy): domain Bacteria; kingdom Pseudomonadati; phylum Pseudomonadota; class Betaproteobacteria; order Rhodocyclales; family Rhodocyclaceae; genus Aromatoleum; species Aromatoleum bremense. Next base: position 2,143,035 of record NZ_CP059467.1, read on the forward strand.
GGGTGCTGGGGGTCGCCCGGCGTGGACGTGGCGCGAGCGTCGCGAATGTGCCGCCGGATCTGGCGGCGGTGCATCAGGGGCTCAAGCGAAAGAACGTCACGCTGGCGCTGCTGTGGGAAGAGTACGTGCAGACGGCCGACGGGCCGAGCTATCAGTACTCGCGCTTTTGCGACCTGTACCGCGCGTTCGCCCGCACGCTCAAGCGCTCGATGCGCCAGGTGCACCGCGCCGGCGAGAAACTCTTCATCGATTACGCGGGCGACACGGTGCCGATCGTCGACGCCGACACGGGCGAGATTTCGCGCGCGCAGATCTTCGTCGCGGTGCTCGGCGCCTCGAGCTATACGTTCGCCTGCGCCACGGCGACGCAGTCGCAGGCCGACTGGCTGGGCTCGCTCGCCCGGGCGCTGGCCTTCATCGGCGGCGTGCCCGAGCTCGTGGTGCCCGACAATACGCGCTCGCTCGTCGGGCAGGCCGACCGCTACGAGCCGCAACTGCAGCGCACCACCGCCGAGTTCGCCGCGCACTACGGCGTGGCGATCCTGCCCGCGCGCCCCTACAAGCCGCAGGACAAGGCCAAGGTCGAAGTCGGCGTACAGATCGTGCAGCGCTGGATTCTGGCGCGGCTGCGGCATCGACGTTTCTTCTCGCTGGGAGAGTTGAACGAGGCGATCGCCGCGTTACTCGAGCCGCTGAACACGCGTGCCTTCCGGCGCCTGCCAGGCTCGCGCCACGAAGCGTTCGAGACGCTCGATCGGCCGGCGCTGCGCCCGTTGCCCGCCACCGCGTTCCAGTTCGCCCAGTGGAAACGGGCCAAGCCCAATATCGATTACCACGTCGAGTTCGACGGGCATTACTACAGCGTGCCGTATGCGCTCGCCGGCCAAGCGGTGGAGTTGCGCATCACCGCGAGCAGCATCGAATGCTTTGCGGCGGGCCGCCGCGTCGCGGTGCATGCGAGAAGCCCCCGGTACGGAGCGTTCACCACGCTCACCGAGCACATGCCCGCATCCCATCAGGCGCATCGCCAGTGGTCCCCGGGCAAACTCATCGCCTGGGGTGCCACGGTCGGACCTCACACCGAGCAGGTGGTCAGCCACCAACTCGAACGCATGCCGCACCCCGAGCAGGGCTACCGGGCGTGCCTCGGGCTGATGCGCCTCGGTCGCCAATACGGCAACGAACGCCTCGAAGCCGCGGCGACCCGCGCCGTCACCCTCGGGGCGATGCGTTACCGCAACGTCGCCCCGATCCTCAAGAGCGGGCTCGACCGCGCACCGCTCCCCACTCCCACTCCCACTGCCGCTAGCCAAACCGAACTGGCGCTTCCCACCGTGCACGAGAACCTGCGCGGGGCGCGCTACTACCACTGATTCCACCCACCGGAGAACATCGATGCTGATACAACACAGCCTGCAACAACTGCGCACCCTGCGCCTGGAAGGCATGGCCCGCGCCTTCGAGGAGCAGCTCACCCAGCCCGCCATCACCGCGCTGAGCTTCGAGGAGCGCTTCGCCCAGCTCATCGATCGCGAGATCCTGCTGCGCGACGGCAAACGCATCGACCGGCTGCTCAAGGCAGCCCGCATCAAGGCCGCTGCAGCCTGCCTGGAGGACGTCGACTACCGCGCCGGGCGCGGGCTCGAGCGCAGCCAGATCGCCGCGCTCGGCACCGGGCAATGGATCCGCCATCACCAGAACTGCCTCATCACCGGGCCCACCGGCAGCGGCAAGACCTGGCTCGCCTGCGCGCTCGCCAATGCCGCGTGCCGGCAGGGCCTCGCGGCCTATTACGTGCGTCTGCCGCGGCTCTTCGAAGAGCTGCGCATCGCGCATGCCGACGGCAGCTTCAGCCGACGCCTCATGCAGCTCGCGCGCATGGATCTCATCGTCATCGACGATTGGGGCCTGGCCGCGCCGTCGGCGCAGGAGCGAAGCGACCTGCTGGAGCTGCTCGACGACCGCGTCGGCACGCGTTCGACCGTGATCACCAGCCAGCTGCCGATCGAGCACTGGCACACCTACCTGGGCGACCCGACCTTCGCCGATGCGATCCTCGATCGCGTCGTGCACGCCGCGCACAAGCTCGCCCTCAAGGGCGAGTCGATGAGAAGAAAGGAAAAGGCATGAGGCCGTGCGCGCGAGACGCCTTACCCACAGGCGCCCGCCCGCCAGCGTATGAGGCGCGCTGGCGGCCGCCTGTGGATAAGCCTGCGCCGTGCCTCGAATTGACCGTGATCGTGACCGACACGGTTAGAATCTGAACACCACGCTTCGCGCGCAGACCCCCCGGTCACGTTCGTCGGTGCAGGCGGTCACGTTCGTCGGAATGCGCACATTGAGCGCTCAACTTATGGTAATGCAAAGTCCTTTACTTGCACCTATCACGGCTGGGCGTACGACATTGCAGGCAATCTTGTCAATGTTCCGTTTGAAAAGGAAGCCTTCTGTGACAAGAAAGAAGGGGACTGTGGTTTCGAAAAAGCCGACTGGGGTCCGCTGCAGGCGCGGGTAGATACCTACAAGGGTTTGGTATTCGCCAATTGGGATGCAAAGGCGCCGGCCTTGATGGACTATCTCAGTGACGCCACGCCATATATGGATGTGATGCTGGACCGTACCGAGGCTGGGACTGAAGTGATTACCGGGATGCAGCGGACCGTTATTCCATGCAATTGGAAATTCGCAGCCGAGCAGTTTTGTAGCGACATGTATCACGCGTGCACTATGTCGCATGTGGCCGGTGTCGTTTCCAGCCTACGTCCCGATCAAGACCTATCCGACGTAAAGCTGCCTGTCACTGGGAACCAATTCCGTGCAGCGTGGGGTGGTCATGGAACGGGGTGGTTCAATGACGACTTCTCCCTGCTGTACGCAATTATGGGGCCTAAAGTTGTGGACTATTGGACAAAGGGTCCGGCCGCTGAACGTGCACAGGCGCGGCTCGGTAACAAACTGCCTGCGAACCGCATGGTTGCTCAGCACATGACCATCTTCCCGACCTGTTCATTCCTGCCGGGCATCAATACTGTTCGTACTTGGCATCCACGTGGACCGAACGAACTCGAAGTCTGGTCGTTCATCGTAGTCGATGCTGATGCCCCCGAGGAAATCAAGGATGAATATCGCCGAATGAATATCTTGACCTTCAACCAGGGTGGAACTTTCGAGCAGGACGATGGTGAAAATTGGGTTGAAGTGCAGCGTGTTTTGCGGGGGCATGTGGCCCGCAGCCAACCCTTCTGTGCATCAATGGGTGTCGGTAAACCAAATGCAAACAATCCAGATTTCCCAGGGAAGACTAGCTACGTCTACGGCGAGGAGGCTGCGCGCGGCTTTTATCACCATTGGAGCCGCATGATGTCCGAGCCGAGTTGGGAAACCCTCAAGCCGTAATTTACTACCGGCCACATTGCTATTCGTTCCGCACTAACCAAACAGATCAACTTGTCAGGCCAGTCTTGCTGATACTTCGATCCAAACGAAATGATGGAGACGTTCCATGTCCATAGAATTGACACAACCGTTTAATTATCTCGAAAAGCCTGTGAGTCTTGAGCTCCAAAACGCAGTCGAACAGTTTTACTATCGGGAAGCGCAACTTCTTGATCATCGTAAATATCAAGAATGGTTAACCCTGCTCACTGAGGACATCCATTATTGGGTTCCAATTCGGACCACTCAGACCACAAAAAATTCGAACCTGGAGTACTACGGTCCGGGATGTAACGCCCACTTCGACGAAGACCACAGTCGATTGACTGCCCGTATCCGTGGCAGGTTGTCAGGCCTTAACTGGACCGAAGACCCCCCTTCCCGATCCCGTCACATGATCACTAATGTGATTGTGCGCGAAGTGTCAGCTGAGAAGCTCGAAGTGAGTTCCGCCTTCTTGTGCTATCGCAATCGTCTTGAACGAATGACTGACATTTACGTCGGGGAGCGTCGCGATATTCTCCTACGGGCAAATGATGGTCTGGGTTTCAAGATCGACAAGCGCACAGTATTGCTCGATCAAGGCACGATCACGGCCAACAATCTGAGCATGTTCTTCTAAGGCTGGGGTATCGGAGAACCGACGACAGGGTTCGCACCGGGGGTGTGAATCCTGTCGTTCAGGAGGAAGCAATGAACGATAAAGCAATCCGCTGGTTCCTGGCTGCAATCGGCATTTTTTATTTACTAAATTTTTTGGGACTGCTTCCTGCCCGTAGTGCTGCCGTCCTGATGCTGATGTACCCCTCTGTCGGAAATGGCTTTCAAGGGGAACTCATGATGCTACTTCAGGATGCGTGGCTCGTGGTCGGGATGCAGCTTGGCGCTGTGGGGGTGCTCGCTCTTTGGGCCCTGCGCGAACCCATTCGCTATGCAGGCATTATTCCTGTCGTTGTGTTCATCGAGATTTTCGACGCAATGTGGGATGTCTATAGCATGGTCTTAAGTAGCGAGACCCTGTGGTTTGGGCTTACTACACTTGCTATTCATTTGGTGTGGATCATATGGGGAATCAGCCTCTGGCGCCAGGTAGGCGACCGCTTGAGTCAACCCCGTGCTGTTGATGCAGAAAGAAATTGAGCGGATTGAAAAGTTAAGTCCAATCTACGAGGTAAGGAATTATGGGTTTTGAGAAAGTTTGTGAGGTTAGTGATATCCCTGTCGGCGAAGCGCTCAAAGTTTCTGGCGAAGAATTCGATGTGGCGATCTTCAATGTAGACGGAGAACTATTTGCAACACAAGATCGTTGCACTCACGGCGATTGGTCTCTGTCCGAAGGAGGGTACTTGGACGGGGATGTCGTTGAGTGTTCGCTGCACTGCGGGAAATTCTGCGTTCGGACAGGAAAAGTCAAGGCATATCCACCGACTGAACCGCTGAAAGTCTTTCCGATACATGTAGAAGGAAATGCTGTTTACATTGATTTTAGCGCCGGAGATATTGCCCAATGATCAAGAGTATCGTCATTGTTGGCGCGGGACTCGCCGGGACAACGGCTGCGCGCGCCCTTCGTGCAAGGGGATATGCCGGGCGGATTCATCTGATCGGCAATGAATCCCAGCTGCCCTATGATCGCCCATCATTGTCAAAAGGGGTTCTAGGGGGGGCGCAGGAGATACCGCCTCTGCTGATGGAGGCCGCGTGGTTTGAGAGCGAAGGGATTGAACTGCATCTGGGCGACCCCGTATTTGCGATCAACGCCAAGGAGCGCCTTGTAACCCTGCACTCAGGTTTGAGCCTGGACTTCGACCGGCTTTTGTTCGCCACCGGAATGCGACCGCGCAAGCTGTCTATTCCTGGCGGCAATCTGGAAGGCGTGTTCAGCCTTCGCAACTTCGCGGATTGCGCCGCGTTACGCCAGGCCTTCACGGTGGCGAAATCGCTCGTAATTATCGGTGGCGGTCTGATCGGCTGCGAAGTGGCGACCTCCGCGCGCAAAGCGGGACTTGAAGTCACGATCCTGGAATGCGCCGATGAGTTACTGACGCGCGTTCTAGGCCGGCAAATTGGCGCGTGGTGCCGCGAGCAACTCGAGGCAATGGGCGTTCGCATCGAATTGAATGCGCATATTTCGCATCTTAGCGGTGAGCGCAGTGTGCGTTCGCTGGTGTTTGCTGATGGCAGAGAGGTGGAAGCCGAACTCGTATTGGTCAGCATTGGCGGCGATCCGGAAGATACCCTGTTGAATGCAGCTGGCGTCGCCTGCAATCAAGGCGTAGTTGTCGATGCGTGCGGACAAACATCATCGCCCGATATTTACGCCGCTGGCGACGTAGCTGTGTGGCCCCTAAGGCACGGGGGCCGCCGCGCGCTAGAGACCTATATCAACTCGCAGCAACAGGCGGAAGCGGCGGTAGCCGCGATGCTAGGCGAATACAATCCGGTGCCCCAAGTCGCTACATCGTGGACCGAGAGGCTGTGAAAAATCCCCGGCCAGTTATATGTCTTTGGTATAATCAGGTCTTGCTACGAGGTCTGGATTTGCGCCGATGACGAAGACGCGAGCACGGGTGCTGCGGCCCAACCGGGGGCAGATGGAGTTTCGGGCGAGTGACCTGGAGTCACTGCTGCCGGAGGGGCATCGGGCGCGCCTGGTGTGGGCGTACGTCGAGCGGCAAGACCTGTCACGGTTCTACGCCGGGATTCGTGCGGTCGATGGCGGGGTGGGCCGCTCGGCAATCGCGCCGGAGATTTTGCTGGCGCTGTGGTTGTACGCCACGCTCGACGGGGTGGGCAGCGCGCGGGCGGTGTCACGGCTGCTCGAATCGCATGACGCCTACCGCTGGTTGTGCGGCGGTGTTCAGGTCAATCACCACACCCTTTCGGACTTTCGCAAGGATCAGGGCGAAGGGCTGGACGAGTTGCTGAGTGTGAGCATCGCCAGCCTGATGGCGGCCGGGGTGGTCAAGCTCAAACAGGTGGCGCAGGACGGGATGCGGGTGCGGGCGAGCGCCGGGGCGGGCTCGTTTCGCCGCAAGGAGAAGCTCGAAGGCTACCTGGAGGCGGCGCGCGCGGCCGTGGCGCGGCTCAAAGCCGAGGCGGAGGCGGACCCGGCGCAGGCCGAACGGGCGCGGGAAGCGGCCCGGCTACGGGCGGCGAAAGAGCGTGAAGCGCGTCTTGAGAAGGCGCTGGCGCGGCTGCCCGAGATCGAAGCGATCAAGCAGCGGCAAGGCAAAAACCCCGACCAGGCGCGCGCGTCGATGACCGATGCCGAAGCGACGGTGATGAAGATGGGCGACGGCGGCTTTCGGCCGGCGTACAACCCGCAACTGGCGAGCGACGCCGACTCGCTGGTGATCGTGGGGGTCGAGGTGGCCACCGTCGGCAGCGACCAAGGGCAGATGGTGCCGATGATCGAGCAGGTCACCGCGCGCTGCGGTCAGCTGCCCGAAGCTTGGTTGGTCGATGGCGGCTACGTCGGGCACGAGCAGATCGAGCAGGCGAGCCAAAGCACCGTCGTTTATGGGCCGGTGCCGCAACCCAAGGACAAGGCGGTCGATCCGCACCAGGCGAAGGCCAGCGACAGCGAAGCGGTGGCGGCCTGGCGGCAGCGGATGGGCACGGACGAGGCCAAGGTCATTTACAAGCGGCGAGCGGCGACGGCCGAATGCGTCAATGCGCACAGCCGCAACCGCGGCCTGCAGCAGTTCCGGGTGCGGGGTCTGGCGAAGGTCAAGTGTGTGATGCTGATCTTTGCTTTGGCGCACAACCTGATGCGCATGGTCAGCCTCGCACCGGAATTGCTCGGGCTAGGGACAGGTGCGTCCGCAGTTCCCGGAATCGGGGTTTAAGGGGCGAAAAATGGGGAAAAACGCCAAATGAACGGTCGATAGCGCTACAAATGATGCAAAAAACCTCTCGCGCCAAGCAAAACGGCGTCAACCTCGCTCGCGCGTCTAATCGGTCCTGCGAACGAAAGATTCACAAACTCCGAGATCGCAGGGCACCGCATCCAGATGATTGGGGATATGCAGGGACCCGGTGAATATGTGCAGCGCGGCGAGTTCGAACCCAATCAGCAAACCGTGCTGTTCCGGGTTTTGGACGGCAAGGCGCTGGCTGCGGTGGCGATTAATTCGACCAAGGACTTCGGTGGCGTAAGCCGTTTAGTGATGTCCGAAATAGAGATAGTGCCTGACCACCTCGCTGATACGGATATCAGCATCCGCGAACTACTCAAGGGGAATGCGGCGCGAACCGTAACCGCCTAGATGATGACTACGGACAAAATATGGAATGTATGTCGCGCTTCAATTTGGGGATAGCAAAATGAATCTGAAAGATCAGGTTGTCTTTATTACAGGCGGTGCATCTGGGCTTGGTCGTGCGCTCGTCGAACGCTTCGTTACAGAAGGTGCAAAGGTAGGGGTGCTCGACAGATCCGAGAAAGGCATCCAAGAACTAGAGTCGATGCATCCAGGGCGGGTGATCGGAGTCGCGGGTGATGCCCGCTTGCTGGCTGACAATAAAACCGCAGTCCAGCGGTGCGTGGATTCCTTTGGAAAGATCAATACTCTGATTCCCAATGTTGGAATCTGGGATTACAACACCCCGTTGGTGGATATCCCAGACGAAAGGATCGATGAGTCTTTCGACGAAATCTTTCAAATCAATGTCAAATCCGGTCTCCTCGCGGTGAAGGCTGCTCTTCCTTATCTCGTTTCGAGTCGGGGGGGGGTGATATTCACGATTTCAAATGCTGGCTTTTATCCCAATGGCGGCGGCCCGCTATATACCGCATCGAAGCATGCACTGATTGGTGTTGTAAAAGAGCTTGCTTTTGAACTGGCCCCCTATGTCCGCGTCAATGGTGTAGCGCCTGGAGGCATGGCAACGGATTTACGCGGCCCGCAATCGTTGGGCATGGGGGATCGTTCCATTTCGAGTATTCCGCTTGGCGAATTACTTGAATCCGTCCTCCCAATTGGTCGAATGCCCGATGTGAGGGAGTACACCGGAGCGTATGTATTTTTTGCCAACCACGGAGATGCAGCTCCAGCCACCGGCGCTGTTCTCAACTACGACGGTGGGATGGGCGTTCGCGGCCTCTTCTCTGCAGTTGGTGGCAAAGATCTTGAAGAGAAACTGAAACTACAGAAGTGATTCATAACTAACCAAGGAGAAATAGGATGGAGATCAAGGCATTGGGTTATATGGGGTTTTCCGTAAACGATGTTCCGGAATGGCGGCGGTATCTCACCAAGCTGGCCGGTTTGATGGAAACGCCATGCTCAACAGATGAACAGGCCCGTTTTCGAATGGATTCGAGAAGCTGGCGTATTGGCGTAGAACAAGGCGACTTGGATGATCTGGCATTTGCAGGATTTGAAGTTGCTAATCCTAGTGCTCTAGAAAAAATGCGTGTCCGACTTCAGGAAGCTGGAGTAAAAATCATAAGCGATGTTGGCGATCTCGCGAAAAAGCGCGATGTGCTTGATCTGATTGCCTTCAAAGACCCGTTCGGCATGCAAATAGAAATCTTCTATGGCGCGGGGGATTCCTACGAAAAACCCTTTGTTTCGCCAACCGGCGTAACAGGCTTTCAAACGGGAGACCAAGGGTTGGGGCACTATTTTTATGCCGTTCCAGATGTTGTCAAGGGTTTGTCATTTTACGTTGACGTGCTTGGCTTTAAATTGTCGGACGTAATCGATATTCCTTTAGGTCCGGATATGACGGTACGTGGCCACTTTCTGCATTGCAATGGACGTCACCATACCATGGCAATCGCTGAAGCCCCCATGCCTAAGCGCATCCACCATTTCATGCTCCAAGCCGCCACGCTGGATGACGTTGGGCATGCATGTGATCGTTTGGACGGTTTTGATGACCAAACTACCGATTCCAATCTTGGAGTTGCTGAAGAAAAGCCCAATAGCTACCTGACCACCACTATTGGCCGGCATGTAAACGACCATATGGTTTCATTTTATGCCCGGACGCCATCAGGATTCGAAATGGAATTTGGTTGGGGCGCTCGTGCTGTTGACGATTGCAACTGGACAATGACCCGCCACAGTCGCACAGCCATGTGGGGGCACAAGTCGCTCCGGAAACAAAAATAGCGTGTGATCAAACTATTCTTCCCAAACGGTGGATTTTCAGATGTTTGGGGGGAATAGGAAAACGCCTTTAGGACAAAGTGATAGCTGAATGATTTTCTAAACAAAAGCTATCGGTCTATGACGGCAGACGGGTGATTTACTAAAGTTCCGAATAGGAGATTGAATGGCATGATGGATGAAGATATTGTCACCAAGCTGGGAGACGAGCTTTACGACGCATTATGTGCAAAAAGAATGCTCGAGCCTTTGAGCAACCGTTATCCCGGTATCTCAGTTGATGACGCTTACAGAATTCAGTTACGGATGATTTCCTGCCGCCAAAAAGCAGGAGAGAGAATTGTTGGAAAGAAAATTGGAATCACAAGTCGGCCTGTAATGGATCTGCTCAAGGTCTATCAGCCTGATTTTGGGTATTTGCTCGATGGAATGTCTATCTGTGACGGAGCGCGCATTCCAATTGAATCGCTTATTCAGCCCAAAATTGAAGGCGAAATTGCCTTTGTGTTAAAGCGCGACTTGATGGGGCCAGGAATCAGCGCAGCCGACGTCCTTGCGGCTACCGATTTTGTTATGCCTTGCTTTGAAATTGTCGATTCGCGTATTCGGGACTGGAAAATCCAGATACAGGATACGGTAGCAGACAACGCTTCCTGCGGCCTATTCGTGCTCGGAAACACCATGGCCGATCCGAGGAAGCTTGATCTAACAACTTGTGGCATGGTCTTGGAAAAAAATGGTGAGATTGTGGCGACAGGAGCAGGGGCGGCGGCGTTGGGGTCTCCTATCAATGCTGTAGTTTGGTTGGGGAATACACTTGGTGGCCTGGGAATTCCACTTAAGGCAGGAGAAATTATTCTTTCTGGGGCGCTTGCGAGTATGTTTAGTATTCATGCAGGCGACCATTATCGTGTGGCAATTGGAGGTATCGGTAGTTGTTCCGTCTCCTTTGTCTGACTGGATAGCCATTGACGTGGGGTTATTGGACGCCACTAAGTCACTATGCCACTCCGTGTGTTGCGGTATTCCTCAGCAATACTGATTTCCAATAGGCTAAGTTTGCAGGGGGACGTGCCATGCAAATAACGCCACCGCCAAAAGAATTGTGTATATGTGCATGTCAAATCTATGCTTTATGAATTGGAGTTTTAATGAACAAGATTAAGTGCGCCCTGATCGGCCCGGGCAACATCGGCACCGATCTTCTGTACAAACTTAAGCGCAGCCCCTTCCTCGAACCGGTGTGGATGATCGGCATCGACCCCGAATCCGAAGGCCTCAAGCGCGCCGCCGACATGGGCCTCAAGACCTGTGCCACCGGCGTCGATGGCTTCCTGCCGCATGTCCTCGCCGATAGCATCCAGATCGCCTTCGATGCGACCAGCGCCTACGTCCATGCCGAGAATAGTCGTAAGCTCAATGAGCTCGGCGTCCTGATGATCGACCTGACGCCGGCGGCCATCGGCCCCTACTGCGTGCCGCCGGTCAACCTCGTCGAGCACGTCGGCAAGCGCGAAATGAACGTCAATATGGTCACCTGCGGCGGACAAGCCACCATCCCGATGGTCGCTGCCGTCTCCCGTGTCCAGCCGGTCGCTTACGGCGAAATCGTCGCCACTGTCTCTTCGAAGAGCGCCGGCCCCGGCACCCGCAAGAATATCGACGAATTCACCCGCACGACCGCCGGTGCCGTCGAAAAGGTCGGCGGCGCCAAAAAAGGCAAGGCCATCATCATCATCAACCCGGCCGAACCACCGCTTGTCATGCGCGACACCGTGCATTGCCTGACCGAAACCGCGCCCGATCAGGAAAAAATAACTGAATCCATCCACGCCATGATCAAGGAAGTCCAGAAATACGTGCCGGGCTATCGCCTGGTCAACGGCCCAGTATTCGACGGCAACCGTGTGTCCGTCTACATGGAAGTCACCGGACTCGGGGATTTCCTCCCGACCTACGCCGGTAACCTCGACATCATGACTGCTGCCGGTGCCCGTACCGCCGAAATGTTCGCCGAAGAAATTATTGCTGGTCGCCTCACCCTCGAACCCAAGGTTGCTACCGGTTCCCCCAAACTGGCCGGTTGCGGTTCCAACTGATACGGAGAAAATAATCATGACCGCCAAAGGCAAGACCGTTACCGTCCACGACATGACCCTACGCGACGGGATGCATCCCAAGCGCCACCTGATGAGCCTCGACCAGATGGTGTCCATCGCCACCGGCCTTGATGCCGCTGGCATTCCGCTGATCGAAGTCACCCACGGCGATGGCCTCGGTGGGTCATCGGTCAACTACGGATTCCCGGCCCATACCGATGAAGAATACCTCGGCACCGTCATCCCCAAGATGAAGAACGCCAAGGTCTCCGCCCTGCTGCTCCCCGGCATCGGCACCGTCGACCACTTGAAGATGGCGCGCGACCTCGGCGTCAACACCATCCGTGTCGCCACCCACTGCACCGAGGCTGACGTCTCAGAGCAGCACATCACCATGGCCCGCAAGCTCGGCATGGACACCGTCGGTTTCCTCATGATGAGCCACATGAACAGCGCCGAAGGCCTGGTCAAGCAGGCCAAATTGATGGAAGGCTACGGCGCCAACTGCATCTACGTCACCGACTCGGCCGGTCACCTGCTGCCGGAAGGCGTCAAGGAACGTCTCGGTGCTGTGCGCGCTGCCCTCAAGCCGGAAACCGAACTCGGCTTCCACGGCCACCACAACCTGGCCATGGGCGTCGCCAACTCCATCGCCGCCATTGAAGTCGGCGCCAACCGCATCGATGCTGCTGCGGCCGGCCTCGGTGCCGGTGCCGGTAATACGCCGATGGAAGTCCTGATCGCCGTGTGCAGCCTGATGGGCATCGAAACCGGTGTCGATGTCGCCAAGATCACCGACGTTGCCGAAGACCTCGTGGTGCCAATGATGGACTTCCCGATCCGCATCGACCGTGATGCGCTGACCCTGGGTTATGCCGGGGTCTATGGCTCCTTCCTGCTCTTTGCCAAGCGGGCATCCGCCAAGTACGGCGTGCCGGCCCGCGACATTCTGGTCGAGCTGGGCCGCCGCGGTATGGTCGGCGGGCAGGAGGACATGATCGAGGATACCGCCATCACCATGGCCAAGGATCGCTCTATTGCCTCCGCATAATGCCACTTGGCGCTGAGCCTTTTATATATTTAACAGGGGGAGAGATGCAAATGAATCAATATACGGAATCTACAACCAGCAGGTTTGCCAAGATCAACGAGAAGGGATTTGAAGACTTCCAGGTTCATTTCAACGAAGCTGGCGACGGCGAGGCCGTCATCATGTTGCACGGTGGTGGGCCCGGGGCAGGTGGATGGAGTAACTATAGCCGCAATCTGGGCCCGCTGGTTCAAGCAGGTTATCGCGTGATTTTGAAGGACTCACCAGGATTTAATAAGTCTGACCCCGTCGTAATGGACGAACAGCGAGGTCTGGTGAACGCACGCGCCGTCAAGGGTTTGATGGATGCCCTAAACATCGAAAAAGCGCACCTGGTGGGCAACTCGATGGGGGGGGCCACCGCACTGAATTTTGCCATCGAATATCCGGAGCGCATCGGTAAGCTCATTCTGATGGGGCCGGGGGGGCTTGGCTCGAGTCTTTTTTCCGCGATGCCCATGGAAGGCATCAAATTGCTTTTCAAGCTGTATGCCGAGCCTACGCTTGAAAATTTGAAGCAAATGCTATCGGTATTTGTTTTTGATCAGACCCAGATCACCGATGAACTGATTGAGGGCCGCTGGCGGGCGATTCAGCATAATCAAGTACACCTTCGAAATTTTCTTGTCAGTACGCAACGCGTGCCATTGAGTGCTTGGGACGTTACATCGAGATTAGGAGAGATCAAGGCAGGAACGCTTGTCATCTGGGGGCGCGACGACCGCTTCGTACCTCTTGACCATGGATTGAAGTTGGCTTGGCACATCCATGATGCGCGCTTGCATGTCTTGCCTCGGTGCGGTCACTGGGCGCAATGGGAACATGCTGAAGAGTTTAATCGCTTGTTGATCGATTTCTTACAACATTGACACCAAAGGGGGCCCGATTGACCACTTTACTACGTAACCACCGGTTACGAACGAGAAGTAAGAATTTCGGATTTTCGAGATCAATAATCAGAAGCAATTAAACAGAACAGGAAGTAAGCCACCGCTTAGAAAAAACGGGGTTGATTTCTTTAATTAACATATAAAAATGGAGGAGGCTGTATGCAATTCAATCTTAAATCTAGTGTAATGGGCGTTGCTCTAGCAGGGGTATCCTATACTGCCTTGGCGACAACAAGCGATGTTTATCGCTTTGTCGGTCATGGTCCAGTTTCTGGGGCATTGGGTGGGGCCGCTACAGCCTTTGACGTCGGTGCGGCCGGCATGATGACAAATCCCGCTACCTTATCCCTTGGCAAGCCTGGGGAGGAAATGCACCTTGGAATGGACGTCATTTTTACAGATATATCAATCAAGAACACCGCGACGGGCGAATCCGCAAAATCCAAAGAGCATTCCAGCAACCGAGGACCCTATGCGGCTCCGCAAATGGCATATGCTTATCGTGCCGAACGATTTGCATTCGGTATTGGAGCCTTTGCACGTGGCGGAGTAGGCACAGAGTACGGAAAGGATAGCTTTCTTTCACGTGCAACAGGTGGATTGGATACGGGTTTGGAAAATTCAAGTCGCTTATTGACACTAAATATACCCATGGCCGCAAGCTTTCAGATGACTGATAGTCTTGCCGTTGGCGCAAGCGTGGATGCAGTGTGGCAGGGACTGAATTTAGATATGCTCCTCGGGGCCGATCAAGTGGGTTCCCTAATTGGCGCCGGGCGTGCGCAGGGAAGTTTGATCCCTGTGCTTGGAGGGTTGCCAGATATGCGTGGTGCGCATTTGAGCTTCACCAAGAATGAGCCAATTGCGAGTGGCACCGACGCCTGGGGCTGGGGAGGGAAAATCGGCCTGACGTACAAGGTCAGCAAGGATACGATCCTAGGTGCTTCGTACGTTCTTGAAACACATCTTGATGACATGACTGGGAGTGCTACCCTTACCGCAATTGACGGCTTGGTAGGCCAAGTCAAGCTAGATGGAAAGATTCGTATTAAAGACTTCCAATCGCCGGCACAATTGAATTTCGGAATAAGCCATCGTTTTGACGATCAGTGGATGGTCGTGGCGGATATCTCCAGGGTATTCTGGAAACATGCAGTAAAAGATATTCATGTCTCCTTTGTTTCAAACGCTGGTCAAAATATCGATATTGATCTGCCTCAAAACTATAAGGACCAGACTGCATTGTCGTTGGGTGTCGCCTACACTTCCGGAAAATGGACATTGCGCGGAGGTGCTCGTGTTACTACACAGGCTTTGAGATCGGACACGGTATTGGCTGTAATCCCTTCCATTCCAAATAGATTCGGGACTCTTGGCTTTGGTTACCAACTTACACCTATGAGTAGTTTTGATTTTGCTTGGACTCATTCATTTAAAAAGACGATGCAAAACTCTTCATTGCCAAACACGTCTGCTCCTATCGAAATAAATCACGCCCAAGATAGTGCCACTTTTGCCTTCACTTATCGTTTTTAGGTTTGATATTAAGTTGAAATTGTCATGGTTGTGCAAATCTTAAAATTACAAGATTCTACCTGTTTTAATATTTTATGGTGAATTAACTAGGAAATTGAAATGACCAACGTAGAAATTGGAAAAGAAATCGTCGCTGCTGGAATTAAGACCAATTATCACGAGCTCGGAACAGGAGATCCTGTTTTTCTTATTCACGGATCGGGTCCAGGTGTCAGCGCTTATGCAAATTGGCGCTTGGTGTTGCCAACACTGGGGCAATTATTTCGCGTCATAGCACCGGATATGGCGGGGTTCGGTTTTACAGAGCGCCCGAAGAATTACATCTACTCAAAGGATAATTGGGTTGGGCACATCATAGGTATGCTTGACGCATTAAAAATCGAGCGTGCAGATTTTATTGGGAATTCTTTCGGTGGTGCCCTTGCAATCGCAACCGCCGTTAAGCACCCCGAACGCGTTGGCCGTTTGGTCTTGATGGGCGCAGCAGGAACACATTTTGAACTTACCCCTGGGCTGGATGCAGTTTGGGGTTATACGCCGTCAATTGAAAAAATGCGCAACCTGCTGGATATATTTGCCTTCGATCGTTCGCTTGTGAATGATGAACTTGCAAAACTGCGTTATGAGGCAAGCATTCGGCCAGGCTTTCAAGAGTCATTCGGCAGTATGTTCCCCGCTCCTCGGCAGCGCTGGGTTGACGCACTGGCGAGCTCGGATGAGCAAATTCGCAACCTCGCGAATGAGGTGCTTTTGATTCACGGCCGTGATGACCAGGTGGTACCACTGTCAAGCAGTCTTCGTCTTTTTCAACTATTGGAGAACGTCCAGTTGCATTCTTTTGCTCGCTGTGGGCACTGGGTGCAAATTGAAGCCGCCAATGACTTTTGTAGATTGGTTGTAGACTTTCTTAGCAAGCCGCATTGATTGAGCGTTCTGCGCATCCGGCGAAATTTCTTCTTCCAGATAATTGGGTAATGCGTCCGAATTGATTGGAAGGAGAAATCGAGTTGATGGTCTCATGAAGGCGTTACCGCTGGTTGTGGAACCAAGTCCTTCTTATACAAGACTCACATAGCCTCATCGTGTATCGCCTGCATGGTCGTGGTCGCGTCCAATGAAAGGGCTGTTTTAGTTGCGAAGGAAAGTCGCCTTCCTTTGCGCTCTTCCGCCCCGCGTCCCGTCTGACTCGGAAGGCTGTGCAGATCTACTGTGGTATCGCTACCGACCGCGCCTATCCACCACGTACCGGCCCGTACAGCCATATCGATCTGACGCACGCCTTGGCTGTTATTGAACGGGTCAAACATACCTGGTTCGGAACGGCTTGGACGCGAGGCTGCGAGCAAATCCCATTGGGTTCCCGTCTAGTATTTCAGTAGCGCCTGACGAGTAATTCATCGCTTCTGGATAGGCGGTCCAACCGACAGTCCTCGTGATTTGACTAGAACTGCAAGTATCCCGAGGCTGCAAGTGGAACCGTACGGTAACATCACGATGGAGGACAAACCATGGAGTTGCGCCACCTTCGCTGCTTCGCTGTCCTGGCGGAGGAACTGCACTTCACCCGTGCTGCTGAAAGGCTGCATATCGAGCAGTCCCCCCTGTCCCGTACCATCAAGGAGCTCGAAGACGAACTTGGCGCACTGCTATTCGATCGTGACCGCCGCGGCACACGGCTGACACAGGCCGGTGCAGTTTATCTCCAGGATGTGCTTCGGTTGTTCTCGACGCTGGAACTTGCCCGTGAAAACGTAAAAGCGGTTTCGTCAGGCTATCAGGGGATTCTTCGCATCGCCGTCCCCTGCGGCTGCATCGATCCGCGGCTATCTGGCTTTCTCGCACGCTGTCGCGAGGAAGATCCGGAAGTCGAGATACGTTTGACAGAAGCGACGCTGGCCGAGCAGGTGCGCGGACTGCGTTCGGGCAGCTTCAATGTGGGGTTTGCACATACCACCGACGTCGGGGATGGAATCGTTGCCGAACCGATCTGGATTGATCCGCTGGTCGTGGCCGTATCGGCACGGCATCCGCTGCTCGTTCACAAGCAGGTGCCCTTGGAGGAGTTGGTGCGTTATCCGCTCGTAATGGCTGATCCCCGGTTGTTCGGGCGGAGCAATTGCGAGCTGGATCGATTGCTGCACACCGCGACGGGCAAACCCGGCGCCGTCGAGCACGTCGCCTCGATGGACATGATGCTGACGCTGGTCGCAGCCGGTTATGGCGTTGGGTTCGCGAACGCTGCACGAATCAGAGTTTGTCATCGCCCCGACGTGGTGACTCGTCCTCTCGCGGCCCAAAATGTCACCCACACCACGTACCTGTTACGACCGGACAGTGGCGCGGACACCCCTTGCGCCATACCTCTGGACCGCTTTATGGCGCGTCTACACGCTCAAATCGACGAGTAACGGGCAAAGCCCGGTGCCGTTCACCGGTTACGTCTTTGGCCCCGAGCGCAGGTTATCCTCCGTCACAGCGATCAGATCAGCGGCACTTCTGTTCAGAGCCCCGGCGATTCTGAGGATCAGCGCCAGCGTGGGCATGTGCTCACCCCGTTCTATCTTTCCCATGTGGGAGCGCTCGATTTCCGCCAACGACGCCAGCTCCTCCTGAGCCATTCCCTGTTCCATCCGTGCCGCACGAACCGCCAGGCCGAAGGCCAGCGCAGGCTCAGGTTCGTAGGTGGTCGATCCGACAGGGCGGCCTCGCTGGACAGTACGCTTTTGCATCGGCAAAAGCGTCGAATATCGCGATACTTTTAACCACGTTAAATTTAACTCTTTGCTATGATGCTTGCTGCCACGGTCTGGCCTCCATCACGAAATGGCATCCATGAGTGCCCCCAGCCAATCGTCGATACTCAAACTCGCCGTTTCGGCTGACGCGCTGTCGCCACAGCTGGCGACCCTACTTGCCCTGCAACGTGCCGAGGAGCCGGAAACCCTCGTCCTGCTGCAGGAGGTCACTGCCGGCGATCTGGTCCGTGGCCTGGAAAACGGCGATTGCGACATGGGCATGGCGGTGAGGGCGACGTCAACGCACCTGGCGTTGGACACTCAGCCACTTTGGGGTGACGAACTGGCTTTGGCGGTTCCGTTACGCTCGCCGCTGCTTGCCCACGTCGAGGTGTCATTGGATGCGCTGCTGCACTATCCACTGGTTCGGTGGTGCCCACGGGCATGTGAAGCGCTGAGCCAGCAGGTTGATGCTGTCATTGGGCCTGAAGACCGTTCTGCCCGGGAGGTCAATTCCTTCGAACTCATGGCTCTGCTGGTGGCGGCAGGCTACGGTGTCGGCATTGCGCCCCGATCGCGCATCGCGCAGGCACGTGGCTGGGGTGTTGCCATGCGCCCCCTGGCCGACGGTCCCTATCTCATCCGAACCCAGTTGCTGCTGCCGTCGCGAGGGTGTGTGCCGGCTGTCGAGAGGTTTGCCGAACGGGCGGCGAAGATCACGGAGACCAGGTCGGCGTGATCAGGCGTCCATCGTACGTTCGCGTGTTTCCAGACGAAAGCGGCACGCGGCATCTTGCTGTGCAAGTTCGCCATCGCGCGTATCGCTAGGCGTACCGGGACAGTTGTGGAGTCCGACTATCGCGTTGCACCACCCTTTCGCTGACAGCGCTGCATACCAGATGAACGACGAGGTGAAGATTCTCCAGCGTCACTGCCTCGATGGGGGACTGCCCTTGGAAGAGATCGCTCGGCCGTGTGAGTGCATGGTAGATGTGCCACGTGTCGATTCCCGGGGGCATCTGCTTGAGGATGGTCTGGATCAGGCGGCGCTTGAGCGGATCGAGCTGCCAATCCGGCACGCGCTGTCCCCGGTTGCCCAGGCTGATCGACAGGAGGTTGCCGGCCTGGATTTCGTAAGTGATCCAGCGACGGGACTTGCCTGCGAGCTTGGCATAGTCGGCGACCGACAGGTTGTGCGGAGCCTCCAGAATGTCGAGCAGGATCATCCGCTCGCGCTGGACGTTGGAGATGGCCGGCTCGATCTTGGGCACGCGCACTGCGGAAAGGCGCTGCACCGGAGCCGTGGCCAGCGCCATGGCCCCCTGGAGCGGTTGCGACACCACCAGCGTGGGAGCAGCCCTGGCCGCCGACAACGGTTGCGCCTCCGCTTCGGTGGCGACCACGGGAAAGCCATCCAGTTTAATGGACAGCAGCGTACTGGCCGCTTCGACCTGCCCCTGCTCGAACAGGTCCAGCCGGTCCGCCCAGTCCTGCATCATGCGTCGGCGCTGCTCCACATACTTGGCGTGGTTGTAGGTTGCGCGAACCTGGTTGGGATCGACGTGGGAAAGCTGTGCATCCACCCATTTCTCGGGATACCCCAGTTCGTTGAGTGCGGTCGAGATGGTTCCGCGGATGCCGTGGCCGGTCAGCCGGCCCTTGTATCCCAAGCGATGCAGTGCCTTGTTGAGGGTGTTCTCGCTGATGCGCTGCTTGAGGCTCTTGTCCCCCGGGAACAGGTACGTCTGGGCTGGCTTGAACTGGTCGAGCATGTGCCGAACGATCTCGATCGCCTGCACGGACAGCGGCACGATGTAGGGTGGGATGTCCTCCGGCCGGACGTTCTCCTTCTGCATCTTCAATTCCAGCTGTTTCACCACCTCCGGCGGGATGATCCACAGGCCATCGTCGAGGTGGAACTGTTCTGGCGTCGCCAGCCGCAGTTCCCCGGTCCGCACGCCGGTCAGCAACAGCAGGCGGAGGCCAAGCTGCGTTTTCAGCTTGCCGGGGTACTTGCGCAGCAACTGCAAGAACTCGGGCAATTCGGGCATGCGCAGGAAGGGGTTGTGGCGTACCGGCGGCTGGGGCATGGCGACCACATCCAGGTCGGAGGCCGGGTTCTGTTCCAGGCCCGGCACGATCACGAGGGCATACCGGAAGAGTTGGTTGAACCAGGTGCGCACCTTCTCGGCGATGGATGGCGCGCCGCGCTTCTCGATGCGGCCGACGATTTCAAGTAGGTCGGCGCGGGTGATCTCGTAGATCGAACGCTTGCGCAGGCTCGGCAGGATGTCGTTCTTGAAGATGCGCGGGATCATCGACAGCGTGGTCTGCCGGCCTTTCTTGAGGCGCCCCTGCGCCCGGAAGGCGAGCCACTTGTCGTACACCGCCTCAAAGGTGTTCTGCTCGGCCTGGGTGGCGATGTGCCGATCCTTTTCTCGCTGCCGCTGTGGGTTGATGCCTTTGGCCACCTGCGCCCGCGCGTTGTCGCGGCGCTCGCGCGCTTCGCGCAGGCTGATCTCCGGGTACGTCCCCAGGGACATCCGCTTCTGTTGGCCCAGCCAGGTGTAGCGGAAGTGCCAGGACTTGGTGCCCTTGTCCGAGACCGCCAACGAGAGGCCGTCGAAATCGGGGATCGTGTAGTCCTTTCCGGTGGCCTTTGCCTGCCGGACGAACATGTCGGTGAGTGCCATGCTTGCTCCTGAACAGAGTCAGGAGTCAGATGCTCATCCCGGCACCCGCTCGGCCCAAGGAACAATCCGGACTCGAACACAACCGCTTTGATGGACTGCCGGATGGACTAATTTAGTCCAGCAGTGGGTGGATTTCGGTGGATCTCATTGGAATGTTGTCTAGCGAAAAATTCTTTTCTGACAACCGCTTATGGAACTCAGTGGATTTCCATGGAAGCCTAATTGGAGCGGGCGATGGGAATCGAACCCACGGCTCTAGCTTGGGAAGCTAGGGTATTACCATTATACGACGCCCGCGCTTCAGCCCGATTTGCGCTGAACAGGGCTGCCATTCTAATGGCGGGCGCGGCAGCGCGCAATGCGTGAGTCAGGCGTGCGGCGGGGGCTTCGGGGAAACCGGCGACCGGGCAAGCGCCGGCGGGGGACATGGTAAGATTTCGGTTCATTGCACCCTCGACAGCTTCAGCATGATTGAGCTCATCATCAATGGCAAACCCGAGCGCCTCGACGACGCGCCGACCGTGCTCGCGCTGCTCGAAGCCAGGCAGCTTGCCGGCAAGCGTCTCGCAGTCGAACGCAACGGCGAGATCGTGCCGAAAGGGCAGCATGCGCACACGCTGCTCGCTGACGGCGACCGGCTCGAGATCGTCGTCGCGGTCGGCGGCGGCTGAAGCCTTCGCCGCCCCGGCTGGCGGTCGCTGAGCCGCGCCTTCATCAACCCGATTCCTACAGGCCGAACATGAACGACTCCCTGACGATCGCAGGCAAGTCCTACCGCTCCCGTTTGCTGGTGGGCACCGGAAAATACAAGGATTTCGCCGAGACGCGCGCCGCGATCGATGCGAGCGGCGCCGAGATCGTCACCGTCGCGATCCGCCGCACGAACATCGGCCAGAACGCCGATGAGCCGAACCTGCTCGACGTGCTGCCGCCCGAGCGCTTCACGATCCTGCCGAACACGGCCGGCTGCTACACCGCGGACGACGCGGTGCGCACGCTGCGGCTCGCGCGCGAGCTGCTCGATGGTCACGCGCTGGTCAAGCTCGAAGTGCTCGGCGACCCGGTGAGCCTGTTTCCGAACATGCCTGAGACGCTGAAGGCGGCCGAAACCCTCGTCAAGGACGGTTTCCAGGTGATGGTGTACTGCGCCGACGACCCGATCCAGGCGAAGATGCTCGAGGACATCGGCTGTGTCGCGGTGATGCCGCTGGCGTCCCTGATCGGCTCCGGCATGGGCATCCTGAATCCGTGGAACCTGCGGCTGATCATCGACCAGGCGAACGTGCCGGTCCTCGTCGATGCCGGCGTCGGTACCGCATCCGACGCGGCGATCGCGATGGAGCTCGGCTGCGACGGCGTGCTGATGAATACTGCGATCGCGCACGCGAAGGACCCCGTGCTGATGGCGTCGGCGATGAAGAAGGCGGTCGAGGCCGGGCGCGAGGCGTTTCTTGCCGGACGCATGCCGCGCAAGCATTATTCGGCCGATCCGAGCTCGCCGACGAGCGGTCTGATCGGTTCCTGAACGAACGTCGCGCGCGCCGCCTGCAAGCTGGACCGCGCGCGTCGACCCTTTTCGCCGTGCCGGCACGCGCGCCGGTATGGATTCGCACGACGTTACGATCCCCGACGATGACTTTTCCCTCCCACAACCCGCCGGAAACCGGGCATCCATCCGCAGCTCCGGACGAAGCGCTCCCGGCCGCGGAAGCCCCTGTGCCGGGCGACCCGGAAGCGCGTTTTTCGAGCCGCTCGATCCGCAGCTTCGTGCTGCGCCAGGGACGCATGTCGGTCGCGCAGCAGCGCCACCTCGACGAGACGCTGCCGAAAGTCGGCATTCCCTACCGCGTCGCGCCGCTCGATCTCGACGCGGCGTTCGGACGTGCGGCGCCGAAAATCGTCGAAATCGGTTTCGGCATGGGCGAGACGACCGCGAAAATCGCCGCTGCGCTGCCCGACAAGGATTTCCTCGCGATCGAAGTGCACGGGCCGGGAGTCGGCAGCCTGTGCAAGCTGATCGCCGAAGGCGTGCTCGACAACGTGCGGATCGTCCAGCATGACGCGGTCGAAGTGCTGCGCGACATGATCCCCGAGCGGGCGCTGGCCGGTGTCCATGTGTTCTTTCCCGACCCGTGGCACAAGAAGCGTCATCACAAGCGGCGCATCATCCAGCCCGACTTCGTCGCGCTGATCGCATCCCGGCTCGCGCCCGGCGCTTACCTGCACTGCGCGACCGACTGGGAGGAATACGCTCAATGGATGCTCGAAGTGCTCGCCGCCGAGCCGGCGCTGGAGAATACTGCCGATGGCTACGCCCCGCGTCCCGCCTACCGCCCCCTGACGAAATTCGAAAACCGCGGCCTGAAGCTCGGGCACGGCGTGTGGGACCTGGTGTTCAGGCGGCGCGGCTGAGCGAAGCACGCGTCGAACGGGAGATCTGAACGATGGTGAAACGCATCTTTGGCTTTCTCGGCGCGGTTCTCGCAGGATTCTGGCGCACGCTCGACGTGCTGCGACGCGTGGTCCTCAACGCGGTATTCCTGCTGTTGCTCGCCTTTGTCGTGGTGCTGCTGTGGCGCGCGCTGCCGGCGGTGCCGGACGGCGCGGCGCTGGTGCTGCGCCCGGCCGGTCCGCTCGTCGAGCAGACAACGTTCGAGACCCCGCTCGGTTTGCTGCGCAATGGCGGCGTCGCGCCTTCCCAAACCGTGCTGCACGATCTGCTCGAAGCGGTGGGGGCGGCGCGCGACGACAGGCGGATCAAAGCGCTCGTCATCGAGACCGACCGTCTCGGCCCGACCGGCCTGTCGAAACTCGCCGAACTGCGCGCCGCGATCGTCGCCTTCCGCCAGAGCGGAAAGCCGGTGTTCGCCCGCGGCGAACGCTTCACGCAGGGGCAGTACTACCTCGCCAGCGTCGCCGACGAAGTCCATGTCGGGCCCGACGGCTTCGTGCTGCTGCAAGGGCTCGCACGCTATATCAGCTATTTCGCCGGGGCGCTCGACAAGCTCGGCGTCAGGATGCACGTGTTTCGCGTCGGCGAATACAAGGCGTTCAGCGAGCCTTTCACGCGCAACGACATGTCGGAAGCGGACCGCGAAGCGTCGCGCGATCTGCTCGAAGGGCTGTGGACCAGCGTGCGCGAGGATCTCATCGCGAGTCGCCGCCTCGCGCCCGAGAAGCTCGACGCCTACGTCAGCGCTTACCCCGCCGCGCTCGCGGCAACCGGTGGCGATGCGGTGCGGGCGGCGCGCGATGCCGGCCTGATCGATCGTGCGAGCACGCGCGACGAGTGGCGCGACCTGCTCAAGGCGCGCGTCGGCGCAAGCGAGGACGGCAAGGATTTCCGCCGCGTGGAGGCAGACGACTATCTCGCCGTGGTGCGCGCCGCGCGCCCGGGCCGGGACGAGCACGTCGCGGTGCTGGTCGCGCAGGGGGCGATCATCGACGGCAGCGACACGCAGTCGGCGGTCGGCGGCGACAGCCTCGCGCACCTGATCCGCACGGCGCGCGAGGACGAGCGGGTGAAGGCGCTGGTGCTGCGCGTCGACAGCCCCGGCGGCAGCGCGTGGGCGTCGGAAGTGATCCGGCGCGAGCTCGAACTGACGCGCGAGGCGGGCAAGCCGGTTGTCGCGTCGATGAGTTCGGTCGCCGCGTCCGGCGGTTACTGGATCGCGACCGGGGCCGAAGAGATTTTTGCGAGCCCCGCCTCGCTGACCGGGTCGATCGGCATTTTCGCGCTGTTCCCGGAGCTCGCCGGAGCGCTCGACAAGCTCGGCGTGAATACAGACGGGGTCGCGACCGGTCCTCTCGCCGGCGCCTTCGATCCGCGTCGCCCGCTCGAACCGACGGCGGCGAAGACGATCCAGCTCGGCATCGAACACGGTTACCGGCGCTTCCTCGAAACCGTCGCCAAGGCGCGCGACATGAGCGCCGCCGAGGTCGACACCGTCGCGCGCGGACGCGTCTGGACCGGCGAGGCGGCCACCAAGCTCGGGCTCGTCGACCAGCTCGGCGGCCTGGAGGCCGCGGTCGCCGCGGCAGCGACTCGCGCCGGCTTGAAGCGCTACGAGACGGTCTGGCTGAGAGCGGACGTCGGCCCCGGCCAGCGACTTCTGCAGCGCTTCGTCGCCGCGGTGGTGCCGGCCCCCGGTCTTTCCGGCCTTTCCACGTCGCCGCTCGCCGTCGTCATCGACGGTTTGCAGCAGGATGCCGGCGAGCTGCTACGCTGGAATGACCCGCGCCACCTCTACACGCATTGCCTTTGCGAAGCGCTCTAGCCGAGGACGATCCCATGTCCACTCCCGATTTGCACCGCGTTGCCGTGCTGTCGCCGCGCCGCGCCCTGGTTGCCCTGCTGTTGCCGTTGCTGCTCGCCGCGTGTGCCGGAACACGCGACACGCCCGGCGTGCTGGACCTGACCCCGGCAGCAGGCGTCGGGCCGAATCAGCAGCTGTATTTCGAGCTCGCGAGCGGCGACTACGATTGCGAGCTCGGCGTGAAGGTGCGCGTCAGCCGCGACTTGCACGACGCGAATCGTCTCGAACTGGGTTGGGCCGGCCGCTCGTTCGATCTGCGGCGCGACGCGTCGTCGTCGGGCTTGCCCCGCTTCGAGGCGCGCGACGCGGGACTGGTGTGGATCGACCTGCCGTGGAAGAGCATGCTGCTCGATTCGCGCGAGGACCGGCCGCTCGCGACGGAGTGCCGCCCGGCCTGACGCCGCTGTGCACGGCCCGCTCCCGCTGGACCCGCTCAGTCGCGCAGGAACAGCGTCAGCAGGTCGTTGAGGAAATGCCGGCCGCGTTCGGTCGGGCGGATGACGTCCGGCGTGACCTCGACCAGGCCTTGCTCGCGTGCCGTCTTCAGTTCGGCTTCGATCGCCGCGAGCGGCAGGCCGGTGCGCTCGGCGAACAGCCGGCGCGGGACGCCGCCGCTCAGGCGCAGCGCGTTCATCATGAATTCGAACGGCAGTTCGACGACGCCGACCGGGCGGCGTTCCTGCACGAACTCGCGGCTCTTCGCCGCGTCGAGGTAGCGCCCGGGATGCTTGTGGCGCATCTCGCGCACGATGCCCTCGAAGCTCGACAGCTTGCCGTGCGCCCCCGCGCCGACGCCGAGGTAGTCGCCGAACGTCCAGTAGTTCAGGTTGTGGCGACATTCCTCGCCGGGCCGGGCGAACGCCGACGTCTCGTAGTGGTGGAATCCCGCGCCGGCGAGCCGCGCTTCGATCGCATCCTGCATGTCGGCCGCGATGTCGGTATCGGGCAGCGGCGGTGGGGCGTGGTGGAATGGCGTGTTCGGCTCGAGCGTCAGCTGGTAGCACGACAGATGGGTCGCGCCGGTCGTGAGCGCGGTGTCGAGGTCGGCGAGCGCCTGCTCAAGCGTCTGCTCCGGCAGCGCGTACATCAGGTCGAGGTTCACGCGATCGAAGTTCGCCAGCGCGGTGTCGATCGCGACGCGCGCTTCCCGCCCGTCGTGGATGCGCCCGAGGCGCACGAGCTGCGCGTCGTCGAAGCTCTGGATGCCGAGCGACAGGCGGTTCACGCCGGCAGCGCGGTAATCGCGGAAGCGGCCCGCCTCGACGGTACCGGGATTGGCTTCGAGCGTGATTTCGGCGAGCGGGTCGAGCGGCAGCAGCATGCGCACGCCGGTCAGCAGGCGGTCGAGCGCCGCCGCCGACATCAGGCTTGGCGTACCGCCGCCGATGAACACCGACAGCACGCGCCGTCCCCACACCTGCGGCAACGCGGTCTCGATGTCGGCGAGCAGCGTGTCGATGTAGGCCTGCTCCGGGATGTCGCCGGGGCCGCCGCGCGACGCATGCGAGTTGAAGTCGCAGTACGGGCATTTTTTCACGCACCACGGGTAATGCACGTACAGCGCGAGCGGCGGCGACGCCGTCAGTTGTGCTCGCTCCGGCAGTAGGCCTGGAGTGGCCGGGGCGGGCGCGAGGGGGATGATGCGATGTCGGGTCACAGCGGTTCGGTGGACAGGCGGGACAGCAGGTGGCGCATCGCCGCGCCGCGGTGGCTGAGCGTGTTCTTCAGCTGCGCGTCGAGCTCGGCGGCAGTCTGGGCGAGCTCGGGGACGAAGAACAGCGGATCGTAGCCGAAGCCGTTGGCGCCGCGCGGCGCGTAGAGGATCGTGCCGTGCCACTCGCCGTCGGCGATCACCGGCCGCGGATCGTCGGCATGGCGCACCAGTACCACGACAGAATAGAAGAATGCGCGCCGGTCGGGGCTGCCCGCGAGCCGCTCGATGAGCAGCGCGTTGTTGCGCGCGTCGGACTTCGGCTCGCCGGCGAAGCGCGCCGACTGCACGCCCGGCGCTCCACCGAGCGCCGCGACGCACAGCCCGGAGTCGTCGGCGATTGCCGGCAGCCCGCTCAACGCGGCAGCGTGTCGCGCCTTCGCGAGCGCGTTCTCGACGAATGTCGGGTGCGGCTCGTCGGCTTCCGGAATGTCGAACGCCGACTGCGGCAGCACCTCGATGCCGAGCGGCGCGAGCAGCGTCGTCATCTCGACGGCCTTCTTGGCGTTGTTGCTGGCGAGAACGAGTCGGGTCGTCATGATTTCAGTTCCGGTCGATCGCCGCTTTCTGCACTTCGACGAGCCGGCGGATACCGGACTCGGCAAGCTCCAGCAGCGCGTTGAGCTCGGCGCGCGAGAACGTCGCGCCTTCAGCGGTGCCCTGCACTTCGACGAACCCCCCCGCGCCCGTCATGACGACGTTCATGTCGGTATCGCAGCCCGAATCCTCGGCATAGTCGAGATCGAGCACCGGCACGCCCTGGAACACGCCGACCGACACCGCGGCGACGAACTCGCGCAGCGGGCTGTGCGGCAGCTTGCCCGCGGCGACGAGTTTGCGGAACGCGTCGTGGACCGCGACGCAGGCGCCGGTGATCGCGGCGGTGCGGGTGCCGCCGTCGGCCTGCAGCACGTCGCAGTCGATGACGATCTGGCGTTCGCCGAGCGCGCTGAGATCGACGACTGCGCGCAGGCTGCGGCCGATCAGGCGCTGGATTTCCTGCGTGCGCCCGCTCTGCTTGCCCTTGGCCGCCTCGCGCGCGCTGCGCGTGTGGGTCGCGCGCGGCAGCATGCCGTATTCGGCGGTCAGCCAGCCCTGGCCGCGGCCGCGCAGGAACGGCGGCACGGTGTCCTCGACGCTGGCGGTGCACAGCACGCGCGTGGCGCCGAATTCGACGAGCACCGAGCCTTCGGCGTGGCAGGTGAAGTTGCGGGTGATCGTGACCGCGCGCAGCTGGTCGGGGCGGCGTTGGCTGGGACGCATGAAGGATTCCTATCTGCTGTACTTGTGAATGGCGTGGTTGATTTCGGCGATCGCTTTCTCGATCTCGTCGTCGCTGATGTCGCCGGCGGCGGTCGGTGCGCGCGCGTGTCCGAAGACGTTGAGCTGCGTCGTGACCCGGTCGAGCGCCCTCGTCTGCGTCGATTCCATGTCGTCGTGCGCCGCGCCGCTCTCGTCGTGCCAGTACATCGCGATCATCGACAGGTTGTCGCAGCCCGGGCCGGCGAGCTGCTCGGCGCGGTCCAGCAGCTTCGGCACGGCGTGCATGACATTGGTTCCGGCGAGCCCGTCGACGACGCCCTGGTCGCGTACCGGGCCCCACACGCCATCGGTGCATAGCGCGAGGATGTCTTTGTCGCGCAGCGGCATCGGCATCGACAGTTCGACCTGCGGCGCCCGCGTGCCGCCGAGACAGCTGTAGATGCGATTGCGTTCCGGATGGTGCGCGGCTGCTTCGGCGTCGAGCAGGCCCTGGTCCATCAGCAGCTGCACGCGCGAATGGTCGCGCGTCTGTGCGGCGATGCGCCCGTGTCGCAGCAGGTAGAGGCGCGAGTCGCCGGCATGCGCCCAGTGCGCGAGGCCGTCCTGGACCACGCAGGCGACGACCGTCGTGCGCGGCGCGTCGTCGAGGTCTTTGTCGAACGCGTAGTCGACGATCGCGCCGTGTGCGTTCATCAGCACGCGCGACAGGAAGCGCGCCGGCTCGGCAAGCGTCGGTGTCGCTTCGCGCTGGAACGCTTTGGTGATGAACTGCACGGCCAGATGCGCGGCAATGTCGCCATGCAGGTGTCCGCCCATGCCGTCGGCGATCACCATCAGCAGCGCGTCGCGCGAGTAACAGTATGCGAGGCGGTCCTGGTTGCTTTTGCGCCGGCCGATGCGGCTTTCCTGATAAATCGTGAATTTCATCGCGCGCCTCTCAAGTGCGACCGATAAAGGATTTGATGCGCGTGCCCAGGTCGCCGAACAGGCCGGCCGGGACCGTGTCGTCGTCGCCCCTTTGCATCAGCGTCTTTTGCAGCGAATAGACGCTCTGGGGCCGCTCGAGCGGATCAAGTTTCAGGCACCAGTCGATCGTCTGCAGCAACTGCGCCGAATAGCGCGTGGCATACGCCCTGGTCGCCGGGACGAAAGTGTCGCGCCGGCTGCGCTCGTCCGAGCGCGGCGGCGCGGTGCCGGCGATGCATGCGTACAGGCTCGCGCCAACACTGTAGATATCGCTCCACGGCCCCAGCGCGTCGCGGTTCGTGAACTGCTCGGGGGACGCGAAGCCGGGCGTATACATCGGTTTGAGCATCACCTGGCCGGTCAGCAAGGTCTGGCGCGCGGCGCCGAAGTCGAGCAGCACCGGCGTGCCGTCGTTCCGTAGATAAACGTTCGACGGCTTGATGTCGAGGTGCAGCAGCTTGTGCGAGTGGACTTCGCGCAGGCCGTTGAGCATGCGCGCGAAGACCGCCCGGATGAAGGCCTCGCGCACCCCGTCGCGGTGTTTGTGGATATAGTCGTGCAGCGTGCGGCCGCGCTCGAACTGCATCACCATGTACACTGTGCCGTTGGCGCGAAAAAAATTGAGCACCCGGACGACGTTCGGATGCATCAGCTTCGCGAGCGAACGGCCTTCCTCGAAGAAGCATTTCATACCGTAGCGGAAGGCCGGCCGGTTCTCTTCCGTGACCTGCGGTTCGAACTCGCCGTCCTTGCGCAGCGCGAGAGAATTCGGCAGGTATTCCTTGATCGCGACCGCCGTGCCGTGGCGATCACGGGCGAGATAGACAATCGAAAAACCGCCGACGGAAAGCTGCCGCTCTATTTGGTACTGGTCCAGCTGGAAGCCGGATGGCAGAGGGCAGTTGGCTTGAGGCGGCATCGACAGGGGGAGAGCCGGAGTCGGCTTTCCGCGGGATTTTCTTGATTGGGCCTGCAGTGTAAAGGATCGCGGCAGGTTCCCGGAGACACTTCATGATCCACAGCATGACCGGTTTCGCTGCGCAGACGCGGGACCTTGGGCCGGTGAGCCTGCATATCGAACTGCGCAGCGTCAATTCGCGCTATCTCGATCTGTTTTTCCGCATCGGCGACGAGCTGCGCCAGGCCGAGCCGGCGCTGCGCGAGCGGATCACGGCGAAACTCACGCGCGGCAAGGTCGAATGCCGTCTCAACCTGCAGACGAACGGCGCCGCCCCGCGCAAACTCGCCCTGAACACCGCGCTGCTCGACCAGCTGCGCGACGCCGAACAGCTCGTGCGCGAACGCCTGCCGCAGGCCGGGTGCCTGTCCGTCAATGAAGTGCTGCGCTGGCCCGGCATGCTCGCCGACGACGGCGTGAGCTTCGAGCAGCTGCAGCCGGCGCTGATGGAACTCGCACAGGCCGCGCTCGACGAGCTCGCCGCGACGCGCCGGCGCGAAGGCGACAAGCTCGCCGCGATGATCCGCGAGAGGCTCGCCCGCCTGCGCGAACTGGTCGCTCAGGCCGAGCCTCGCGTGCCGGTGATCGTCGCCGAATACCAGGAGCGCCTCGCGACGCGGCTGCGCGACGCGGTCGCCGCGCTCGACGAGGACCGCATCCGCCAGGAAGTCGCGCTGTTCGCGCAGCGCATCGACGTCGCCGAGGAGCTGTCGCGCCTCAGTACGCATCTCGACGAAGTCGAACGCATCCTCGCCGCGGGCGGCGCCGCGGGAAAACGGCTCGACTTCCTGATGCAGGAGCTGAACCGCGAAGCAAACACCCTGGCCTCGAAATCCGCCGCCACCGACGTCACCGGCATCGCGATGGAAATGAAAGTGCTGATCGAGCAGATGCGGGAGCAGGTGCAGAACATCGAGTAGCGTTTCGCATAGCTTCATCCCGTCGCAAAAACCAATAAGGCCCGCGCAGTTAGCGGGCTTTGTTGTATCTGAGCGCATCACGTCATATCATGGAATCGCGGTCTAGGCGTGTACCCAAACGTGCACCCAAAGCTGGTAATGGCCGAAAAGTTGGGTACACACGAGGTGATGACATGAGCAAGCTGACGGACGTTCAAATTCGCAACTGGATCAAGGCCGGCGACCGCTTCGAGGGGCGAGGGGATGGTGGCGGGCTGTACCTGCGTTTCCGCGCTGCGGATGCGGTGCCGTCCTGGCTGTTCCGGTATCGCCTCATGGGCAAGCAGCGCGTCATGGTGATCGGCAACTACACCAATCTGTCACTGGCGGACGCACGCAAGGAGGCGAAGCGGCTGTCGGCTCAGGCCGCACTCGGTCACGACGTGGCAGGGCAGAAGCAGGAGCGCAAGGCCGAAGCTGTCGCCAAGATCGAAGCCGAGGCGCGCAAGGTGACGGTTGCTGATCTGGCTGACGACTACTTTCAGCGGATGATTGCCGGACGATGGAAGCACCCCAACATTGTGCGCAGCAGGATCGAAAAGGACATCAAGCCAGCTATCGGCAAGATGAAGGTGGAATCAGTACGTCCTGCCGACATAGACGCCATGTTGCAGACTGTCGTGAAGCGTGGCGCACCGACCATTGCAAACGACGTGCTGCGCTGGGTGCGGCGCATGTTCGACTACGCGATCAAGCGGCACCTGTGTGAGTACAACCCCGCCGGGGCGTTCGATCTGGCGGACGCTGGCGGCAAGGAAGATGCGCGCGACCGGGCGCTGTCGAGGTCGGAACTGGTCGCATTCTTCGAGGCGATGCGCAGCGCCAAGGGGTTTTCAGTGGAAAACGAACTGGCGGTGAAGCTCTTGCTGTTGCTCGCCGTGCGGAAGCAGGAACTAACGGCGGCGCGCTGGGACGAGTTCGACCTGGACGCGGCTGTGTGGCACCTGCCAGCCGAACGCACCAAGACCGGGGCGGCAATCTCGATCCCCCTGCCTACGGTGGCTGTCGGATGGCTGCGCGACCTTCACCGGCTGGCCTGCGGTTCTGCATATGTGTTTCCTGCTCGCAAGATGCAGCACCGGATGATTCCCCACATCCATGAGAACACGCTGAATGTCGCGCTCTCCAAGGTGAAGCACGGACTCGACCCCTTCACGATTCACGATCTGCGGCGCACGGCGCGGACGCACCTTGCTGGGCTGGGTGTGCCTCCCCACGTTGCCGAGAAGGTGCTGAACCACAAGCTGAAGGGCGTGGAAGGCCGGTATGACCGATATGACTACTTCGAGGAACGAAAGGGTGCGCTGAACCAGTGGGCGGCGCTGATCGGGCAGTTGGAGCAAGGCGGCGCGGACGTGATCCCGATCCACGAGAAGCGGGCCGGTGGGAAGGGGTGATGCCTGTGGGTAAGTCTGTGCGAAACATGTGGATTATTTTTTGCTGTATGGGCTGAGGCGACCGTTACAATACGCCTTGAGTGCTGTTGATACGGTATTCGATTTCAAATTCTTACCCTGGAAGCAAACGATGCTGTTACTCACTACGACCCGTGATGCCTTTCTCGCGCCACTTCAATCCGTGATCGGTAATAGATGCCGTTCGCTACCGTCTTTTTGCCATGGCCTCCTGAACTCCGGGACTCACATCCGCAACGAAACCAACCTGACCGGCGGCGAAAACGTTGGCGGAAAAACGGCTGTACCTACTGCACCGGACGCCGCGAGCGATGATGACGGCGGCGGCGATCCCGACCCCGAGCCAGAGCGACGACACCCTCGCACCCGCAAGACCCGCAACACTTCTACCGCTGGCAGTCCTGCCGCCCCCCGCGCGCACGTCCCTGGCGCGCTCCAAAACTTCGATGCACTTCCCGACGCTGCGCATGTGCGCCTGCCAGTCGTCTGTGGCCTCTTCGCCTGCTCGCCTGCGACTGCATGGCGGCGAGCCAAAGCCGGAACCCTCCCCGCACCTGTAAAGCTCTCCGACCGCGTTACCGCGTGGCGTGTCGGTGATCTGCGCGCGGCGCTTGCCGACATTCGAGCATAGGGAGGCGCGACCATGACAACCAAACGCCACATGCGCGGCGGGGATGCGCACGTCCAAAAAGAAGCGGCCCACACCCCGAGGGATGCAGGCCGACAAACAACTGACTCCGGGAATTCTACCAACCCTGACCCGGTAGCGGGCTGGTACGCGCTCGGCAAGCCTGCGCGCATGAAGCGCCAGCAAAAGCGCACCTGGCGGCGCAGGGGCGGCGGCGCGATCAGCGCTGATCTGGTGGCGCTGCTGATCCTCGCGGCGGTGGCGGCGCTGCTGCTCGCGGAGGTGTGGCTGTGAACGCGCGCGACATCATCGAAGCCTTCCGCGATGCGATGCACGAAAGCCGAATCGTTCCGCCTGCGGTGATCGAGGCGGACGGGCTGCTGCATCGCTTTCACGTCGAGGGCGACCGGCGCGGCACGCTCAACGGCTGGTATTCGCTGCATCTGGATGGCCGGGCGGCGGGCGTGTTCGGCAACTGGAAAACCGGGCTGCGCTCGACGTGGGTGGCGGACGGCAAGCGCATGAGCGACACCGAGCGCGAGGCGTTCGCCAAGCTGATCGAGGCGGCGAAGATCAAGGCGCAAGCCGAGCGGCGGGCGGAACACGAGGCGCGGGCTATCGAGGCGCGGGCCGAATGGGATGCTGCGGCACCGGCTGACCCAGCGCACCCGTACCTGACCAGGAAGGGCGTGAAGCCGCACAACCTGCGCCAGCGTGGCGGGCTGCTGATCGTTCCTCTGTTCGATGCTTTTGGGCTGCTGTGGAACGTGCAGCGCATCCAGGCGGACGGCGGCAAGCGGTTCAAGCCGGGCCGGGCCGGTGGCCTGTTCTCTCCGATTGGCGACTTCACCAACCCGGCAATCATCGTGATCTGCGAGGGATGGGCGACCGGCGCAACGCTGCACGAAGAAACCGGGCACCCGGTGCTGTGCGCGATGAACGCGGGCAGCCTGCTGCCAGTGGCGACGGCGGCGCGTTCCGCCTGGGCTGGTGCTGAACTGGTGATCTGCGCGGACAACGACCGCCAGACCGAAGGCAATCCGGGCGTGACGTATGCAACCGCTGCGGCGAAGGCGACCGGGGCGAAGCTGATCGTTCCCGAGTTCCCCGAGGGCGTGGCGGGTTCCGACTTCAACGACTTGGCGGCGATCCGTCGGAAAGGGGCGCGTCATGGCGAATGACCTGCTCGATACCGCGACCGCTGATCTTTTCGGCGCAGACGTGGCAGACGTTCCGCTGATCGAGGCGAACCCCGCGCCAATACTGGCCGGAACGGCAGAACGTGAAGAACGTGAACTCAATAGCTCGCTGAAAAATGTTTCTGGCCTGGGGGCGGCTGAGGGCGCTGAGGCTGATTGCGCATTGCTTCATCCGTTTGGCGACGTTCCAGACGTTCCAGACGTTCCGCCCAATAACGGCGCGGGTTCTAGCGGAACGGCAGGCGGAACGGCAGACGTTCCAGGCGTTCCGGCGCTGGCCGATCTGATCGAGGCCGCGACCGCTGGCGAGGGTGGCGACACCGAGGAAACGGCGGTTCCGTCCGTGCCAGAGGATGAACGCCCCTGCTTCAAGGTGTATGACGACTGGACGCTGCTCGACACCGGGCGAAGGCTGAGGCCGGGCGTGTGGCTGCACGGCATGAGCAAGCCGAAGAAGGAGGAAATGCCGGTTCCCGTCGACACCTGGGTATGCGGGCCGCTGCATATCGAGGCGCAGACCTTCGACGGCGGAGAAAACAACTTCGGGCGGCTGCTCCGCTTCAAGAACACGGCGGGCCGCTGGCGTTCGTGGGCGATGCCGATGGAACTGCTGAAGGGCGACGGTTCCGACCTGCGCGGCGAACTGCTGGCGATGGGGCTGGAACTTGATCCGTTTGCACGCCAGAACCTAGCGCGCTACCTGCAAGAGCGCACGCCGAAAAAGCGCATCCGGTGCGCGCTGCAAGTCGGATGGTGCGGCAGTGTGTTCGTGCTGCCTGATGCGGTGATCGGGCCGAACGCGGCGGGCGTGATCTTCCAGAGCGGCGAACGCTCGCACGACGAGCATGGGCAGGCCGGAACGCTCGACGGGTGGCAAGCCGAGATCGCGGCGCGGGCGGTGGAGAATCCCCTGTTCCTGCTGGCGCTGTCGGCGGCGTTCGCCGGGCCGCTGCTCAAGCGCACCAATACCGAGGGCGGCGGGTTGCATTTCGTGGGCGATTCCTCGACCGGCAAGACGACGATTCTGGAAGCCGCGTGTTCCGTGTGGGGCGGGCCTGGGTATCGGCGGAGCTGGCGGGCGACCGCGAACGGGATGGAGGGCGCGGCGGCGCTGCTCAATGACTGCCTGCTGGCGCTAGACGAAATCAGCGAATGCGATCCCCGCGAGGTGGGCGCAATCGTCTACAGCCTGGGCAACGGGCGCGGGAAGCAGCGGGCGAGCCGAACGGGCGCGGCGCGATCCGTGACCCGGTGGCAGGCGTTCATCGTGTCGACGGGCGAGCGCACCATCGGCACGACGATGATGGAAGGCGGGCAACGCACGAAGGCCGGGCAGGCTGTGCGGCTGCTCGACATTCCTGCGGCGCGGCGCTTCGGCTGCTTCGATGAACTGCACGGCATGGCAACCGGCACCGCGCTGTCGGATGCGATCAAGCGGGCGGCGACTCAACATCATGGCCGGGCCGGGCGGGCGTTCCTCGAACGGCTGACGCACGACGAGCGCGACATGGCCGGGCGGCTCGAACGCTTCAAGGCGCTGCCTGCCTTCAATCCGCCAGAGGCCGAAGGGCAGGACAAGCGAGCGGCATCCCGCTTTGCACTGCTGGCGCTGGCGGGCGAACTGGCGACCGAGTACGGCATCACCGGCTGGCCGGAACAGGCGGCGCTCGACGCTGCGGTGATCGGGTTCCAGGCGTGGCGAGCCATGCGCGGCGGCGGCAACGACGAGCGGCGGCAAATCCTCGACAAGCTGGCCGGATTCCTCGAACGGCATGGGGATAGCCGGTTCTCCGACTGGACGGCAGACGGCGCGGCGATCCGTGACCGGGCGGGCTGGTGGAAGCCTGACGATGCGGGCGGGCGGCTGTACCTGTTCAATGCGGACGGGCTGCGCGAGGCGCTGAAGGGCTTCGACTTCAAGCGGGCGCTCGACGTGCTGGAATCCTGCGGCGTGATCCCCAAAGCGAGCGCGACGGGCGAACGCTCGAAAACAGAGAACGTCGGCGGGCGCAAGGTACGCGTCTATCCCGTCCGTGCCGACGCGCTGCATGGGGTGGGCAATGGGGCTTGATGACCTGCTCGCCAGACTGGAACGGGCCGCTGGAACGGCTGGAACGGCAGACGTTCCCGCAGACGTTCCAGCAAATCCCTTGCAAACACTGGGCGGAACGGCTGGAACGGCTGGAACGGCAGAAAAAGGCAAAGGCGGGGGCGATTCCAGCGAAACGCTGCCGAGCGACACCGCGCCGCCCATCCGGGCAGCGCGCTGGCTGCTGCACTACGCCGACCGCGAGCCGCTTGAAGTGTGGTTCGCGCCCGCTGCCGACCATGCCGAGGCACTGGTGGCCTATCCCGATGCTGTGGCGGCTGAACCGCTGGCCGAAGTACGCACGCAAGTACGCAACGAGGTACGCACGGAAACGACGGCGCGGGGCTGCTCGACTTGCCGACACCGCAAGAGGCCGGGCCTGTCGGCGGGCTACTGCGGCGGCGGGCGTGACGATCTTCCTGCCGCGTATGGACTGCATCACCCGCTGCGCAAGCTACCCGACGACCAGGGCGCGAGCTGCGCCAGCTACAAGACCTTCGAGGACTGACCATGCAAAAGACCTTCCCCCCTGAGTTCTCCGCGCTGATGGCGCAGTACCACGCTACCGCTGCTGGCCTGGGTGACGATCACCCGATCACGCGGCGGCTGTGGTTGATGGTGGTGCACACCGCGCCTTCGTGGTTCGTGGATGAAATGTCCGCGATGGCGAAGGACATGGGCCTGATCCCTGAGCCGTGCGCGTGCGACGACGACGGCCAGAGGTTCTACAGCCCCGATGCGCTGGCGGCGAAGCTGGGCATCCCCGCAGACGAGGTGCAGCAGCACATGGATGTGCTCAGGGCCGATGCGGCAGCGATGGGCCTGCCTGATGCGATCCTGGCGAAGGATGCGACCGAGTTGAATCGGCTGCACTGATCGAGGACGACGCCATGACCAGGAAGAAAACGCCACCAACCCCGAAGCCGAGGAAGGCGATCCATTGCCGAGCCGACGACGACCCCGAGGTGACACACCGCAACTATGCTCAGGCGATCATCGCGCCCGAAGTGGGCGCGTTTCGCATCGTGTCGGCGTGCGAGCAACCGGGCCTCAAGGATCAACTCGATACCCCTGCCATGATCCGGCTGCTGAAAGATCGCGGCGAGGCGGTCAATCAGGGCGACATGACCCACGCCGAACAGATGCTTGCGGCTCAGGCGACGGCGCTTCAAACGCTGTTCGTGCGGCTCTCCGAACGGGCGATGGAGCAAGGGCACACGCCGAACATCGAAGCCTTCATGCGGCTGGCACTGCGTGCGCAATCGCAGAGCCGGGCAACGCTGGAAACCCTGGCGACGATCAAGAATCCGCCGATGATCTTCGCCAAACAGGCGAACGTCACGACGGGGCCGCAGCAGATCAACAACGGAACCGTCGCGGGATCGTGCGCGCGGGAAAACGAAACCGAGCAAAGCAAACTATTCGAGGTCGAGAATGGGCAACGGCTGGACACCCGAGCGCCGGGCGCGACAATCCGAACTGATCCGGCAATGGCGACCGTGGGAACAATCGACGGGACCGCGAACCGCTGAAGGCAAGGCGCAGGTATCGCGCAACGCTTTCAAGGGCGGCTGGCGCGATCAACTGCGGGCGCTGGGGCGGGCGCTACAGGCGCAAGAGCAAGCCCGGCGGGACGCGCGCTGCGACGGGGGGAGGGCTGAAAGTCCGGCGCTTCAAGCTGGGAAACCGACCGGTATCAATCGTGAGAGCGCTAACCTGAAATAGCCGAGGACGCGAACCGGCACGCCGGCACGGCGCGGAACTGTTTACCAAGGTGGTTACCACGAAGACCAGGGTACGCAGCTAAGCAGTTACGCAAAGAGGTACGCATGCAAAGCGGGTTTCCATGGTCGCGGTTACCACATCGGTTTCCACGAACACCCGGTATCCGTGCGCGCTGCTTGGCACAATCTGGCCTATGGACTCAAGACGTGAAAATGTGTGCACCCATGCGTGTACCCACCACTGATCCACATTGAGAGAAGCCCAGTAGCGGCGCGGGTTTCACGGCTAACTCAATATTCAGGTGCAATTGAATGAGGTTGCGGGGTCGCAGCACGTCGCAATAATCGATAAAGCCCGCGCTGTTAGCGGGCTTTATGATTTCCGGTAGCAGTACGTCATATGAGCTCGGAAAGCTTTGCGAAGCTATGAGAACTCCTGGAAAGGAAGTGTTGTATTGCAAGACCTGACCCCATGTGTGGACCCATGTGTGTGCCATGTGTGTGTGACCCCATGTGTGTGGGCCGGCGTCCAGGCACCCGTTTTCAACGGGGCAGGACGAAGGCGGCCCGGCTGTAGCAACTATGTAACACGGTGTTGCGAAACTGCTCTTCCTGATTTCGTTCCTTTCATCCGACCAAGGAGAAACCATGAAGGCCAAGTTCATCGCCCTGGCGCTCGCGGGCGCCGTTTCCACGCCGCTGCTGGCGCAGTCCAACGTCACCGTGTATGGCGTCGCCGACACCTACTTCGGCTACGGCAAGTATGACGACAACACCTTCACCGGGGTCAACAGCGGCGGCCTGTCGGGCTCGCGCCTGGGCTTCAAGGGCAGTGAAGACCTCGGCAACGGCCTGAAGGCGCTGTTTGTCCTCGAATACGCGCTGAATCTTGACAAGAACGAAGGCGTCGGCACCAGCGGCGCGCGCCAGCAGTTCGTCGGCCTGCAGGGCGGCCTCGGCTTCCTCGGCTTCGGTCGCCAGTACGCGCCCGGTTATTTCGTGAACAAATACGACGCCACCGCCGGCTCCAGCGCGCTCAGCCCGCAGATCCAGCTCGCCAAGGCGGCCAAGTCGACGATCGACGCCGGCAGCGGCTCGCGCTTCGACAATTCGATCAATTACAAGTCGCCCAGCTTCGGCGGCCTGAGCGTGAACGCCATCTACAGCTTCAACGAGACGAACCAGGACGACGACCGCCGCAGCAACGACAAGCTCGGCCTCGGCCTCGAATACAAGGGCGGCCCGCTCGCCGCCGGCCTGACCTTCCAGCAGATCGAAGGCGGCGACGACCGCAAGGACCAGAAGGAATGGATGCTCGGTGCCGCCTATGACTTCGGCGTGGTGAAAGTGCTCGGCTCCTACCAGCAAGTCAAGGACGTCATCGGCAAAGCAGGCAACACCGACAAGCTCTTCCAGATCGGCGCCGTCGTCCCCGCCGGCACCGGCAAGGTCCATGTCGCCTGGGGTAAGCTCGACGCCGACCAGGGCAGCGACTACGACGTCAAGTCCTGGGTGCTGGCCTACACTTACCCGATGTCCAAGCGCACCACGCTGTATACCGGCTTCCTGCGCAACGACAACGGCAGCCTGACGAGCCAGACCAACCTCGCTAGCAATACGGTCGACGGCAGCAAGATCACGGGCGAAGACAGCGACAACTTCGTCGCCGGCCTGCGCCACACGTTCTGACGCCGACTGCCACCCCGGATGGGCGCCCTGGCGCCCGTTTTTCGATAGAGCCGCACGGATCTGTGCACAGATCTGGGGTCAGGTCTTGCAATAGCGCATCCTCCTCTGTCATAGTGCTGCCATGGCACGTCCCTTGAGACTCGAACTCTCCGGAGGTCTTTACCACGTCACCTCGCGCGGCGATGGCAGGGATGATATTTACCTGTCGGAGGAGGACCGGGAAATCTGGCTGGCGGTGCTGGGGCAGGTGTGCAAGCGCTTCAACTGGGTGTGCCACGCCTGGTGCCAGATGACCAATCACTACCATCTGGTGATTGAGACGCCGGAGGCGAATCTCGCCGCGGGGATGCGCCAACTCAATGGCGTTTATACGCAACGATTCAATCGCTTGCATGGGCGGGTAGGACATGTGTTCCAGGGCCGATACAAGGCTATTCTGGTCGAGCGTGACAGCTACCTGCTCGAACTCGCGCGGTACGTGGTGCTGAACCCGCTGCGCGCCGGGATGGTCAGGGAACCCGAAAGCTGGCGATGGAGCAGCTACCTTTCCACGTGCGGGTTGGCGCCGGCGCCCGAGTGGCTGCGGACCGACTGGGTACTCGCGCAATTCGGACGGCGGCGTGTCAGCGCGATTCGCAAGTACGTTCAGTTCGTGCACCAGGGT
The DNA here is from genome assembly GCF_017894365.1 of Aromatoleum bremense. Classification (NCBI taxonomy): domain Bacteria; kingdom Pseudomonadati; phylum Pseudomonadota; class Betaproteobacteria; order Rhodocyclales; family Rhodocyclaceae; genus Aromatoleum; species Aromatoleum bremense. The sequence goes on from NZ_CP059467.1 coordinate 2,183,216, forward strand.
GCGCGGCTGCCGAGTATATGGACGCAGTTGCGCGGGCAGATTTACTTGGGCTCGGAAGCTTTTGTGGCCCAGATGCATACGCAACTGGAGCAGAGGCCGTCACTGGATGAAATCCCGCGTGCGCAAAGGCGGGGGGCGCCTCAGCCGCTGACGGATTTTGAGTCGCGCTATGGGCGCCGCGAAGCGATGGCCCGTGCGTACCTGTCGGGCCAGCATACGATGGCGGCGATCGCAGAGCATTTTGGCGTGCACTACTCCACCGTGAGCAGAATGGTGCGAAGCCATGAAAATTCCGGGAAGAGGTGATCTTGCATTGCAAGACCTGACCCTATGGTCCCTCTGTTGACCCTATGGCCCCTCTCGACCCTATGGCCCCTCTGAGAGACTTCGACATGATGCTGTCCCGCCTCACGCTGGGCGTCGCGATCCTTGCCGCCTTGGTGCTGTTCATGTCCGGCTCGGGCACGCGCTTCGGGCTGTGGCCGTTTCAGACCGGCTTCCTGCTGCTGAAATGGGCCGCGTATTTCGGGCTCGCGGCGGCCGCGGTTGCGCTCGTCGGTCTGCTCGCGCCGAAGCTGCGCGCCGGACGGGGCCTCTGGTTCGCTGCCACGCTCACGCTCGGCCTCGCCGTCGCGGCCGTGCCGGCGTACTGGATGCAGGCGGCCGGCAAGGTGCCGCCGATTCACGACCTCAGCACGGACCTCGACAATCCGCCGGCTTTCGCCGCGGTGTTGGCGCAGCGGGGCGACGCGTCGAACCCGCCCGAGCATGGCGGCCCGGCAATTGCCGAGGCGCAGCGCCGCGCCTATCCGGACATCCGGCCGCTGGTGCTGTCGCTGCCGCCCGCGCAAGCGTTCGCGCGCGCATTGCGGGCAGCGCGCGCGATGGGTTGGGAGATCGTCGCGCAGGATGCTGCCGCGGGACGGATCGAAGCGACGGCGACGACGCTGTGGTTCGGCTTCAGGGACGATGTCGTCGTGCGTGTCGCGCCGACGGACGGCGGCAGCCGCATCGACGTCCGCTCGGCGTCGCGCGTCGGCGTCAGCGACGTCGGCGCCAACGCGAAGCGGATCCGTGCCTATCTGGCGAAGCTCGCCGACTCCGCCGATTGATGTTCAGCAGCCGGAGAGACACTTCGCGTCGGCGTCGAACGTCATCGTCCGGCCGCTCAGCGGCACGCGCATCGGCACCGTCACGGCCTTGCCGAACTGCGCGGTGCGCGTCTCCGGCAGCAACTGGCCGTTCCGCGTCGCCGCCTCGTTGGCGTGCGACGCGATCACCGCGTTCGGCTTGACCATTTCGTTGATGACATAAGCCGCTTCGGCCGGGCCCGTCGTGAAGGTGCCGCCGATATTGATCACCGCGAGCTTCGCGTTGTAGAAGCGCCGCACGACGAGATCCTGCTCGGCGGTCACGCCGGTGTCGCCGGACAGGTACGCGACGAGGCTGTTCGAGAACTTCAGCACGTAGCCGCCGGGCGGGCCGACGTAAGCGGTCAGTCCGGCGGCTTTCAGCGCTTCGGCGTGGCCGTCGTCGAGAAACGCCGGGTCGAGGCCGTTGCTGTGCACCGCCGGCACGCTGGCAATGGCGACCCCGCCGACTTTTGCGCTGCCGCCGAAGCGCAGCAGCTGGACCTGCTTCGGGTCGCCGCCCGCCGCCTTGAGACGGGCCGCGAGGAAGCCGTGCATCTCGCCGCCGACGACCAGTTTCGCTTTCTTGCCGACGACGATGTTCACAGTGTTGGAATTCGGCGTCACCTTCACCGAGGCATCCGGTTTGCCGCATTCTCCCGCGTTCGCCGCCGGCGTGTGGGCGTCGCCGAGATGGTCGCCATGCACATGCGTCAGCAGCACCGCGTCGATCTGCCCGAGGCGCGGGTCGTCTGCGCCGCGCACGGTGCGCCCGGGGTCGTAGAGGATGCGGGTACCGTCGGGGTCCTCGAAGACCATCGCGCGGTCGAGTGCGCAGAATTCGCCGTCGTGGCTTCCGAGCGGGGTGACCTTGACGGTTGCGCCCTCCGCAGCGGGCGTGGCCGCAGTGGCCGGCGCGGCTGCCGCGATTGCTGCGAACGCGAGCGCGAAAGCTGTCGTTTTCATTCTTTTCCCTCCGTGGGGGCGGCCGGCGGCGCGAGTCCGCACGGTCAGGCGCCGTCGACGCCGGAAAACCTTTCCGAAGCTTAGACCACCGGCCGGCATCCAGCCCGCCGGGGCGGCGCAAGTGCGAACGGGGCGGAGGTCGCCGGCCTGTCGGCGGGGCGCGATGGCGCTGACGCTCGCGCTGCGCTATCCGGCGCTTTTCGCCGCCGTCGGCACGCACTCCGGCGCCGTGCTGCACAGCGTGTCGTCGGCGCTGCAGGCCCGGGCGAGCGGCCTAAGGAGCGTGGCGTTTTTCGGGGCGACGGTGCGGCGGGCCGTTCGCCGCGTCGACATGTTGGCGGTGGTACACCGGTGTGGCGCTCACCACGCCGGGGATTTCCCGTATCCAGCCGACCAGTCCCAGAGTGTCGGAGAAGCGCGTGCAGTCGCTGATCACGGCGAGCTTGCCCGCCGCCGGGTTGATCGTGCAGATGTCCAGCTCGGGCACCGCTGCGATTGCCCGGGCAACCTCCGCGGTCCGTTCGGGCTGCGTCTCGACGAGGATCCCCGGAACATGGGCCGGGGAATCGTCGGCAACCAGGGGTGAAGAACCCTCCGCCGCGGAGCCGTATCGTGCGCCGAAGCTCCTGAAAAGGAAGTGGAGCGCGACCGGCAGCAACGCGAGCGCCGGGTCGACGACGATGCCGAGAAAAGCGCCCGCCAGCGCGAGAAGAATCAGGCGCGGGAGCTGATGCTGCCTCTTCCATCGGGAACTCGATCGTGCATCCATTGCTATTGCTCCAGAACAGGGCTTGCTGCACAGAAGCGGGAGCCATGTGGAGGATACAGCTTAATGGGTATTCGATATGTCAACAACAAGTAGATTCATTCAGTGACGGAATGCCGTTGAGAGTGCCTCGGGGCAGATCCACCAGCTGGAATCACGCTGCGGGGGAGTCAAAAAACCCTGTCGCCGGAGCTGCGCGGCGATAGCGGCATGCCTGCGCTTTTGCACTCCACATGCACTTTGATCGGCGCGCGCCCGCAGGATTCCTCAGCCCGCCGTTTCTTCGGCAGGTGGTTCCACGCCACCGCTGCGCAGGATTCAGGAGCCGGCGGGATCCACCCGCGCGCCTTTTTCGGTCAGCAGCGCGCGAAGAATCGAGCGATGGCAGTGCGATTCGTCGGCGCAATAGCAGCCGACGGAAAAATTCGCGTGGTGCGACAGGGCCGCGAGCACGTCGAGCGAGCGGCTGTTGTCCGGCGTCGCCATCTCGGCGCGGTAGTGCCTGGCGAAAGCCTGCCAGTCGGCGGATGTGCTGGCGTGTTGCGCCATCTTCATCGTCGCTACGCTCGGTGCGAGGTTCGGATACCAGACGTCGTACCAGTCGCGCGACGCGAACTCGGTTTTCCGCACGCCGCGCGGAGGCCGGCGCACGGTCCCGATGCGCAACCCTTCGTCTGCGGCTCGCGGCGTGCCGAGCCGCACGATACGAACGACCATTACTGCTCCTCGCGTGTTGCCGCGGGAATATCCGCGGTGCCCGGCGCGGCCTGCGGCGAGCTTCACAGTTCCTTATAGACGAGCCTGACTTCGTCGGCACCATGCACCCGTTCGAGGCGGCGCACGGTGAAGTGGCCGCGGGCCATGTCCTGGAAGTGGTCGATGAACAAAGTGTTGATCAGCGCCCCGCCGACCGCGCCAACGACCGGTACGGCTTGTGCCGCGACTTTCTGCGACACGGTGATCGAAAAACGCGATGCGACCTGGGTGATGAGCTGCACGATCGCCGGCGCGCCGCGGGCGATCGCGCCCTGCTGCGTGGCGTATCGCGCCGCCTCGGAGACAGCTTTCGCCATCGCCGCGCGCGCCGCGAAGTATCCCGTCTCCGCGGCGTCGTCATGGCCGGATTTCCCGCCCAGCGCCAGCACCTGGACGCACTGCAGGCGCGCTTCGGCCGAACCGAGGTCTTCGCCTTCGCTGCGCGCGATCTCGGCGATCGAGCGCAGCATGATCGTCGTCGACAGCGGCAGCTCGATCGCCAGCGCCGCGAGGCCGAATGCGCCGCCCGCCGCGCCGGTCGTCCCCACCGCGAGCTTGTGCCAGCGGTTCGACGTCGTCTCGGCCCGTTCGGGGTCCAGTGTGCGCAATGCGACGTCGAGCGCGGCCTCGATCGCCTTGCGCGTGGCGTTCATCACCGCCGCGTTCCAGCTCTTCGGCAGCATTCCGAAGCCGCGCTCGATCGGCGACCCGACGACGTCGCTGATGCGCGCGGCCAGCCCGGGGTTCTCGAGCAGCGCGCGCGCGCGGCGCAGGTCTTCGATGTCTGCAGCGGTCAGTCCCATGCGTGGCTCCGGTATCGAACGTCAGAGGTGCGGCGGGGAAGACGGTTCCCTCCCGGACCTCCGCGCGGGCGCCGCGCGTTGCGTCGGTCTGCGCGGCGGTTTATCTTCGCAGGCTTTGCTGTTTCCCGATACGAGCCCGAGGATGCCGATGAAACCCGTGCAACCACCCCGCCGCGGAAGCGTCCGCGCCGGCGCTGCGGACTGCCGCGCATGAGCGTGCAGCTCGAACTCGGGCTGCGTGACGTCGCCGCGCTCGGCCAGGTGTTCACGCCGGAGCCGGTCGTGCAGGCGATGCTCGCGCTGCGGCGCAATCGCGGCCGCGTGCTCGAGCCGGCGTGCGGCGACGGCGCGTTCCTGCGCCACTTGCCCGGCGCAGTGGGCATCGAGTTCGACCGCGCGCATTGCCCGCCCGGCGCGCTGAACGAGGATTTCTTCGCCTATCCGGTCGTCGAGTGCTTCGACACCATCATCGGCAATCCGCCCTACGTGCGCTTCCAGGACATTCCGCCGGCGACGCGACGGCTGCTGCACGCGGAACATTTCGACGGGCGCTCGAACCTGTACCTGTTCTTCATCGAGAAGTGCGTGCGCCATCTTGCGCCGGGCGGCGAGCTGATCTTCATCACGCCGCGCGACTTCCTCAAGGGGACCTCCGCCGTGAAGCTCAACCGGCTGCTGTTCGCCGCCGGCACGATCACCGAGGCGATCGAACTGGGCGACGCGCGGGTGTTCGACGACGCGGTGCCGAACTGCCTGATCTGGCGCTTCGAGAAGGACTGCTT